>CANPMT010000001.1 GCA_947575235.1 uncultured Porphyromonadaceae bacterium
GTTTAATTATTTAACCGATTAGTGTCCTCTAAAATTTTTAGTGGACACTAATGAAGACTGATCAAAGATTACGACGCAGCTATGAAATCAGCCCAGCAGTCGCTTATAAACGCCAAGAATACCAACGATACCGTATATGTAAATCTACTTCTTGCCGGGATATATGCCGACATAGGCGAGAATGAGACAGCTCTTACTCTTTATCGGCGTAATCTGCCGATGAGAAATGACTATTGGAACAACCGCAACTATTCTAATGAATATGCCGAACTTCTTATTAAAACAGGAAATACATCGGAAGCGTTGACCATACTCAACAAATTCGATCAAGACAGCATTGATGACATGCTGGAAGTGCGCCGCCTTAAACTTAAAGGTAAAGCTCTGATGAATGTCGGGAATGTGGGCGAAGCATACAGATCTATTTCAGAAGCTTTGGCTCTCGAAGATTCCCTTTGGACTGATAACGGATTGTTAGGAATTGCGCTCCGTGAATATGAGGGTGCCCTTGCACAAGACAGACTTGATGATGCTATAGCTCAAGCAAACAGATGGAAGCTTCTCACATTCATAGCGGTTATCATTATCGGAGGAATCCTCGCCGGAGGGGCATTATATAGATGGTTACGGTCAAGAAAAAGGAGAGCTGTCATCAATAAGGAGGAGGCTCCTGACACTGACGAGAGCCGACAGTTAATGTCGGCTACCCTACAGATGTCACGTATGTCGGAAGCTCTCTCAACCATCGGGGAACTTGCCTCTTCGGCATCACCGGATGCTCTTGACAAGATTGCATCTGAAATCAAGTCACTTGATTATTCGGCACATACATGGGAGATATTCCGAAGTTCCTTCGAGCGTCTTCACCCCGGATTCTTTGATGCTCTTAACAAGGAGGTGCCCAATCTTAGTATCGGAGCTCAACGTATGGCTGCATATATAATATTAGGCCTGACCAATAAGGAGATTGCCACCCTTATTAACCGTCAGCCAAGAACAGTGGAGACAATAAAATATCGTCTTCGCAAGGATTTACACATTCCTCCCGAAATTCCGACTGTGGATTATCTACGCCGTTTCCTGCCCCTTCGTCAATAACTTCACACCGCGTAAGTAACTTACGCGGTGCATAAAGTTCTCATCAAGCAGGTTTATTCCTCTATCTCTTCGTGGCGAAGTAGCGCCATAGCGGAGCGGCCATGAGACTCTGTCTCACCTCGTCGTGCAGCAGCAGGTCATAGACCTCCTTCTCCGTCATGAGCACAACTTCGAGGTCTTCCGTGCTGTCGAGATGACGGCTGCCTGACTGTCGCACACCCGTGGCAAGGAAACAGTGGGTGAGGTTGTTGGTGGTGCTCGGATTTCCGGAGATGGTCATGACCTTTCTCCATTCCCCTCCTGTGTAACCGGTCTCCTCCTCCAGTTCGCGGCGTGCCGCCTCCTCGGGGGTCTCCCCCTTCTCCATGACTCCGGCACAGATCTCATATCCCGTCTCGTCAAGTCCGTAACGGTATTGACGTTCCATTACAAACTTGCCATCTTCGGTGATGGCTATCACATTCACCCAGTCGGGATATTCCAGCACATAGAACTCCGGATTTACCCGCCCGTCGGGCAACTGAACCTTGTCGTGGCGCACATGCAACCACGGCGGACGTGACACAATCACCTCGCTGCTGAGAGTTTTCCAACGTTTCGGGTCGAAGGGTTTCGATTCTTTTTCCATAATCTTATTTTACTTACTATATTAATAAACAGAATTTTACATTCAAACAGGAGATAATTGCATTATCTCTACACATTACTAAAACGCTCAGAGGGGAAAAAATATTCAAAAAAAATTTCAACTCTTATGAACCATCCGGACAGACCCGATGTTATAATATCAGAAAATCGTTTCATGATGTTAGGTTAGTTTGAAAAAGTATTATCAAAAAAAGCGGTCGATGTGAATCGACCGCTCTTTGTTTTTAGCAAACATTCTATGATATAATTCACACCTATATTTGAAGACGATTTTATAACTTTGCGGTGAAATTAATTCTACCACTAAAACTAACATCATGAACCCTTCTGAATCTAATAACAGAATGACCAATTTCCGATGGGTGGTGTGCAGCCTCCTGTTCGTAGCCTTGGTAGTGAACTATCTCGACCGCCAGGTCCTGTCGCTCACATGGAAAGATTTCATCTCGCCCGAATTCGGCTGGACAGATGCCGATTACGGTCTCATAACCGGTGTCTTCTCTATCGTATATGCCGTGGCAATGCTCTTTGCCGGAAAGTTTGTGGATTATGCCGGCACCAAACGTGGCTATCTCTGGGCAATCGGCATATGGTCGGCCGGTGCATGCATGCACGCATTCTGCGGCATTCTCACCGATGGAATCGTGTCGGGCCACTGGACACTCTCTTTCTCGGGGGCTCTTGAGAATCTTGAGGCGCTCCGCACAGTCTCCGACACCGCCATCATGGTAACAACCGTAAGCGTATGGCTCTTCCTTGGCGCACGATGCGTGCTCTCGGTTGGCGAGGCCGGTAATTTCCCCTCCTCCATTAAGGCCGTGGCCGAATATTTCCCCAAGAAAGACCGTGGCTTCGCCACCGGCATTTTCAATTCGGGCGCACAGGTGGGAGCGCTGGTCGCACCTTTCTCCATACCCCTCATAGCCAAATATTACGGATGGGAAGCGGCTTTCCTTATCATCGGCGGTCTGGGATTCGTGTGGATGGGGTTCTGGGTATTCATCTATAAGGCTCCCCGTAAGAATCCTCACGTCAACAGCAAGGAGCTTGAATATATCGAGCAGGATTCCGAAACGAACCCTGCTGACGCAGCCAATGAACCCAAAGCCAAGGTTGGACTTCTCCAGGCCTTCACCTACCGTCAGACCTGGGCCGTGATATGCGGACGGTTCCTCCCCGACTCCGTATGGTGGTTCCTCCTCTTCTGGGCACCCGCTTTCATCAGCGACATACATGGCCACTCATCCGCCTCGGCCCACGGTATGCTGGCAATCTTCCTCATTTATCTCATATCGATGCTCTCGCTGGCCGGAAGCTACCTACCCACTTATTTTGTGAACAAGGATAAGATGAACCCTTACGCCGGACGTATGAAGGCAATGCTCATCTATGCCGTTTTCCCGCTCCTCGGAATCGGTGTCATGCCGCTCGGTGAGCTCTCCATGTGGTTCCCGGTGGTGATTATAGGAATTATGGCGGCCGCCCACCAGAGCTGGAGCGCCAACGTATATAACGTGGTCAGCGACATGTTCCCCAAATCGGTGGTGGCCACTGTCACGGGTGCCGCGGGCCTGGCAAGCGGTCTGGGAAGCTTCATGAGCAACTATGGAGCCGGACGACTCTTCGTATATACACAGGATATCAATCTCGTGTTCCTCGGATTCGAGGGTAAGAACGCCGGATATATGATTGTGTTCATCTGTGCCGGACTGGCTTACCTCTTCAGCTGGACAATGATGAAACTGCTTGTGCCGAAATATAAACTGGTTGAATTAAATAATTGACATGAACGAATTTATCGGTGCCGATTTTCTGCTTGAGTCTCCCTCGGCGAGGCACCTCTATCACAACCATGCGGCTAAAATGCCGATTATCGATTATCACTGCCACCTGTCGCCACGACAGATTGCGGAGAACAGACCGTTCAGCTCAATCACTGAGCTCTGGCTCGGGGGCGACCATTACAAATGGCGCGCCATGAGGGCCAACGGTGTGGCGGAACGTTTCATAACGGGTGATGCGTCCGACTGGGAGAAATTCCTGAAATGGGCCGAGACTGTCCCCTCCACTCTCCGCAACCCCCTCTTCCACTGGACGCATCTCGAACTCAAGACCGCTTTCGGAATTGACTCCATCCTTGATCCGGAATCCGCCCGCGAGATTTATGACCGCTGCAACAGTATGTTGCGCTCATCCGGGTTCACCCCACGCGACCTGATGCGCCGTTACAACGTGGAGTGCGTCTGCACCACTGACGACCCTGTTGACTCGCTGGAGTATCACCGCGCGATCGCTGACTCCGGTTTTGAGATAAAGGTGCTCCCTACATGGCGCCCCGACAAGGCTGTGGATGTGGCTGCCGGGTCTTATATCGGTTATATCAATGAGCTCGCGTCAGCCGCCGACATGAGGATTGACTCCTATGCGTCGTTGATTGCGGCACTGGAGCGGCGCCACGCATTCTTCCACGAGAATGGCTGCCGTCTGGCCGACCATGGATTGGGCGACGTGCCGTTTGAGAGATGCACCCCTGATGAGAGGGAAAGCCTCTTTGCAAAGGTTTTGGCCGGCTACACCCTGGAGCCCCGTGAGTATGATATGCTGCGCACCTCTATCCTGCTCGACCTCATGCGCATGAATGCGCGCCGCGGTTGGGCGCAGCAGATTCATTTCGGGCCCCTGCGCAACGTCAATTCGCGTGCCCGCCGTGAGCTGGGCCCTGATACGGGATTCGACACAATCGGCGATTACCGTGCCGCCGATAAGATAGCTGCCCTCCTTGACAGCCTCAACTCTGACAACCTTCTGGCAAAGACTATCCTATACAACCTCAACCCGGCCGACAACGTATGGGTGGCGGCAATGATAGGCAATTTCCAGGATGGCTCTGCACCAGGGAAGATGCAGATGGGCTCAGGATGGTGGTTTAACGACCAGATCGAGGGGATGACCAACCAGATGAACGCGCTCTCGACACAGGGGCTGCTGAGCCGGTTTGTGGGTATGCTCACCGATTCGCGCTCTTTCCTGTCGTATCCGCGTCATGACTATTTCAGGAGAGTGCTCTGCAACCTCCTCGGAGCAGACCTGGAGAGAGGGCTTATCCCGTCCTCGATGATGCCCACCGTAGGGAGGATGGTCGAGGATATATGCTATTATAACGCAAAACAATACTTTAACTTCTGAAAGATATGGAAAAGACTTGGCGTTGGTTCGGCCCCGCCGACAAGATAACCCTCACGATGTTGCGCCAGATTGGCGTGGAGGGGATTGTCACCGCGCTGCATCATATACCCAACGGTGAGGTGTGGCCACTTGAAGAGATTGAGAAGATAACATCGATGATTGCCGACCATGGCATGCGCTGGAGCGTGGTGGAGAGTCTGCCGGTGTGCGAGGCTATCAAATATGCCGGTCCAGAACGCGACCTGCTGATTGAGAATTACAAGGTAAGTCTGGCAAATCTCGGTAAAGCGGGTGTGAAGACGGTATGCTATAATTTCATGCCCGTTCTCGACTGGGCTCGCACCGACCTGGAATACCCCAATCCCGACGGCACAAGCAACCTCTATTTCAACCGTGCCGAATTCGCTTATTTCGACATCCACATTCTCAAACGCGAAGGGGCCCGGGCTGACTGGGACGCTGACACCCTGAGCCGTGTGGAGGCGCTCCGACGAAAGATGACCCCGGAGAAGGAGAGGCGCCTGATTGATAACATTGTGATCAAGACCCAGGGGTTTGTTAATGGCAATTTCTCTGAGAATGAGGAGAATCCTGTTGAGAAATTCCGTAACCTCCTGAAACTCTACGAGGGTATCGACAAGGAGGCCCTGCGCGAGAATCTGAGATACTTCCTTGACGCGATAATGCCGGTGTGCCGGGAGTATGGCATAAACATGTGCGTGCATCCCGACGACCCACCGATGCCGGTGTTCGGGCTCCCCCGCATTGTGACCTGCGACGAGGATATCGAATGGTTTCTCAACGCTGTGCCTGCCCCTCATAACGGCCTGACGTTCTGTGCAGGCTCGCTGAGTGCCGGAGCGCATAACGATGTGACGGTGCTGGCCCGCAAGTATGCCGAGAGAACGCATTTCGTGCATGCCCGCATCTGCACCGTGCTCCCAGGGGGGGACTTCAGGGAGTCATCACACCTCGACCCGAGGCTGATTGATGTGGTGCGCACTTTCGAGACACTGCGTCCGGAGGTACCGATGCGTGTCGACCATGCTCCGCTGATGTTGGGCGATGAGAGGATGGGATATAACGCCGGTTATTCATTCCATGGCCGTATGCTGGCCCTCGGAATGGTGAGCGGCATAATGGCTACTATTAATACTGAGAAATAATATGAACGAACTATTTTCTGTAAAAGATAAGGTTGTTGTAATCACCGGCGGAACCGGTGTGCTCGGCCAGTGCATAGGTGAATATCTCGCCACCCAGGGAGCCAAGGTGGTGCTCATGGGGCGACGCCGTGAGGAGGGCGAGAGAATTGTTGAGAGGATAAGGAGGGATGGCGGCGAGGCCATATTCCTTGTGACTGATGTCATGAATGCCGAAGTGGTGCAGGCCAACTGCGATGAGATCCTTAGCCGCTACGGTCGTGTGGACGCTCTGCTGAATGCTGCGGGAGGGAATATGCCGGGAGCGACAATCTCGCCCGACGGAACATTCTTCGACGTGGCTGTGGCTGATTTCGAGAAGGTGCTCAATCTCAATCTCACCGGCACTGTGATCCCTTCGCAGATTTTCCTCAAACCCATGGTGGAGGCCGGGAAGGGCTCTATCGTCAATTTCTCGTCGATGGCGGCCTTCCGTCCCATGACGAGGGTGATGGGCTATGCGGCTGCCAAAGCGGGCATCAGCAATTTCACGGCGTTCCTTGCCAATGAGGTTGCCACCAAGTTCACCCCGGGCATAAGAGTGAACGCGATAGCTCCAGGCTTCTTCCTTACCAACCAGAACCGTGCGCTTCTCACCAATGAGGATGGCTCACTCACTGCGCGTGGCGAGGATGTGATAAGGCAGACCCCTTTCAAGCGTTTCGGTCGGCCGGAGGAACTCTGCGGCACGATACAGTATCTGATCAGCGACGCGGCAAGTTTCGTCACCGGCACAGTGGCTGTGGTCGACGGCGGCTTCAATGCTTTCGCCATGTGACACCGTCGCAGAGCTACAGTATCTTCTGGAATTCCTCCTTAGCAGTATTTTCAAACAGGCGGGGGGCGTTAAAAGACTTGATGCCCTTAAATCGGAGTTTGAGGAAACTATCCGCTCACAGGTGGCCGACATGGTGGCGGACGGTGAGGAGTTACCCTCATGGCTCATATCCGGAGATTACAGGATTGAATTTATGGCGGTTCAATAGTTATCGTTTGACAACTTTATTTTGACCGTCCGCAACCTCCCATCATTCCCGGTGGGAGGGTGTTTTTTACATCGTAGGGATTCAGTATATTCCATTTTGGAACATACTGCCGCAGACGGTAAAAAAAATCCAATATATCTCGGTTTCCCGCAGATTTTATGATGGAGCTTTCTCTTGAGGAACTCGATAACTTGATGTGCAAAAATTGCACCTCAAGTTCCGGCAACGGACACGGTGGCACCCGTTACAAACCGTATGCTTTCATGGCATTTGCACTTCGACCCACGCTCCTTTATGCAAATCAGGAGCGAGATAGTATTATACAAAGCGGATGGATTGTCTTCCAAGGC
The DNA here is from genome assembly GCA_947575235.1 of uncultured Porphyromonadaceae bacterium. Classification (GTDB taxonomy): domain Bacteria; phylum Bacteroidota; class Bacteroidia; order Bacteroidales; family Muribaculaceae; genus Lepagella. The sequence goes on from CANPMT010000001.1 coordinate 7,471, forward strand.
AATAGCGGAAAAGTTGTCATGCTCGGAACACAAAGTCAACCGTTGGGTGAAGCGATACCTTTCAGATGGCATCGATGGACTGCGCAACAAACCCGGACAGGGATGCAAGCCCATCATGGACAGTTCAGACACTGGAGATTTCTGAATGGGCAGCGGATCCAGCCCGTAGACTATGCCTCGACTGACAACCTTTCCTATGCTGTCAATCGGGCGCTGGGAGCGCTGGGTGACACCAACTTCATTGATTTTTCCAAGAGAGCCTGATATGTTCATTTATTTTTCTGAAATACTTAAATAATCATAAAGTCCACATAAATATTAATGGCAGAGTAAGGATGTTGTTACTACCCGAAAAGTGACTTCAAAAAGTCTTCTAACCTAAAATGAGCGTATCAAAGCGTCGCCAAAGATTAAATTAAAAGCAGGGGAATTATTCCGAAAAAATTATTAAATTTGCATTTTGAATATGGGACAAGACAGCAAGAAAGAACATTTTACCCTATTCATTGATGAATGTGGGGATCCAAATCTGGAAAAGTATGATAAAACTTTTCCATTGTTTACTCTATGCGGAATCTTGATCTCTGACAAGAAATCGACTTGGCTTGAAAAGGAGGTAAATAATCTTAAGCAAGAACTATGGGGAAATAATGATGTTATTTTCCATTCACGAGAAATCCGAAATTGTAGCAGAGATTTTGTCAATCTTCTTGATCAGAATACTAAAATGCGATTCTACTCTCGTATCAATGAGATATTAGGTTCGGAAGATGTCTATGTAGTTGTATGTTGCTGTATTCTTAAAGAACCATTCGTTGAGCGTTTCAACACTAGGGAGGATGTATACGGCTTGTCTTTGAAATATCTTATCGAACGTGCCATATTTCATATCGATGATTGTACTGATGGAAATTCACGATTAAGAATTATTGTAGAGCGTAGAAATCCCAACCAGAACCAGGCGTTGCTCAAATATTATAACGGACTGCGAGTAAATGGAACTAAGTGGATTACGCCGGAACGTCTAAAAGATAGGATCAAATCTTTAAGTTTTGTAGGGAAGAAGGATAATGTCATAGGGCTTCAGATTGCTGATTTGATTGCTTATCCAATAAGCAGGCAAATTCTGAATCCAAATCGCCTTAATCCGGCTTTTGAGATTATCGCTAAGAATATCTATACTTATAAAGGAGCAAAGTTAGGCTTGAAGATAATTCCTCATTAGTAATTTTTCACAAACTTTAATAGGTTTGTAGACGTTAATATTTTGTGGATAGGGATTTTTTAGCTAATTTTGTATCCACAAAGGGTAGTTTCCTCTTTAACGAAATACTTCGAGTGCAAAAGCAACGATTTTAGAAACCGACAGTAGTCGATTGGAAAGAGCGGATTCGTCCGCTCTTTTTTCGTCTATCCTGATTGAAAACTTTTAGCTGGATCCCAAATGATACTGTGCTTAAATTAAAGAAACTAACACAGGACGTGCCGATTTTCTATGATACCAACACATTTGTAGGGGGAGAGGTTTGGGCTACAATCTGTATGGATTTTGTATGGGCGTAAAATCGAATCTGCTGTAATCCATAAGATTACAGCAGATTCGATTTAATAATTGGCGGAGAGGGAGGGACGGCTCGCCATTTGCGCATCTTTTCTAACGGACTGTATACTATTGCTTTATGACGTTCTCCTTGTTATTTTTTACTTGAGCCATGTCCTTATCACGTCCTCGGACGTTGGCCCGGTTATTCTAACTCTATGCCTGATTTCTGCATGAGCACCTGCATGGTCCTCACAAGCATCTCAAGATTCCGGATCCGGGCTTTCTGCTCCTCTATCCTTGCATCTTTCTCTGCCAACAGCGCACTCGCCTCAGGCTGCGAGCCCACCGAAAAGTTAGTGTTCCCGACATATGTGGAGTTGTCGATATCACTTATCACCATACCCCCTTCAGGCCAACTCTCCAGGAATGTACCGGGATGCAACCCCAGATACCTGCACGCTGCATCAAAATGATTGACTTTCCATCGCGACGCTCCCTCTTTCAGTAGCACGCCTACTGCCTGGGGCGACATCCCTGTATAATCAGCCAAATCTTTCTGAGTCAACTTCTTCATGTCTAAGACACGCTTGAATTCCGGCCCTATGTCATTAATCTTCATTGTTAAAATGTGTTAATTCTTAATCAATAACTACACAAATATTTACCGACTACAAAATTATTTACTAACTTTACAAACAAAATTAATAATTCTTTTACTGAATCCAAAATTTATTTACTGAAAAATGATGAATCCCACTGAAGTAAATATTGAGGAACCCCGCCTTTTCGGAGAGTGGATGGATAGCAAGATGAAGTTCGAGCAGGTCTATTACACCCAGATGATTGCGCTCAAATGTGATGTCTCCACCAACAACATCTACAAATGGCGCAAGGCTGACAAACGTATCCGCAAACCCTTCCGTATTATCATAAATGAGGTGGCACGTGAGGAAGTTTTCCCTATAGAATAATTTAACACTTATGGCTTATACCAGAGAATCGATAAAAGCGGTCAATGCCATTCCCATAACACGTGTCATACCAGACACGGTGGAAGGTCGTGGCAACCGGCAATATTGCCGCTGCCCTGAATGCGGCTCCGAGGGGAAGGTCAGGGGGAAACAACGTGGCATGCAGGTCTATTGCGACCCGGTATCCGGAAAGAACTTCGCCAAGTGTTACCAGTGTGGATTCTCGCTGGCGGGAGCTCTAAACGCTTATGCGTACTACCATAACAAGACACTGAGCGACGGAAAGGATTACATCGAGACTCTCCGGAACCTGGCAAGCGAGAATAACATCGAGCTTCAGGAGGTCATCGAGAAGAAGTCAAAGAAATCTGACTCCTCAAAGGATGAGTCCGGTTCTTTCTGCGCCATGCAGCTCTTCAGCTCGGGTTTGTCGTTTGATGATGTCAAGATTCCGGTCAATATCGACGGGGGCATATCCATGGTGTCGGCATTCAAGAAAGGATCGTACGACTCCAATACAGGCATCATCAACGAGCATGATGATGAGATGGTAATCCTGTATTATGACCTTGATGGCAACCGCCGCACCTACATCCCCAAAGGAGCCCGGACAAAAGCGCTCCCATATGTCAGGATAAGGTTCTCGAACCCTGATGCCCGTGGAATGAAGTACATGACCCCTAAAGGGGCCCCGATGTATTTCTACATCCCCCAGCGTCTCAGGGCTCTCTATCAGGCGGGTGAACATATCGAGACTCTCTATATCCAGGAAGGGGAAAAGAAGGCTGAGAAGGCATGCAAGCATGGTCTGCCGTCGATTGGAATCCAAGGGATATATAACATTGGCCGTAAGGAAGACGGTCTGCCACCCGACCTGCAGTATATCGTATCGCGCTGCAAGGTCAAGAATGTGGTGTTCATGATGGATGCCGACTGGCAGGATCTATCTTCGGAACTTGCCAATGATGACGACGTGGACATGCGTCCCCGCATGTTTGCCGGAGCTGTCATAAAATTCCGGAAGTTCGTCCGCACTCTCCACACCATGAAACTGGATGTGGATATCTGGTGGGGACACGTGAACCACAACGAGGGTAACGACAAGGGTGTCGACGACTTGCTCAATCATACACTCCGCGACCGTGAGGAGGAACTGCTCGAGGATATCGAGACGGCCATGATGTCGCATGACGGTCACGGTGTGTATGTCGATATACACAACATCACATCCTACACTGACTATAAGATCCAGCAGTTCTGGAACCTGACATCCAACGATGACTTCTTCTCCCTTCACAAGGAGCGTCTCTCAAAACTCAAGACTTTCCGGTTTGACAAGACTTTCTATGTGGTCGATAAGGAGAAAGACAAGATTACCAGAGCCACTGAATATGGCAACGGCGAGGAGTTCTGGCTGAAGTATGACGACGAGGGGGAGTCAAAGATCAAGATTTATGTGAAGGAGATGATAAATTTCCTTACCACCAACGGTTTCCGTGCATATCGCGATGAAGAGGGAAAGCGGTCATACGTGAAGATTGACAAGGGAGTCATCTCTGAGATTGACCAGGCTGCCATCGTGAGATTTGTCTACAATTACGTATGCAAGGCTTCCAAGGATCCGGAGATACATGAATACTTTGCCAACTGCATCGACAGCAAACTCTCGGCTGGCAAACTGCAGCTGCTCGAACCGCTGCAGACAACGGCCGGCATCCCGGAACAGTACAGGCAGAGATTTTTCTACAAAGACCGGGAGGTGGTCATCAACAGCGCGGGCATAAGCACTGAATCCCTTATCGGTCCGGTATGGGAGAAGAATCTTGTCGACCGCAAATTCAAACGTTGTGAGATTATCCGTGATATCCGCTATTCCCCCTCCGAAGGCTATTCCATCGAGCTCACTGAGGAGGGGAAACAGTGCGAGTTCCTGACTTATCTCTACAACACGTCAAATTTCGACACGCCGAAGATGCCTCAGGAGAAGGCCGACTTCAACCGGCATATCATCAACAAGCTCACCTGCATAGGGTTCCTTCTGCGTGATTACAAATCGTATGGCGAGGGCAAGGCGGTCATCGCCATGGATGGCCGTATGTCGGAAGTCAATGCCTCCAACGGCCGCACAGGTAAGTCGCTCATCGGTCTTGCACTCAAGCAGGTAATCAACCAGGCGTTCGTGGCCGGACGAAAGGTGGAGAGTTCCGATGATTTCATCTTCAATGATGTCCGAGAAACTACCAAGAATGTATTCATCGATGATGTGAAACTCAATTTCAATATCGGCGACATCTCCCCCTCGATCACAGGTGATTTCATGGTCAACATCAAGCAGGGCGCCCGGTTTACAATTCCTTTCGAGCGTGCTCCCAAGATCTATATCACCACCAACCACGCCATCAATTCGGAAGGTGATTCCACAGATGCCCGCACCATGTTCATGGTGTTCTCTCCATGGTACAACAAGGAACATACCCCGACAAAGGAATTCGGACATAATTTTTTCAGTGACTGGGATTCCTACCAATGGATGCTGTTCGACAATCTGATGATGGAATGTGTGCGATATTACATGAAGTCGCTTGACGAGGACTGGGCAGGCGTGGGATGTGGCATGATTGAACCTCCGATGGACCAGATCAAGCTGCGCAAAGACCGTCAGCTCATGGGTGAGGACTTCTTCCAGTGGGCCGACACCTATTTCGACCCTTCATCCAACCATCTCAACAACCGTATCGTGCGTAAGGAGATGTTCGAGCAGTTCCACAAGGACACTCCCGGCCAGCTGCGGTTTGTCAACGCCGGGAAGTTCCGGAAAAAACTCATCGCCTACTGCGAGTTCAGGGGCTATCATCTAAACGCCCATAAACCGCATGAGGAGACAGGTCAGGACTTCCCGGACTGGATTGCCACACATCCGGGAGAGACCTTCATCGGGCAGCCCGAGAAGACAGCGAGTGTGGAATATTTCACAGTCACCACCAACGAGTATCTTACCAAATCAGTTAATTATTAAACCAGTACTTATGAAACCGAAGAAGAATCCTTATGCCTCGCTGAAGCAGCCGGGAATAAGAGGGTCGGTACAGACCGAGGGGCTCAAGGTGCATGTCATCATCATGCGTCCGGAATGCTCCATCACAATCTATATCGCGGAATTGATACCGGGAATATGGGACTATGGCATGCATATAATCGGCCAGGACGTTACCGAACAGTGCAAATATCCGGGAGAGGGTGAAGGTTGGTTCACCAGTGGGAATAACGCTCTTCTTTATGCACTCGGCCACATCCGGCAGGATTTTGAGATAGAGTCCGAGCAAGGAAGGGCTCTCCGCCAAGCAATGGAAAAAGCATCAGCAACAACATTATTCTGACACCATGGTAGCGACAGACTTGAAAGACATCCAGGAAGGGATGCCGATCTTTATCCATGAGATCGATGATATCTACATCTCAGGATACACCGGGTTTCACCTGGCTCTCAGACGGGTCATAGGCCCGGGAACCTATACCCCGCTCTATGAGACTGACTTCATACCCCCGTTGTCCGGCAAAAGCTGGGTCCCGGGATTGTCTGACATTATAGAGACATACCTGATACAGGTTAAAAGCTCGGAGGCCGACTTTGAGATTGTGACAACCGACGGCCAGACCAGAACCGCAAGATCCTTCCATGCCATAAGGTCAAGTGCCGGCATCGAGGATGCTGCCACCCTGCTCCCCCTGATGTTCCTCACAGACGCTGACATGTTATCTGTGCCTTATGAGACTCCGGAGGATGTATATGAGCCTACAGTGTCGATATACGACAAGACGGCCGTAAATCTATATATCATGACTGATGCCGGGAGCATACCGGTGGCGCCGGAATCTGTTGGCAACATCCACACCTACACCATCCCGATGAAGCAGTTGCTCACCCAGGATCCACCGGAACCGGGCGAACGGAGACGGTGGACTGCAGCCGCCGGCAACCGGTCGATTGTCATACAGGCAGACCCATACACCGGTGGCATAGGAATACTTTTTGAGAACACATTCGGGGTCATGGAATACATGTATCTCAAGGGAGTATGGACGGAGGCTCCTGAGAAAAGTCACACAGTGGCAGCCATCCATGGCCGCAGGAAGTCTGTGGCTCCTGTCATAACCCCGAAATACACTCTCGAGTGCAGTGGTCTCACCTATTGGCAGGCCGAGGCAGCCTCCAGGTTACTGCAGGCTCGCCATGTCGAGATATGCCGGGGATGTGTGCCGGGAGCATACGGCACCAACCGCGAGATGATCATCGAGAGCGTATCAGGTAACATCCAGGATGACCCGGCTACCCTATCCGACATAAAGATTACAATGACACCAACAAAAATATGATACTCCCCAATGGGAAATTGCCAGCCTATAATGAAATAAATACATACCATCAACATTCATAAACACGGAAATAATCAATACCATCACACAAAGAGGGGTGAGTCTCAGACCGGGACTCACCCCTTTCTCTTTATCCATTATCGGGGGGATGTTGGCCTAAGCATATATAATGCGCGATGTGCGATGCACCACCTTATATAATTTATTTATTTTAATTTTCTAATAAAAATAGTGCTGTAAAAACTGTGCTTTAGTGCGCACTTTTGTTAAACCTTATAATTCAGCAAGTTACACGCGCACTTTTTCCGCACTTTTCAATTTTAAAAAAGTGCGCACGTGCGCACTTTTTGGTTTTTCAATTAGTACGCAAAAAGTGCGCGAATTAGTGCGCTTATAATCAACCAGTTAGCATCCACAAAAAGCCGCGCACTTTTTTTACCCGATTTCCAGAGCACTATTTAGTGCGAGCAAAAACAGTTTTTACTAAGTAGTAAGTGTGACATCGCGCATTACACAATACATAAATCAGTAGTTAAACTACTCATTATTTGATTTATACACAATTTTTGATTAACTTTGTGGTTATAAACTGTATCTTCCATCAATACTTTTACCCATGACTCTTAACCTGAAAATACCTGTATCGTGGGGTGAGCTGACCCAGAAACAGCTCCGTTATGTCTACGAAATCTTGTCGTCTGACCGCTTTTCAATGCATCAGTGCAAGGTGATTCTGGCTCTCCGGCTGGCCGGAGTGCGCATCGAGACCCGCGACAATGATGGGAAAGCATGGCTCCGGAAGGGTAAAATCTTATTCCAGGCATCCGATTCCGAGCTGTTGGCGATAGCCCATACTCTCGACTGGATTGAGAAATACCCCATCCTTCCTGTCAGGCTGGAGATGATAAACGGACGTATGGCACGACATCCCCTGATGAATGGCATGAAGTTTGGCGAGTGGATCATCGTTGACAATTTATATCAGACCTATATCTCCACAAAGGATGTCTCCAGATGCAAGGCCATGTTCACCCATCTGTATCCTGACAAGGCTCCCGTCCTGCGACGGTTCCGCTCATTCCGGCTCCACGCCAGGGATGCCAGCACCATCTCTCCGGAGGCTATGTCGATATTCCGCTGGGTGGCTGCCTTCAAGGAGTGGCTGCCATTGCGATACCCGAATTTCTATCAGCGCCGGGATAAGAATGCTGTCACCCCATCTCCCAAGGATATCCGTGACGCCATGAACGCCCAGATCCGGGCATTGACCAAGGGGGATATCACTAAGGAACGTGCTGTGCTCGATATGGAGATCCACCGTGCGCTCACCGAACTTGACGCCCTCGCGCTCGAGGCCGAGAAATTGAGGATTCAACTTAAAAAACAATCATAAATCATATGTCTACAGTCAGTGTCAGAATGCCCCAGTATCTTTGGCAATGGACCCGTAACCGCTATGGCAACTGTCCTGTGATGCCTGCCAAGGGGTCCCCGATATCCTCTTTCCTCCGTTCCTTTCTCCGCCATCGCAATCTCCGGCCTGAGGAGGAGGCCTTCCTGCAGGCACGCAACGATGGTGAGATCGCCCAGTCGTACACTTTCATAGTGCCCAGTTTCCCGGGCCGCGACCCGGATTATTACAACTACCTCTCACCTATTGCCGAAAGCCAGTTGCGCGACCTGCTGCGCGACCTGTTTGATGCCGAGCTCTTCGCCGACCTCTCACGGTTCTCCACATCCCGCAAACAGGGTGTCAACATCATTTACTCCTGGCTTGACACTCATGGGATAGAGCCGACAGAACAGAATTACATGGCCGTCGCCAAACGTTACCAGCTGCTTCGCCGCCGGGAGAAGGACAATCAACGCAAGAAAAAATTCCACTGATAAGGAGCCTCACGGCCCCTTATCTTCTTTTTACCCCCTGCTTGCACATTATATTTTTGCATTGTAATCATAATCAATATAGACTAACTTACAATGTCACGATATCATCTTGAACTTACCGGCGAGGTGGGAGGATCCAACTTCAATGCCAGAGCGACAGCCTCCCTGCTTGCCCAGTATCCCGGCAAACCGGTGACAGTCCTGATTGATTCCCCGGGCGGATCCCTTGCCCAGGGTCTCTCCATCGCCGATGAGTTCCGCTCTCACGGCGATGTGACGGTGCATCTGCGCAGTATGTGCGCGTCGGCCGCCACAATAGCCTCCATGGGCGCGAAACGTGTAGAGATTGCCCCGGACGGGTTCTATCTCGTGCATAAGGTGTCGATGATGTTCTATGACTGGGCGTCGAGAAATGCTGATGAACTCTCTCAGTTTATCGAGGCGCTCCAGAAGGAGAAGGATAATCTCGACACCCTCGACCAGGCGGTGGCAGCCACCTATGCAAAACGTTGCAAACGCCCGGTCAAGGATATCCTCAAGCTGATGGAGCATGGCAAATGGCTCTCTGCCGATCAGGCCAAGGAGTGGGGATTCGTCGATGAGATCTCAGGCGAGAAGTCTGACAAGGATCCTGAAATCACAAATTCTTACGCCGCCAGTCTCCTTGCATCCGGTCTGCCATTGCCGCCGGTGCCTATCACCGAGGAACCCGTCAGTTTCCTCGAGCAGATCAAGACAACAGTTTCAAAAACCATAAAATCAATCTTTATGTCAAATCCCACACAGACCCCGGCTCCGGAACAGCAGCCCCAGGCTCAGACAACCGCACCTGCTCCTGAAGCACCACAGCCCCAGAACACCAACCCGGATCTTGAATCTCTCAAGGCTGAGAATGAGGACCTGAAGAAACGTATCGAGGCTCTCGAGAAGCAACCCGGCGCCACCACCGCATCAGTGGTCAACACTCCACCCCCGGCCGCCCCGGCTCACCCGAAAGCTGACTCCCTGCAGCAGTTCCTCAATGCCTCTAAGGAGGTAGCCGACATTTACGACTCGCTCCCCTGAGCCTCCCCAACCACGACTTACAATTTATATCACTAATACTTAATCAGCTATGCCAGCAACAGGAATTGTAACCTATACACTGGAGGATTTCCGTAATTCCGCCCGCACCTACCGCCGCAACATCCTGCGTCTCCCCATCGTGGCTCTCCGCGATGACCTGCGCTACATGACGCTGCGTCCCAACGTGCGTTATTCGGAGGTCGTTTCCCAGTCTGATTTTGATGTCGAGTTCCGCCCCTACAAACGAGGCAAGCGTGAGCTGAAGGACCTCAAACTCATCCAGCGCGACCTGCGCACCTATTTCGGCAAGATCGATGCCGATTTCGAACCTAACTCTGCCATCAATACCATTGTAGGCCACCGTGCCTCTCTCGCAGCCGGCAAGGATCTCGCCCATACCCCTACCGCCCAGGAGGTGCTTTATCTCGCGGCTAAGTCGGCGGGCAAGAAGCTTAAGCTCGCTCTCTTCTCAGCTGTGCGCGACGAGGACGGCGAGACCACCCAAGATCTTTTCGATGGTTTCGACACGATCACTGCCAATGAGATTGCCCAGGGCAACATCTCTGAGGAGAAAGGGAACTATCACATGCTCTCTGCCAAGCCCGACGACAGCAATGCGGTGAAACTCGCCAAGGAGATGCTCCGTAAGATGTCGCCCGAGCTCCGTGCCGAGGAGTGTTTCCTTTTCTGCTCCCAGGATTTTGCCGATGCCTACAACGAGGCATATCTGGAGTCGCACAAAGGTCTGGTCTACAACACCAAATACAATCAGGTGTCGGTGGAGGGATCCAACCAGATGCTTACCATCGTGCCGCTCCTTGGCAAGACCGGATCCAGGTTCATCCACATCGCTCCCAAGGCAAACATGCTCGTAGGTGTCGACCAGTTCTCTGACCTTGAGCGTGTCAAGATCGGCGACTATGACCCTGACCTTATCACCATGAGCATGCGTATGTTCTTCGGTGTGGAGTTCGAATCAATCGATCCCCGCCGTCTCCTCGTATGCGAGATTCCGGAGTGACCTTTTCCGTAACCATTTAATTTTATATCACTATGGCAAAAGATCTTTGCGAACAGATTCAGGAGTCGGTCCCTTTCTGCGAGGGCCGCACTGAATTTGCCGGCATACGCCGACGCATCTATTACACCAGCAAAGCCAACATTGTCAAATACGCCCAGCTTCCCACCAATGCCGCCGGCATTGTGACATCGGCCATCCTCCAGGGTGACTTCGAGCTCAAGGAGGGAGCGTTCTGGCGTTACATCGACATTGTGGCTGAGAAATCGCAGACCACCTCCGACTCCCAGGGTGACCCTCCCTCACAGACTTCGCTCAACAAGGGCACGTTCATCCATCCCGGTGTAGGCGAGGAGGCTTCCATGCTCGCCGCCTACGTGCAGAACAACAACTGCATCTATGTGTTCGAGGACATCGCCGGACGCGCTCATGTCATCGGCTGTGAGATGTGGCCTGTCAAGTCTGCCGTGGCACAGGACTTCGGCCAGGGCGCATCCGGCAGCACATCTACCACTGTCACGGTCGAGGGCACCGACAAGGTACCCTTCCCCCGTTACATCGGCCTGCTCCACACTGAGGAAGGGGATATCCAGTGTCTGCAACCTGAAGGCTGAAAGAACAGGGTTTTCTCCAGGGAGTTCGGCCCACAATTCGCCTGACATCCATCCCTTGTCTGCGGATTCCCGACTCACGCCGGGCCCCGGGCGAACGGAGCGCCGGACATTGTCGATGGTGGCTCTGACTGGCCATGGCTCATCCTCCCGGGCGATTATGATTCCCACTCTGCAAGTGCCGGCCGTAACGGTCGGCACTTGTTTGTTAAAATCTATTAAATATTATGGATTTCCGTGTGAAATTAAGTCCCTGTTTTACATGACTTCCGCAAATCCCGATTAATTCCGCATTATGAACCTACATGATGACCATTTCCAGAAATTTATCATGGCTTGTTTCCTGGTTGTCGTCGGCTGTGTGCTCCTGATTCTCGGTTTCACCACCGACCCCACAGGCCAGATCCACCCCTCTGTCCTGACGGCTTTCGGAGAGATTCTCTGTTTCGTGGGTGTCCTCCTGGGCATCGACTATCACCGCTCCTCCAAATGACACAGCCATGAACCATACCCTGCTCGAGATATGCACCAACGACCTTTTTACCGACCGTCCGGAACTGGAGGCGAAATATCCTCCGGCCACGGTCGGGTCTATCCTCCGTGTGCGTAATATGTATCTCTATCTCAATGACTGTCCCACCGTCAAGGATGCCGATTTTGTGCAGGAGGATATCCGCCGGCATAAGGTGACGCGCCCCACGGCTTACAGCGATATGGCGATCGTGAAGACTTTGCTCCCCATGGTGTCGAAAGTCTCGAGAGACTATAACATGTTTGTGTTTGCCGAGAGTCTGAAGGAGGTCATCAACCATGCCCGGGGAAAGGGTGATTACAAACTGATGGAGAAGGCTCTGGCCACATTCGCCCGTTACATGCGTCTCGATCAGGAGGAACCTGAACGTATCCCCATCGACAAGGTGGCCACCCAGAGTTTCGTGCTCTCTGACGACCCCTCTGTCATCGGTTTCGACCCGATGCCCGACCGCCGGCAGAAGGTGCAGAAGCTGCTCGACCATTATCTGCGTGAGACACCCGACCTCCGGGAGGTGGATTTTGAACCCGCCGACCTTGAGTTTGAGGAACTCTTTCCGGCCGCTACCGACATCAAACCATGATGAGATATGGCAAAGAAGGTATATTTCAACGACCCCCAGCTTGAATGCCATCTTGTGGGGGCACGCACGTCGGTCTGTGTCATGGGGCGCCGCACAGGCAAGACCCATGGCATAGCCGCGCCCTACATCTTGCGTTGCATCCAGCGTATGCCGGGGAGCACCGGGGGTATTGTCGTCCCCACGTTCTTGCATGGACTCACCAACACAATCCCCGGAGTGTTGGCTGCCCTGCGCTCGTTCGGCTATTATGACAATATCCATTTCGTTGTGGGGCGGCAGCCTCCCGACTTCTTCAAACGTCCTGTAATCGAGCCTGCAAGTTACCAGCATGTGATATCTTTTTATAATGGTTCAGTGGCTATCCTGCTGAGCCAGGACCGCAGTTATGCCGCCAACTCCCTGACCCTCTCGTGGCTGCTGGTCGACGAGGCCAAGTTCATCGACCAGAAGAAGCTGCATGACCAGGTGATCCCTGCCAATGGCGGCAGCAAGGCTCACTTTGGCCAGCGCTCTCTCAATCATGCCATGATGGTGCTCTCGGATATGCCACAGACCAAGAAAGGCTCCTGGTTCCTGACCTACCGCGAGAAGATGGATCCTGAGGTAATACAGGTGATCAAGGCACAGGTGCATGAGATATGGCGCCAGAAGGATAAGGTGCGGAAGCTCCGTGCCGATGGGCAGCCTGTACCCGCTTATATGCAGGATCATATCCGGAAGCTCGACAGGCAGCTCAACCAGTTGCGCTCTGTGGCGACATATTACCGTGAGTGCTCATCGATCGAGAACATCGCCCTGTTGGGCGAGTCTTATATCAAGCAGATGAAGCGCGACCTCACACCGCTGGTGTTCCGGACCTCGATACTCTGCCAAAGGATAGGCATATCGCGTGATGGATTCTACTGCTGCATGACTGAAGACCATAAATATGACCAGTCGGATTTCGCTTATCTCGATAAGCTGTGGCAGAAGGATATCGTCACCCCTGACGGCAAACCTGTCTCAGGCAGGTCATCGGGAATCACCTCCGGAGCTGACGCCGACCTCAATCCACGCCTCCCGATAGTGATCGGCATGGACTACAATGCAAAGATCAACTGGATTGTGGCCGGTCAGCCGGATGGCCGCAGATTGAATGTGATAAAGTCGTTTTATACGAAATACGAGCGTAAAATTCCGGAGCTGATAGCCGATTTCTGCGCCTATTACAGGAATCATCCCACAAAGCACGTGATATATTATTATGACTCCACTGCCTTGGGACAGACATTTTTCAGCAATTACCCCGACATCCATGAATCGGTTGTGGGTGAGTTCCGTCGGCATGGGTGGACAGTGACCGATGTCTATATCGGAGCCCCTATGCATCATGATGAGAAGTACCGTCTGATCAACAACGGATTCACCGGACGCAACAACCTCACTCCATATATCAACCGTCAGAACAACGAGGCTCTCCTCCTGGCTATCGAGACCGCCGGTGTCGAGACCGGGCGCAATGGCTTTCGAAAGGACAAGTCGGGCGAGAAACTCGCCGAGAGTCAGGAAGACCTTCTGGAACACCGTACCGATGGCACGGATGCTTTTGACACACTTTACATAGGCTGTGAGTTGTTCCCCCGGAGTTCCGCCTTGAGTGGCCATCTCCTGATGACTCCCGGCATAGTTTAAACTTCTTTTTAATCCTACATACGCGATAATATATTTGCACCATGAATGTTGAGATAATTTCCACGCCGGCCACAGCCTCCGTTCCGGCCAGGGCCGCCCAGGCCACCACTTTGGAGGATGACATAAGCACCCTGAGGGAATCCACGGCCAACGAATCGATAACACCCCGGTTCCTGGCAGGTATCCTCCAGGGTCTGCATGACCGGGTGCCGGAGGTGCCGGATGGTCTCGACGCCCTCGATGGCCAAGTGGCGGCTCTCGGCACCGCCATAGTCGGTATCAACAAACAGCAGACGGAGCTCAAGAAAGCAGTGGCGGAAAATGCTGAGTCAATCGGCCAGCTTTTCGAGATTGCGACGACGGCGCAGGATGTGGCCAACGACGCGGCCTCTAACGCCGGCGCCGCACTGAACTTAGCCAACGAGGCGAAGACGGCAGCCGCCGAGGCAAAAGCCCTTGCGGAGTCAGCCCTTGCCGGAGGTGGCCAGGTCGACGCGGACACGGCGAAGCAGATAGCGGATATAAAGTCAACCGCCCAGACGGCACTGACCACCGCCACTGCCGCGCAGACAGCAGCCGCTACCGCCAACACCGAGGCCCAGGCGGCCAAAGCCACAGCCAACAAGGCCCAGGCCACGGCAGATGCAGCCCAGGCCGCAGCGGAGGCTGCAGCGGCCAACGCCAAGAAACTCTGGACAGGCACATCTGAGCAATACTCAGCCCTCGGAACCACCGAAACAGGCACAATATATTTCATCATATAACACTATGCGAAGACTACCCCACCGATCAGACTTCCGGCTGCGCCTCGCTTTCTCTGACGCAGATGGTCTCCCCGTCAGCATGGCCGGGGTAGACATCGACCTCTGGTTCACTACAAGGCCCGGAGGCCAGGCATATTTCGCGGCTGTGCGCTCCGGAGTGTGCAACCGCTGCGAGATACTTGACGACGGCTCGCTGGTTGTCATATTCGACGGCCACAGGCTGGCTCCCGGTCAGCTCAAGGCCGAGATCAACATCCACACAGATGACGAGACTATGCCTGATGGTAAGCGTGACATCAACCTCAAGCCGGCAATCCCTCTCGAGCTTACCGACAGTCCGGCGTGCCCGTCACCGGGACGGCACCAGGTTGACCCGCAGCAGCCGATATTAGTAAACGTCACGATACCGATAAGCCGACCGCAGCTCTCCCATCACGTCACGCTCGATGAGATGGACAAGGCTATAAAACAGGCCAAAGAGGACCTCGGGAAGCGTATCGACGAAATAAGCACGTGCGGCTGCGAGATGGCCACACCTGCAGAGATAGACGCAATAGCAGGGATGTTTTCCTGACGCCAATAACAAACAATTTATATCAACCAATCAAATTCCACAGAAACTATGGCAAACGTAGTAACCGTAGACCAGCTTTCTACCGTGGCGACCGCCCAGAAAGCCTACATCGACCGCAAAGACAAAGTGGCCACAGACGCCATCGCCAAGGAGGTGAATGACCGTCAGACCGCCATCACGAAAGAGGTGACCGACCGTGACACAGCTATCGAGGCTGCCAAAACCGAGCTCAACACCGCCATCGACACCGCCAAGGATGCGCTCCAGGACGCAATCGATGCCATCGTAGTTCCCGACGCCGCCGGCGCCGAGGAGATCAAAGAGATCACCGACCTGTTCGCGTAAGCAGAATCTTGTAATCCCGGAGGGGACGGATAAAATCCGCCCCCTCCCAAACCATAAAAAGCCCTCACCATGGAAGAGCAGCCCAATTACATAAGTGTCCCCCAGCTGAAGGATATAGCCGCGTCGATAGCTGCGAGCATCGCTGCGGCCTCCGACCTTCCGGCCTTAACAATGGACGAACTGAACGCGGAGGAGTTCAAGAGCAAGAAATGTATGTGTCTCCGCAAAGTCACCAACAACACAGGCTCCAGCGTGTACGGATATGTCCTCACTCTCAACATGCTTGTCTGCTATGCACAGGTTTACATCGGCATGACTGACTCTGAAGGTGATACAGATGCCCTCACTGGGGCTTCTGTCAATTCCTACGGGAAACAACCCGGACTATCCATCGCCATCCGCTACAACGTCACAGTCAATCTCTTTGACAAGGATATTGTATCAGCCGTCGGCGCTACCCCCTGGCACGTAACCCCGATTGCCTACTACTCCGGGCTTCTCCAGGTGACAGAGTCAAGCAAGCAGATTTGGATAGGATCTGAAGAAAATTACGATGCATTGACGGAACGAGCCCCCAAGACTCTATATTGTATTATTTAAAATCAGAACAATGATAAAAATAAACAATAAAGAATTATATGATTGCTTTATAGGCGATTCTCCAGTGAAACTGATATACGCTGGAAGTGACTTGGTCTGGGCTCAGAAATGTAGAATAACGTTGGATTTAACTGGGCTCGGAGAATTTACGAACTACGGCTATTCCTATTCATATATTGACGACCCTGAGAATATAATAACTGAAAAAATATCCAGATCTCTTGGAGATACTTGTGAAGTTGTATTTGAAAAACCCCTTTACTCTTTAAAATGGGGTGCCGGCACTAGTGTAAAGGTTAAAAACATTAAATATCTTCACACAGAAAATATTGTAGACTTTTATAGGTTCTTCAATATATTCACTGATTTTTCAAAAGAAAACTTATCTGACATACGAACAGATTCAGCAGAATCTTTTGCAAATGCATTTTTCTGCAGGTCCGATATTCAAGAAATAGATCTTTCTTTTATAACATCCCAAAAACTCAAAGATCTAACACAGATGTTCTATGGATGTGAAGCATTGACTAAAGTAGATTTTGGCCATTTAGAAGCTGAAAATGTTACAACAATGGATGGGATGTTTTCAAGATGTAGCAGTATTGAAAATATCATTTTACCGAAAAATTTGAAAAATGTAATGAGTATAAAAACTCTCTTTAGTGAATGTTCGCAACTAAAAACAATAGACATATCTGGAATTATAAACCCTGAGATTATAACGACCTATACTTACATGTTTTCTAATTGTGTTAATCTTGCAAGAATAAGATGTACTAAAAAATTCCAGGAATGGCTAATGGGGCTACCTCAAAGCTATCTTCCCTTATTATTCAGAGAAGGAGGCTCAGGAGTCTGGGATATCTGTGACTGACAGCCATGCAAAGAGCGAGGAACATAGCCGTCATACAGACAGCGGCTGCCATCAACACGGTGTTGTTGCTGACGGGCTGCCGGAGCACGCCACGGGAGCGGCGCAGCAGCATCGACATCAGCGTCATGAGCGCGGTGCATCTGCACTGGGATTACCACAGTGTCCCCATCGATACCACTGTCATACATCTGCCAAATAAACTCTGACCCAGCCACGGTCTGCCCTACGGTCCCGGTCTCCCTCTCGAGGGATGCCGGGACTCTCTGTGTTAATCCGGAAGCCCGGAAGTACGGAAGCCCGGAAGTACGGAAGCACGGAAGTACGGAAGCACGGAAGCACGGAAGTACGGAAGCACGGAAGTCTCTCTGCATATACCGCTCGGCCGAAGCGCTGCCATGACCGTCCGCGCAGGCAGCCGGGGGCTGAGTACTCGCAACTTCTTACAATTTTATTTGTTTTTGAAAGCTAACCTGCTATAAATCAAGAGTGTCGCTATTCCAAAATTTTACAACTCCGAACACCCCTCCCCGCTGCCCTAAATCAATCACCTAATCCTTGGTTTTATCAATATTTTAACCCCATCATATACCCCTCAATTTTTTTCTTGACACAATTTCTCCCGAATATTTGGACAAATCAGAAAAACTACATACTTTTGTATCACAATACATATTTCAGTAGAATGTATTATGCGAGTTAGTGTGATCTTCACCAGGAATTAGTTTCATAACGAGGTATAAACTACATAGCGCCTTTTGAAAATGAGATAATATAGTTTAGTACTCAAGATGCGGGTGTCGTGAGACATCCGTATCCTTTGAAACTCTTCAGCACGCTTGCATTATTTTCTCTGATAGACCTGTAAAACAACCCACATAATAAAAAACAATATGAGCAAACAAAAAATCACCACAATCAACGGCGTTGAAATCTACGCCGAAACTACAGAAAACGGGATTTTCGTCCCTATAAAACCCATCTGCGAAGCCCTCGGTATCGCTTTTGAGCGTCAGTATTCCAAGCTTCAGGAGGATGACATTCTCTCATCAGTTGTTACCCTCACGGTAACAACTGGAGCCGGCGGCGAGAATCGCGAGATGGTTTGTCTCCCCCTCGAATACGTCTACGGATGGCTATTCACCATCAACCCCAAAAATGTGGCAGAGTCGGCCCGTGAGTCGGTCACCAGATACCGTCGCGAATGCTACGATGCTCTCTACGGCCACTTCGCCGGCCGGATGAGACGGGCCGAGGAACAGGCCAGGCTCGAAGCCGACATCCTGCGTAGAAAGACGGCTCTCCTCGAAAAGATAAAAGCGGGCATGGCCGAGGTCAGGAATCTTGACTCAAGGCTCGAAAGCCTGGCAAAGGAGCGCACCTGCGACCAGCCCGACATGTTCAATGGCTCATATTAATTTATTATATTGCCCCTCTACCCTCCCGCCGTGATGGTGGGAGGGTATTTTTTTGCCTCACAGCTATATTTTTCTTACTCTAAATTTGCAAATTAAACAAATGTTTACTAATTTTGTAGTGCAATAACGCACATCACCTTAAACTCTTCAAAATGACAGACGAAGAATTTCAAAAGGAAGTTGACGACCTGGTTGCGATGCTCAACGACTTCCGTCTCATAAGAGATACAGGCCGAAGAAAATGGCTCAGCCGAGAAATCAGAGCAATGATGACAAGATTGCTCAGAAACTGAAAAAACTTCTCCCTCTCCGAAAGGAGGGGGAAATTAAAACCAAATCCCATTATTATGACTGACGAGGAATTTGACAAAAAATATAAAAAGAGGATTGAAGACAACCCTATTCTATCAAAAATTGAGGATCTCAAAGCAAGCGACTTATTAAAAGTGCTTAACGCCTCATACATAGCCGAAAGATTTTTCGGCAAGTCAAGAAGTTGGTTTTCTCAGAAAATCAACAATCATGAGAAAAACGGAGCTCCGGTTCAGTTCACCCGTGAAGAACTTGTAACACTCCGCAACGCATTATACACAATCTCCATCGAGATTTCCGAGATAGCTGACGAATTGCCTTGAATCTTTTTTCTTCGTCTGTCAAACGATGGCAGTTCATCAGCTCCGGGGGCGATGCCGCAAGGTGTCGCCCCCTTCATTTTTTTGAAAATCATCCCCTGAAAATTTGCAAGTATGACAAAAATGTAATAATTTTGTAGTGCAATACTAAACGGGCTCTTTGATATGAAATGGAAAGAACTTATTAAAATCGCGGAAGCCCACGGCTTCAGATTTAAAAGTCACGGTAAAAAACACGACCGTTATGTGAATCCCGAGACCGGGGTTGAAATCCTGATTGAAAGGCATGGTTCGCAAGAAGTCCGCAAAGGTCTGATGATGAACCTTAAAAAGATAATCGGATTCTAAAACAGACAGGGAGGGAATCCCCCCTATCCTGACGATTCAACAACCACAAAACAATGAAAATATGAAAGTAAGCATAGAGAAACAGTCTGACGGCTCCTATATTGCCTACAACACCACAGGCGAGAAGGTCCAGCTCATAGGCACAGGTGAAACAGTGAAGGAAGCCAAGGAGGATTTTTTCAACTCGATAGAGGAAGTCAAGGGAGACTATATCGAAAGGAATTCAGACGTACCTCCCGAGCTTACGGAAGATGTCGACTTTCATTTCGACATCTCCTCACTCTTTGAATATTACAAGATTTTCAATGTGAGTGCCCTCGGTCGTTACCTCGGTATAAATCCGGGTCTCATGCGTCAGTATAAGAAGGGCGATACCCCCATCTCTGATGCCCAGCTTGAGAAGATCGAGAACGGCATACACCGTCTCGCCCACGAACTGGCGACTCTGTCGCTCGTTTAGTATTGCAGTCACAACGCGCCGAAGAGCCGTCCGCACCCTCCCGCCATTCCCGGTGGGAGGGTATTTTTTTTACATCTTAGTATTATTTATCTTACTTAAAATTTGTGTAGTAAGAAAAATATTACTAACTTTGCAGTGTGATTAAAGAACACAAGATATGAAAAAAGAAGTAACACAAAAAGAATGGGACCTGATTGAGGCGCTGAGAAACTTCCGCCACTCCCGACACAATCCATCAGAGAGAATCGAACTCTTCATCGACCAGCTGGTTGACGAGTTGAAAGAATCTGAAGAAAGTTAAACCAAAAGCCCCTCTCCTCCGGGAGAGGGGTGAAAACAAACAACACATATATGGCAGCACACACACCCAACCCTTTGAAAGACATTCTCCTTTATCTCAAATGGGGGAATATATCCAAAGACTATTTCGGTTTTTCCCGTGGATGGATCTACCAGCGTCTCAACGGATATGACGGCAACGGCAATCCGTCCGAATTTACCGAGGCCCAGAAAGAAACCTTGAGAGAGGCTCTCCGCGACATAGCCTCAAAGATAAACGAGGCCGCTGATAATATTTAGCTCCTGTGTTCTTTAATCACACCGGCCCGATGGAGCTACGGGCCACACTCCGGGGGGACGGCGCCGCAAGATGCCGCCCCCTATTTTTTTATACAAACTCCCGGTTCCCTGAAAAAATAATTACAGAGTTGTTTAATATTGTAATGCAAAATAACGTTATTATGAAATAAGGACGCGCTACCGATTAGTGACATTTTCAAAAGTTGTTTTAAAAATATGGAACTATCAAGCTTGGAATATGCAAACCTCATAGCCTGGCTGGCTCAGGTGAAATATGGTGTGAGGCTGGGGAAAACCCAGCTTCAGAAGCTGTTGTATATATTCTATGGCCGTGCCATTTCTGAACTGGAAGCTCCCCCCTTCAGGGATGATGCGCCTAAAGCATTTCCATTCGGCCCGGTATTCCCGAGAACCTACCGACGTTCTGCCTCATTCCCATACACTCCCACCCCGGAGGAGAAGGCAGCTTTCGTGGCGGTTCCGGAGATGATGAAGCTCGCTACAGATGTGGTTGAGGAATTCCATTCCTTCCCGGCATTCCGTCTTAGTGAATGGTCTCATCGGGATAATGGTCCCTGGAAAAAGGCTGTCTATCGGGATGGCAAACCCGCCTGGGGCAGGGAAATCTCTCAAGATGATATTCAGAATTATTTCTCAACCCCTGACTGGAGAATCGGACTATGAGCAACAACGAGGATATCAACCAAACCTTTGACAGTTTGGCAGGTGTTGATTCAAATCAAACTCCTGTGCCGGTCATAAACGGCAGATTGAAATTACGACATAAGTTTCTACGTTGGCTGATCAAAGATTATCCTGTCAGTCTGCCCTCTGCACCTAAAGAGGATGAGGAATTTTTTCTGATGACAGCCAGGGAACTGCTTTCATCTAATCTTCACGATGAATTCATACTCGGTGCAACAAAAAACCTGTTAGGACAACACCGTCTGATTGAAGACACCAAGGCTCGCCGCCGTCTTGAGGGATGGGCAAGGAAGGTCATCATCTGGTATCTCGTACTTGTTGGATGTCTTGTGCTTTTGAATGGTGCCTCTCAACTGATATGGCCTGCTGTCTTTCCTGACCATGGTTTCATCTCAGACATGGTGATGACCGTGATTCTATCCACCACGACAGTAAACATCATCGGTCTCGGCGTTATTGTACTCAGAGGTCATTTCCATAAAGGCTCAGAACCGGAATCCCGTAAAAGTCCAGATAATAACGAAAACGCGGTTCAATAGTTATCGTTTGACAGCTTTACTTTGACCGTCCACACCCTCGCCCATCCGGCGGGGGTGCAATTTTTTTCAAAAAAAATAACCCCGGCTATTGCACATGTCAGAATTTATGCTGAACTTTGCAGTGCTAAAATCAATGATGGTGTTACCATTCCTCTGAGTATAGGTTAAGGCTCGACATACATCGGGGCTTTTTTTATGCCCTCCTGTAACCATTACCGGACAGAGGCTCCGGCACATACTGACATTCAGACCAGCCACATAAAACGGCTGTCTTCCGACTTTTAATTTTTATTCTCACGGGAATGGACATTATTGGTTTTAGCAACGGAAGGCAGCCGTTTCTCTATTACTGCCATTGCTAAAACCAATAATGTCAAAGACTATGACAACAACAGAAGTACTGAAGGGCGCAGCCCTTCCCGTAGCCGGAATCATCCGGAAAGTCTCCAGCCTCACAGCCGACCGCCGCCGCGCGGCGCGTCTCCTCGAGCACCTCGCCATCACCGGCGGAATCGTCACCGTCGTAACCTGCGCCCTGGGCCACGACCGAACCATGTACGCCGCCGGAGTCCTCTCCCTTCTCGCCATCTGGGCCTCCGACTCACTCTCAGCCCAGGAAGGAGGTGAGGCATGAATAAATATTATGTCACTGTCTACACATACGCAGATGCCACCCAAATGGGCAAAAGGCTTGCCTTCATGGCAAAGAATGAATATGACCGTACCATCATGACTGCGGAGCAATTCGCTCAGATTGTCGAACGTCTGGCGGATGAGATGGAGGATCTCCTCGTGTCGAATCGCCGTTTGAAAAGACTGAAAATCGGTACATCCGGGTTCATCCCCGCTGTGCGGCCCCACAAACTCCGTGAGGAAATAGAATATGCACTGATATACTTCGAGTCCCCCAAATCGGGCAATGTTGGCAAACGGGCATTTCAAATCAGTGGAGTTCTCGTCAACCGCGATTTCACACGGGAAGGAGGTGAGGCATGATTGATGTAACAGAAAAGCTGGCCGGATATCTCGATTCCGAATATCCCCGGCAGGAGGCTCAGCCCGTTGTCGTGGAGATTGCCGAAGACTTCGCCCCGAAAACCCACACCATACAGCTCCGCGTCCTTACCAGCCCTGACTGTCTCCAGGCAATCGAATTCCTCTCTGAAGACCAACTGAGTGATGTCACAAAGCATCTTCTCGCTTATTTCGCTGCCAAAGGGAGGCTGGAGGAGATTCTGTTACATCTTGACCGTATTCTGTCGCACTGATAAAATATCACAGGCCACGCGCCTGAGAAAGGTTTAAGCACATTTTTTTAATGCATTCGGGAGGCTCCGTCGTGATGACGTGGCCTCTCTTCTTTTTTATCTCCGCACTGTCTGCATATATTCGCACTCATCAATCAATTTATATCCTTTCAACATGAAATTTGACCCATCTGTAACCGCACGCCTGCAGGCTTTCGTCAATGCCAATGAAGCTGACCGCGACTATGCCGCCGGCGCCCTGCTCTTGGCCAAGATCTCGGGCAACCGTATCGAATATCAGAACAATATCAACAATCTCGAGCGCAAGAAGGGGCATATCCTTAACCGTCTCCGGAAGTATCTCGATTTCCGTCTCGCCGCCATGACCCATGAACAGGTGGCTGAGATGACAGCCGAGGCTGACAAAATCGTCACCTCCATCCCTGCAAAGGAGAGGAAGTATAACGAGGGTAAACGCACCGACCATGACGACCTGCCGGATGATATACAGGCCGCTTACGTGGAGACGCTCGACATACTCCGGAAGCAGCAGGAACTCCACTATGAGCTGAAGAAAATCTCTATACGTGAGGTGACCTGCCCCGACTCTGAACGCTATCCTTTCGCCAAGGAGATTATCGAGCTCGATAAGAAACGGCTCGCCCTCTGGAAAAAATATGACGGTTATGGCCAATAGAATCCATATATCAACGGTCAGGAAGATCCTCGCGTCGCCTGAACCGGTGACTCTGACTGTCTGCACGGCCAAAGGGGAAGTCCAGACCTACCGCCGTTGCGTGGGGCTGAAGGCCGACCATTACTCCGGCACCCGGCGCGTGAAACTGCTCGACTCGGGCGAGATCCGGCGCATACGCGACTCCCTGATTCTCGCCCTCAATGACATGGAAGTTTTAATCTGACTCTAACCGATACTATTATGGCAAATATCAATATACTGGCGGAATTTATCCTCTCATACGAGGGTGGTTTCGTAAATGACCCCGACGACCGTGGGGGAGCCACCAACAAGGGGGTGACAATCTCAACATGGAAGGCTGTGGGGTATGACAAGGATGGCGACGGGGATATCGACGTTGACGACCTCCGGCTCCTTACCGACAAGGATGTGACCGACACCGTGATGAAGCCCCATTACTGGGATCGCTGGCGTGCCGATGAGATACGCTGCCAGTCGATAGCCAATATCCTTGTCGACTGGGTATGGGCCTCAGGGGCTGCCGGGATAAAGCCTGTGCAGAAGCTCCTTGGTGTGACTGCCGACGGCATTGTCGGACCCAAGACCATCGCCGCCCTCAATGCCCGGAGCGGGCCGCAGCTCTTCTCCCGGATCAAGCAGCTCCGGCGCGACTTCATAATCGAGGTGGTGATGAAGAACCCCTCGCAGCAGAAATACCTCAAGGGATGGCTGCGCCGCCTTGAGGCGCTCGGCCCGAACTGGATTGTACTCAACGATAAGAATGCCACCAAACTCTTCTTCTGATGATACTTATACCCGACAATACCACTCTCAGGAGTTTCATACCCAACACCATGGCTCCTGTGAAGGGTGAGACCACCCTGTTCGACAAGATAAAGCCTTTCCTCGTGGCGGCCGAGAACTGGTTTTGCGAGAACCTTATCCCGCTGTCATTGCTGCAGCATTATATCGAGGAGGCAATGGAGGAGGATGACCCTCTCTATTTCCTGCCGCGCCGCATAGTGTGCCTGCAGGCGTGGATGAACGCCGTGCCGGCTATCGATGTGGTAGTGGGGCCTACCGGTGTGGGAGTGACGGAGACAGCCTCACTCAAGCCGGCCGCCAAGGCCAAGATTGACAACCTGATTGCATCGACCATTGCCGAGCGCGACCGGAATATCGAGTCGCTCATCGCCCATCTGCGTGTCGATTCCCGCTGGATAGGGTCACGGGCAGCCGACAAGTTCCGCTGCTCGCTCTTCCCTGATTTCCGGGTCGTGGATGCCATGGGTGTGACGAAAGAGAGATGGACAGCCTATCTGGGACTGACCCACAAGGCATCTGTCATCGAGGATATCATCGGCCGCAGATGGATTTCCACAGAGGTGCTGCAGGATCTCCGCTCCCGCTCGATCTTGCCTGACTCTGACGATGACCATAACCATCATGGTAAAGACCGGCTCATCCGGGAGGTGACAGAGCTGCTGCGCGATGTGGAGCTCGATGTCATGAGGAGCGACTCCGTGTTCCTTGAGAGGAATCTCGACAAGGAGCGGCTATGCGACATTACCAACACAATCCGCCGGAATCCGGATGTCTTTCCCAAGTGGCGGCATTCATCGGCTGCCGGCCGTTTCAACGGCCCGGTGTTCGAGAACCGCAAGGAGAGCTCCGGATATTGGCTTTAAACATCTCAAGATATGCTGCCAGGAATTGTAAAACTCGGATGGGTGCTCGCCATGCAGCTCCCTGACTTCACCTCCGGGGTGCTGCCTGACTCGCTCCGGCTTCTCCCCACATGGATCAATCTTGCCGAGACCGCCACACTTGCCGAGACTGTGGAGATGTCGGGTGGAATGCCCATAGCTTCCACCACGCTCTCTTTTGCCACCTCTGATGATGTGCCGCTCATCCGCATAGCTTTCATAGCCTGTGATGCAGCCGGCAATCTCCATATCGTGGGTAACCGGCCCCCTCTCTGCGGTGTGCTGAAAAAAGAGGGTAACATCAACACCCCCGACGGGGATGCCTCGACCAACAACTACACTTTCACCATACCATTGCCAAAGTACACAATCTGATATGTCTTACAACAGAAACACCCTTATCGCCAGGGCCGGAGATTTCGAGGTCTATGACCTGCCGGGGCTCAACGCTTCCGCGGTGGTCTCCACCTTTGACTCCGCCTCTGTGTTCCGCGAGGATGAGAATATCCTTCCGGCCCATATCGGCACTGACGATGACATCTCCTACATCCCCTGGGGTGGAGATAACCAGATGCCTTACAGAATGCTCAGTCTGTTCGAGGAGGATGAGACCCTCTCCGCCTGCCAGGGGTTCATCTCCGAGGTGTGCTACGCCTCCGGTCTGCGGTATGAGATTCCTGAAGGCTCGCCTGACCCTGCCGGCGCGGCTCTCAGACTTGCCCGCCCGGAGGTGAGAGGCTATTTCCTCGATAATGATATCCCCTCCTGCCATCTCGGCACATGCAAGGATCTTAAATATTTCGACTTCGCCGTGACTGTGCTGATTCTTGACAAGGCCGGAGGCAAGATTACCAATATCTACCGCAAGGAAGCTGCCCATTGCCGGTTTGCCGAGGCTCACTCTGACGGTTATATCCCGGAGGTGTATTATGCCAACTGGCGACTGCATGGGCTGACTCCGGATGATGTGGAGCGGATTCCTCTCATCGATCCCCGCTGTCCGCTGACATCGCTCCGGAGGCTGGTGGAGTATGGACACCGCAAGGTGGGATTCGTCACCCGTTACCCGGCTGTTGACAGTTTCTACTACCCTATCCCCAATTACGCCGCCCTGTTCCGCGGCAAATGGTACAACATCAAGAAACTCATCGGCGTGGCAAAGGAGGCCAAGCTCCGCAATTCCGCCCCGATAAAATATCTTATCGAGATCTCCGCCAACTACTGGCGTAATCTCGCCGAGGCTGAGGGTATCACCGACCCGGTGAAGCTCAAGCAGAGGATTGTGAAGGCGAAACAGGAGATCCTGGACTTTGTGTCCGGTTCCCAGAACTCCGGCAAGGCTCTCTTCAGCAACTTCAAGACCAGCCCCGACGGGAAAGCCGAGATGCGCGACATCCGTATCACCAAGATCGAGAACACCCCCGAGGGTGGCGACTGGGCAAGCGACCATGCCGAGGCAATCAATATGCTCTGTTTCGCGCTCAGGGTACACAGCAACCTTGTCGGTTCCCTCCCGGGGAAAGCCCAGACCAACAACTCGGGCAGCGACAAACGTGAGCTCTACACCATAGCCCAGGCCATGCAGAAGCCTTATCACGACATCATGAGCCGTCTGCACAGAATTATAATAGCCTACAACGGATGGGAGCCATACGAGCCGAAAGTGCCCCTCATACAGCTCACCACCCTTGATGAGCACAAGGACTTCAAACAGGTCACCGCCGACCCATCACCTGACACCGCCACCGATGAACAGAGACTTTGACGCCATATCCTTCTTCCGGAGGCTCACCGAGATCAACCGCCTCGCCCGACGCGAGGGGTTCCGGTTCTGCACCGTGTCGGGTCTTGACGGTTTCGAGGACGCGCTGCATTCGGCCCTCGATGCCACAGCCCTGGTGTGTGTCGATGATACCTCCGACGGAGCCATCGACATCGAGAACACTCCCCATAAGAAGCGGTTCCACATGGTGTATCTCTTTATGCGGCACACCACTGAGGAGAACTGGATGGAGGCCCGTCAGGAATGTTTCGAGATCATGAGGGAGCTCTTCCGGCAGTTCCTCTCGGTGATTATCCGGGAGCGCACACGTCTGCGACTCGATAACATCGTGGTGAATCCGCAGGTCAATTTCCATGAGATCGACCGCTATTTCTTCACCGGAGGGGCTTGCGCATGGTTCCAGCTTGAGATCGACCGTTATGTATCACTTGAATTAAATCCGGAGGAATGGACAGAGACACCGCTGCCGCCAAGGCTGTCGAGGCTCGACGTAAATACGCCCAGGCCTGGAACAGCACCATGATCGAGATATGGAAGGAGCGTCTCCAGGCTCTCGGTGTGTTCGACACCGGAGCACTGATGATGTCGCTCAAGGCTGATGCCGTCGTCGCCGACCCTGATTATATGGAGATCACCTTCAACCAGGAGTTCAAGGGGTATGGTCTCTTTGTCGATGCCGGAACAGGCCGCGAGACCTATATCGGGAATCCCGGCGACATCAGGAGCCGTGGCGATGCCTACCGCCGGGAACATGGTCTGAACGAACCGCGCAAGAAGGGTCCGAAATGGGGCGGCGGCTACACCTCCGGCCGGATGAGGACACGACGGGAATGGTTTCACAGGAAGTATTTCATGAGTTACCGCAATATCCTGGAGTTCCTCGCCGCCAACCTTGGCCGGCAGGCTGCCTCACAGGTGGCACGGGCGGTGGAGTCGAACGTGATATCATCAAAGACCCTTCAGGAAATTTTCAACACAAGAATCCGCACTTAATCACTATTATGGCCAGAAGCATAACACAGAACGCCCAGATTACCCTAACCATCAATGCCAGACAGGTGCAGGATGCCTTGGCCAAAAACAAGACCAAGGCCGAGGAACTGCGCAAAAAGATTGACGAGCTTACCAAAGCCGGAGGCGACCCCAAGGAGATCCTGAGGCTTAACAAGGAGCTGTGGAAGACCGAGGAGGAGATCCGCAGGCTCAACCGGGAGATAAGGATGACCAACGATGTGCTCATGAACCTTGACAAGGCATCCCCCAGACAGCTCCGCAACACACTGCGCTCCCTCACGCGCGAACTAAACGCCATTCCCCGTGGCACCCAGGCATGGGAGACTCAGTTGACCAGAATCAGACTTGTCAGAGCTGAAATCGACCGTATGAACGCCTCAATGAGGAGCACTGAGACCGGCTGGGACCGTGTCAGAGGTGCCTTCAGCAAGGCTCATGGCCTTGTGATGGCAGGTGTGGCGGCTGCCGCAGGCGCCATCGCCGCCATGAACAAGTCGGTCGGGGATTATGCGTCGATGGATCAGGAGATGGCCGGGGTGAGGAAATACTCCGGCATGTCTGATTCCGACGTCAAGCAACTCAACGACCGGTTCCGGCAGCTCGACACGCGCACGTCGCGCGAGGAACTCAACAAGCTCGCCCAGGATGCCGGACGTCTCGGCAAACAGTCGGTCGAGGATGTCATGGGTTTCACACGTGCCTCCATGAAGGTGAATGTGGCTCTCGACGACCTTGGAGACGGTGCCACGCTCACACTCTCGAAGCTGACCGGCATTTTCGGTGACGAGGAACGTCTCGGCACCGAAAAATCACTGCTCTCTTTAGGCTCTGTCATCAATGAATTGAGCCAGAACAGCTCCGCGTCGGCTCCTTATCTCGCCGAGTTCGCATCCCGTATGGGTTCAGTGTCCGTGCAGGCAGGACTCACGTCATCGCAGGTGATGGCTTACGGCGCCGTGCTCGATGCCAACAACCAGAAGGTGGAGGCGGCATCGACGGCTCTCTCGCAGATCATGATGCGTCTCTTCCAGGATCCGGCAAAATATGCCAAGGTGGCCGGCCTCGATGTGCAGGAATTCACCAATCTGGTACGCACCGACATGAACTCCGCCCTTCTCGAGCTCCTCTCAAGACTCAATGAGATCGGGAGGATGGATGTCCTGGCCCCGATGTTCAAGGATATGGGAGAGAACGGAAGCCGGGCACAGTCGGCTCTCGCCACTCTCGCCTCGAAGATCGATGATGTGCGCAGTCAGCAGGAGGTCGCCAACCGGGCATTCCGCGAAGCCAACAGCATCGACAAGGAATATGAAGTGCAGAACAATACCAGGCAGGCTCTGCTCGACAAGGAGAAAAATAAGCTGCATGAGCTCTCAGTGGAGTTGGGTGAGCAACTCTATCCGGTGATGATACTCAGCTATAAGACCACCGCTCTTCTCACTCAGGGGATGAATATGCTGGTGGGGTTTGTGATGCGCAACAAGGTGGCGATACTGGCTCTTGTAGCTGCCATATTGGCATATAACGTGGCTGTCAATGCCGCTGCCGTAAAGACCGCTGCCCTGATTGCGGCTAAGAGAACCGGCATAGTCATCGCAACCGCATGGAAGGGCGCGATGCTGCTCTGTCAGGCTGCAGCCTTTGCCCTGAGCGGCAACATCACCAGGGCCACCGCAGCCATGCGGCTCTTCAACACCACTCTCAAGATGAGCCCCATCGGGCTGCTGACAGCCCTGATTGCAGCCGCCACTGTGAAGATAATCCAGGCTGCCACCAAGACCGACGAGTTTACCAAGGCATTGGGAGAGGCTGAGAAGGAGGCTTATTCATTCACTGCCGAGCTCCAGAAAGAGCGCAAGGAGATTGACAAACTCTTCGGCACACTTCAAGGCGCGAAGAAAGGGACTGAGGATTACAACAACGCCAAGGAGGCCATTATCTCAAGATATGGGGTATATCTCCAGGGGCTCATCACGGAACAAGGTGAGATCAATAACCTTACCCTGGCATACAACCGTCTGACATGGGCAGCCGGGAAGTCGGCCCAGGCCCGCAGCATAGAGCGTGCCAAGGATAAGCTGCTCGACACATTCGGCGAGAATATCGATAATCTCACCGAGGAACTGCGTGTCTCTCTCGAGCAGATGGGTATGACTGAGAAGGATATCACCCGCATAATAACACGCGTTGCCCAGTCGGTGGGTTCGGGAGGGTCGGTCCCGGAGGATATCCGTAAGGAGGTTTTCAGGTTTGAGGCCGGGAAACGTAACGAATGGGATGTCATCACAGGCAATAAGTCGGCTGTCGGCATTATCAACCGGATTGTCAACGGGGCTGCCGACTATTCAAGGCGTGTGGCCAAACTGGATGCCATGGACACCCGGTATTTCGCCACCATGGACTCCGGAGAGCTGGACACCATGATAAAGGCCCTGACCGATGCCCGGACCAAATCACCCGTCGACAAGGTGGATGTGACCTTCTCGGTCAAGGATGACAAGACAGCCAATGCCATCGGGGATGCCATCGGGAGCAGGCTCTCAACCACCAACTTCCCCTTGGGCACTGCCTCGGCCACTCTCGACCGCTCACAGAGCGAGAAGCTACTCCGTGAGCTGATGTATGAGAAATCCATGAGGACATCAACCGTACAGAACACCCCCTCGATAACGGTGCCGGACACGGGCGACGGGTATGCGCCGGCCACACAGACGGCCCAGGAGCAGAAGAAAGCCGCAGCCGAGGCCCGGAAGGAGGCTGTCAAGGCCCGGAAGGAGTTCAAGGATGGTCTGGAGGCTATCGCGGCCGGCGAAAAGAAGGCTATGGCGGAACTGATAACCCTACGCGCCACCGGCGGAATGACCTACCGGGAGTTTGTCGACAGAAAGAGGGAGATCGAGGATAAGTATTTCGATGATTCCCTTGAGTATTACCGCACCAATCTCTCTGCCATAAAGGATATCAATTACGAAGAGGACAAGGATTATCAGGAACTGTGCAGAAAGAAGGCCGAGACAGCAGCCAAGTATCAGACCCAGATCATAACCCTTGACCGCAAGGCTCTCGAGCGGTCGTCGAAGTTTGAGCAGGATATGGCTCAGATGGAGTATGACAGCAGGCAGAACACCACCATGATCGACGAGATTGCCCTGCAGGAGAAGATTCTCTCCATCAAGGTGAAGTATCTCGAGAAGATCAAGGAGCTCTATGAGAACAATCCTGAGGAACAGTCGAAAATCGAGGAGGAGATCGTGCAGCTCGAGGAGGAGGATAAACTGAAGAAACGGGAGGTCTATTACAAAAAAACCGCCGAGCTGCAGAAAAAGTATCTCACCGAGAACCTGGCCGAAATCTACAAGATGGAGGAACAGGTACTGAAGAAGCTTCTCGAGACCGGCAACATCACCCGTGACCAGTATGAGAGGATGCTGCAGAAACTCAAGCAGGACACCGCGGCCAAACTCCCGGGCAATAAGCCTAAAGGGAATGAATATGCAGATAAAGCCAGGCAGATCAAAGAAGATATTGAGATTCTCAAAAAGGCATTCGCTGAAGGACTTATCACTCAGGAGGAATATGATGAGAAAATGGATGAACTCATGAATGAGAGTTGGACCTCGCTCATATCACATCTTAAAGAAACCGGGAATGATTGGTCGGCATTGTTGCTTGATATGAGACTCAAATGGCTTGAATTTGCCAAATCCATGGCAAAAGATATTGAGAACGTTCCTGAGAACCTGGCGGCTGCCATAGCTTCATCTATGGCGGTGTTCTCGGCCGCCGCACAGATGGCCACCCAGTTCGCCCAGGCCAACGCCAAAATCGAGATGGCAGCCATCGAGGAGCGTTACGACCGTGAGATCCAGCTTGCTCAAGGGAACGCCCGGCTGATATCCCGTCTCGAGAAGGAGAAGGAGGAGAAACTGGCCGAGGAGAAAAACAAGGCATCAAAACAGGAATTCAAGATGCAGGTTATCTCGGCAATCGCCCAGACTGCCCAGAATGCCCTGCTGGGTTTCGGTGCCGGTCTGAAGGCCCCGTTCCCGATGAATACCTGGTTGCCGGCAGCCCTTGCCGCAGCCGCCGTCGCCCAGGGTGCCGTGCAGCTGGCTCTCATTCAGAAACAGCAGGAGGCCGCCATGGCCACCGGTTATGCCGAGGGTGGTTTCACCAGGCCGGGCGACAAGTATGAGGTGGCCGGTGTGGTACATGCCGGTGAATGGGTGGCGAGTCAGGAACTGCTGCAGTCGCCCGTGGCCCGGCCTATCATCGATATGCTCGACCAGGCGCAGCGCACCAACACCATTGGCTCTCTTACCACAGCCGATGTGGCCGCCATGACTCCGGCAGGAGCCCTGAGGGAGTCGTTCCGGCAGCTCGCTCCGGCTATCTTCAATGCCGTCAATACTGTAAACGGCGACTGGGTGAGAGTGGCCTCCCCCTCTGTCGACACGTCAGCAATGGCAGATGTGCTCGACCGTCTGGCCGCGCGACTGGAGGAGCCGTTTTTCACCATCAACTCCATGACCGGCGAACATGGCATCAAACAGGCCAAGGATGAATATGACCGTTACATCAATAACAAAAACCGACTGAAGAGATGATACAGGTAATCATTAACGGAAGGGAGGCGCTGATCCAGTCTGACTCCACTTTCGAGTATATTGTCGAGAACCAGATTTTTGAATCGGGCGACGGCTACACCCTCTCGATGACATTCCCGATGAAGGGGTGTCCGGAGAACCAGAAGATATTCGGCCCGATGCATCTGCAGACGGAGGCGAAGCCTTACGACCTGTTCCCATGCTCGATAAGGGACGGACGCTTCTACGCCTCCGGGTCACTCTCGATAATGGAGGTGACTGACACCGCCATCAAGGGTCAGTTCATACAGAACCTCAATCCGGATGACGAGGATGATGATGTGGACAGACTCTATGTCAACGCACTCGACCTTGGGGAATATCCGGTCACAGACCCGGCAAGGATATCGGTTGAGAATGCCCGGCAAGGTGTAGTGAACGGGATAAACCAGGGAGCCGTGTGCCTCCCTTGGGCTCCCATAGGTTATGATGACGTGGTGAACTGCTATTCCAAGGGTCCCCAATGGCATGAGGAATGCAGATATCTCGCATGGCAGCCTTATCTCCGCAACATACTCGAGAGGATGGCGAAGGCGATAGATTACAGGATCAATCTTGACTCTTTCACCGAGTTATGGAACCGTGCCCTTATCTGCAACACCCTTCCGCCGACCTGGCGGATGCCGAAGTATGCCGACGCGCTGCCACGGTGGACTGTGAGGGAGTTCCTCCAGAAACTGGGCATGACCATGAAGGGGGTCTTTGACATCGACGAGCAGAACCGCAGTATAAAGTTCCGGTTTTATACCGAACTGAATGACGCCAGAAACACTGTCAGCATCGAGAACCCGCTGGATGGATACCAATCCACAGTAAACAGAGACGAGGAGGATGCCAATTATTATCCTATCAGGCAGGTCAGGTATCCTGACAATGACGAGACCATATGGAAATACTGGTCGGCTCCGTGGATCCACTCAGGGGGCTGGGAAATCAAGGAATACGGCACATGGGAGGAGTTTGTGAACGATTCGGTCAAGATTGATGCCGATGGCCATCGATATGGAGGGAACTCCACCCAGTTCAACTATGTCAGGGATATCGACACGGTTTTCTGCTCCCGCAAGGTGCAGATTTTCTCCGAAGGTCATGTCTCGGCCGAACTTTCCGGCAAATATCCCTACGCCATTTACTACCGTCAGCATCCGGTGGATCTCTTCTCTCCTCCGGATTATGACGAGGACCAGGATTATGATGAGCTGGATGTGGTGCCGGTGTCGGTGGATTACGCCCTCGAGGGGAAAATGATGTTCCTGCCTGTGAGCGCCACCGACTCCGGAGAGACGCTGCCGGACACAGACCCGGGGCCGGGTAACGAGGGGGTCACGCTCTCAAACGGTATAACCCTTTCCACAGGCCTCTCAACCGCCAAGACCAGGATGGAGACCATGATCGAGAGTGACCACACTGATGACAAGGATGACCAATATTTCGACAGGGTGTATATCGGTTTCGCCCATGATGACATGAAGCTGAAGTCTTATCCTCTTGTCGACACAGACATAGCCCCTGACGGCACCATGACCACCCTCGATGGGCACCCCCTGCGCCTCATGACGGCCAACATGCAGGGGGTGGCCATCGAACCGAAAGTCATGTACAGCTACAGTTTCATCGCCGATGAACTCCCCGACATCACCTCAAGGTTTGTGATACATGGCAAGACCTACATCGCCCAGAAACTGACGGCGACATTCTCCGAGTCAGGAATGTCGCCGCTGATCAAGGGTGAGTTCTACCGTGTGGTTTAGAAATTCCCCGTGAAATGTTTCGCCTCTTCAGGGCCATTCTTGTCGCGTCCCTGCAGGTATTTGTTGGTGGTGGATATGTCGGAATGCCGTGCCTGGTCGCGTGCAACGACCACCCCCACCTCATTCGAGAGGTCGCGTATGCCGGTGTCCTTCAGGGAATAGAATTGCAGTTCCGGGCCAAACCCTAACTTCTTGCGCAGTTTGGCCCAGGACTTGTTGAACTGGTCGGCTCCGAAATGTTCGGCCGAGGGATAGAAATGGCGGCCGAACAGGAACCAGTCGCCCGGGCGTGTCAGTACCCCGAGGTCGATCATGAGCGTCACAAGTTTCTCATTGAGGGAGACTGTGCCGTTCTTATGGTTTTTCGAGAACTGGGCAGGGACAAAGACATTCATTTTCTTCACCGATATATCCCTTATCTTCAGATAACTGAGCTCCGTAGGACGGATGAAGGTAAAATACTCCATCAGCACGGCAAGGAGGAAATGGCGGTCATGTTCCTCAAGATAACTGACCACCCTTTTCATCTGGTCGGGGGTCAGGGGCTGACGTTTCTTCTCCTCCTCCGGCATTTTCTTTATGCAGTCGGTGGGATTTTCGGTGATATACTTGCGGGCCTTCATCCATTCGGCCACGGAGCCGAGCCATTGCCGGTAATTGTTGCGTGTGCGGGCCGAGAGGTCGCGGTCATAGAGCACCCAGTCGAGGAAGTCGATGCAGAAGGTGGAGTCGAACTGATAGGCGAATTTTATCGGAAGCTGGCGCGACTCTATATATTCCCTCAGGATGTTGAGACGCGATGTGTATGAGTGGACAGTCTTGGCTCTCATACCCTTGGAGAGCGACTCCTCATATTTGGAGAGAACATCCACAAAAAGCGTGTAACCTCTATTGTTATCGGTAGATACGAAGGGATTGTAGCCTTGCCGGAGACGGGTGCTCATCACCTCGATATACTCGGCAATCTGGCGTTTCTGCTCACGTTTGGAGCTGATGTTGTCAAAGAATTTCTTGACCCGGCGCATGGTTTCTGTGGCGGGGTCGAACACGTAGAAGTCTACATAGACATTCTTGCCGTAGTGAGCGCGAGGATAGCGGAAACCCAATAAACTATCAAAATCGCGGGAAGTTCTGTTAGGGCGCATTTTTTTAATGCATTCTTCTGGGGAGACCGTCAAAATGCATTGATGTATACGCTTGGACTCTTATCACACAGACCGTGAAGCACCGTCCAAATAGCGTCCACAGCCTTTAAACAAAAATCGCGTAACCAACTGTGTTAGAGCTAATTACGCGTTAATTGGCGGAGAGGGAGGGATTCGAACCCCCGGAGGTGTGACCCTCAACGGTTTTCAAGACCGCCGCAATCGACCACTCTGCCACCTCTCCCGGTGCCTTCGAGAAGCTGCGGCTTCGCGCCGTTACCTCTCGTTTGCGAGTGCAAAGTTAGTACACTTTTTTCGGTCCACCAAATTTTTTTCAAACTTTTTTTGATATTTCTTCTCTCTTCTCGCAGTTTTATTACTTTTAATTATCTATCATACTATTATTTACAAACTTTATTTACAGCTTATCTACATCTACCCCATTTTCTGTAAATAACTTGACACTTATTTTTCACACCACCATTCCCCACCCGCCTGACCACGACTCTACCTCATCCACAAAATAATGATTGTCAGCGCACTGACATCTGACAAATCCCAAACAGCAGCCATCTTAATTATTTTTACTAATTTTGTAGTCTGTTTTCGATCTAACACCCCTTGACGGGGATGTTGTAACGTAATCATACCTCAATGGATAAAGATGCAATCAAAGGTCATGGCGCCATGTTGGGCGCCGAATTTCTCTGGGGAGTCAGCGCCCCTGTCGGTAAAATTATTCTCGCAGGGGGTGTCTCCCCTCTTCTACTTACTGATGGCCGCATGATCGGCGCAGCCATACTCTTCTGGATTATCTCTTTCTTTATTCCTGACCAACATGTGGCACCTAAGGACCTCCTCAGGATGTTCTTCGCCTCGCTCTTGGGCATTGTCATCAACCAGTGCTGTTTCCTCTGGGGACTCAGCCTAACCTCCCCTATCAACGCCTCTATCATCACGACCTCGCTCCCTATTCTTACCATGGTATTGGCGGCTATCGTGCTTCATGAACCGGTGACTAAACTGAAAGTGGGAGGCGTTTTCATGGGCGCCATAGGCGCACTCATACTTATTCTCGGTAGCCATGCAGGCTCTGCCAACGGTTCTCCGCTCGGCGACCTCCTGGTTATCGTGGCTCAATGCAGCTTCTGCTGTTATCTGGTGTTTTTCAAAGACCTCATCGCAAAGTATAACCCCATCACTCTTATGAAATGGATGTTCACTTATGCATCTATCTGCATAATACCAATCTCATATGCTGAATGGACATCGACCGATTGGGCGTCCATTGACCCGACGATGTTCTGGCTTGTGGCTTTCTTCGCCTTCGGACCCACTTTCATAAGCTATCTCCTCCTCCCCATAGGCCAGCGTGCACTGCGTCCTACCGTCACGGCCATGTATAATTACGTGCAGCCTATCGTGGCTACCTTCGCTGCCATATGGTGGGGACTCGGTCATTTCAATCTTGCCACGGCCGTGGCAATCGTCCTGGTGTTCACCGGAGTCTTCCTCGTCACCAAAAGCCGTGCCAGACACCAGACAAAATAGACGGACACATCAATCAATGGAAATGCCCGGTTCCACATATTGTGGTGCCGGGCATTTTCTGTTGTTACTTGACGTTGGTCGGGTAAGTATAATCTATCTTGGGAGCAGTGGTCTCGAACTGCGGCATACACATTCCGGTGACCGATCCCACATACGTCGGATCAGAAACATAGAACTGTTTCCCCTCGTGCATATACCCTGTTCCTTTTACCGATTCGCCGGGCAACGCCACCGAGGCGCTCTCATGCCCGGGGAAGAAGAGAAGCTGGTTCTCCAGTCCGAGCGCGTGCCACAGCAGATAGGTGTAGAAGATTGCCCTGTCCTCACAGTCGTTCTTCGGGTAGTAGAGATTCTCCTCGAGGAAATATGGTTTCTCGAAGCCGTGGAAATCATTGTCGGTGGCATAGTCGAAACCGAACTGTACAAATTGCAGAAGTTCGTTCGTGGCCTCCAGTGCACCTTTACCACCCAACTGTTCCTTCACCTGACGCACAAGGTCGGTGCGCAACGAGGGGTCAAGCTCACTCATGGCGAAGTCGGCTGTCTCCATCTGGGGATAACGGTAGACCACCGGCATCAGATTCTCGTTGAGCGTGCCGCTGAGATGGAGATTGCCGTAGTTGACATCGAATTTACGTGGCTTTACCGGAAGGTTCAACCCTTTCACAAGCATATCCATCCTCTTCCCGGCTGAGGCTACCTTGGGAAGGTCGCATGTCGACACCCCCTGACCCTGCAAGTTCACGTTCCCCGGGTTCATCACATAGTAACGCTCCCCGTCGAAGGTGAGGTAACTCTTGCCGTAAATCGTCTGACGCGACGGCAGCAGAATCAGCGGGTCGCCGGTGACTGTGGCCACACCGATACGGGCATCGTATCCCATGTTGGCAAGGAGATAATGCACAGCCGACATTCGGGAGGATATTCCCGATTTCGGGAATTTACTGTCCATATAGGCGCAAAGGAACTCGAATGTAAGATAGTCGTTGAGACCCAGACGCTCGATTGTGGGTTTCAACGCCTCTCCTACCTTTGAGGCCACCTCCTGATCGTTGAGCTGCCGCCAGCTGCGGGCAAGATCCGACACCTTTGTCATATTCTCCATCAGACTGAAATCAACCTCCGGCACCGTTATCTCCATGCCATAGAAACCGACCTTCTCACCCTCCGGCTCCGGCACTTCCGGCTCGGGCGCAACGGGCGTCTCGGCTATCGGCTCCGGCACCACAGGCTCCGGCTCAATTGTTTCATAAGGCAACGGTATGGCAGGGAGATGGGGGATGGCTCCGAGCACCGGTGTGCCCACATCGGGACGCACCTTCAATGTCGGTGGCGTCTCGCGAAGTGCCTCGGGAGGTATCACGGTCTTGGGCACGTCGAAAGGTGATGACGGCTCGGCGGCCTCCTCTTCCGGCTCATACGGTAGCGCGGGACGCGACGTAAGGGGGATAGTGCCCAACTTCGGTTCGGGCAACGTCACGGGGCGCGTCGATGGCTTGCTCACCTTGACGCTCGGCACCTTTATCGGTTTCGGCGGGTTATCCCTCTTGTCAAGCGGCATAAGGGGTTCATACTCATGCCATGTCCCGTCAAGGAAATCGGCATAATGCTCAAGTATCGTACTTCTGAAGTCCTGGAAGTCATTGAGTATGCCTTGACGGAATTCCTGGAATCCGGCAGGCACATCTGCTCCGAGAGGCATGACACCTCCTATCAGGGCTGTCAGTGAGAGTAATATCTTTTTCATAGCTGAAGGTTTTACGAACCTCCACCCCGTCAGTCG
The DNA here is from genome assembly GCA_947575235.1 of uncultured Porphyromonadaceae bacterium. GTDB lineage: Bacteria > Bacteroidota > Bacteroidia > Bacteroidales > Muribaculaceae > Lepagella. The sequence goes on from CANPMT010000001.1 coordinate 46,884, forward strand.
GGGAAGAGTTTCAGGTTAATCTGTTTCACATTCATCTTGCTGTCGTTGCTGCGGTTCTTGACAAGCCAGCGCGAGAACTCCTCTGGCGAGAGATACGGAAGACTCTGGTCTGACTTGGCCGCGTGCATCACCGGACGCGAGAATGCGTTGGGCGAGAATATCACATACAGCTTGTTAAATTCAACATCGCCGTCGGTGGCTATCTCAAACTCCTGGATCTCTCCGAACGTACCCTCGGCCTTGGAGCGGTCGAAGAACACATATTCATAGTCTTTCTTCACCTTCACCTCCTGGCCGGGATCGGTGGGATAAGGTAGCATCTGCCACACCTCATCATTCTCCAGCATGAGATACACACCCACATACCCATCCACGGGGGCGGAGAACCATAGGAAGAGGTCGTCGCCTGAATGATACTCGGTCGACGCCATCTCGCGGCGCGACCCGTTGCGCAGGGCGAGTGCCTCGAAATCCACTGCCTCGTTGGTGAGGCCGCGGGCGGTGCCGCTTATCGTACACCTCACCACAAGATTGTCATCCTTGTCGAGGCTCACCTCATATACCGGATCGCCCGAGTCGGCTATCCATTCCCCCTTCACCTCCGACGAGGAGAGGGCGAAGAAATTAGTGCTCTCGCCGTTGGAGCCCATGCGTTCGGCCTGCACGATATCCTGACTGACGATGGTGCCGAATTCCTTGGCTATGGCGTCAAGACGCGCCCCTTCGAGAGCCTTGCGCTTGCTCATGGCGGGGGAGTCATTGCGGTCGCCGTAATATGTGTACACGCCGCTCACTTTCTTCACCCCGGAAGCACCATATGCCGCACCGGCGCAAAGGGTGCAACAGGCAGCCGCGGTGAGAAGCGAGCTAAGTAATCTCATTCTGTTAATCATCTTCTTAACCTCTTTTTGTTTATCTCTCCAGCCACGGCCCCGGTGACGTTAAGCGTAGGGGTCTGCGGCTTGTTGAGCGTGAGACTGGCCGTCTTCTCCACCTCGCTCTTGACATATTCGGCCAGATCAGCCAAGGTGGCGTTACCCTTGGTCTGCTGAAGTTTCTTCAGCAGATAGTAGGTGAAGAGTCCATGATTCTTCTCTTTCCATGGCAGGGCCGTCTGGTTGCCGTCGGCTGCGCTCAGCACATACATACTCCCTTTCGGAGCGGTTGGGGCAGCCTTGAGCACTACCCCTCGGGCGGCGGCAAGCATACCCTCCCCACGGTTGGCTCCACTGAAGCAGGCATCCATGAATACCATCACATTCTCCGCTCCCATCCCGCTCAACTCCTGATAGAGCTGGCTGAGCGGATAAGCTGTGGCCATGACCATAGGGTCGGCGTCGACGGGAAGGAGGTAAGCCTCTTTCGAATTCTCGTCGGGCACCCCATGTCCGGCATAGTAGAATATCACGTCTGTGCCGTCGCCGAGAGCCTTAACCGAATTCTTCAGCTGACTGATGGCCGAGAGCATATTGCCGAATGTGGCGTCGTTGACGTATATCACCTGCCTGTCGGGTATGCCGAGTGTCTCGCGGCAGTAGCGTGCGAATATCTCGCCGTCATGACGCGCGGAGGCCACGTCGCTCACCTTGCCGTAGTTCTCATTGGCTATCACAAGGGCTATGGTTGAGGTGTTGTTCTGCTTGTTTACGGGGATATCCTTATCGACGTCACTCTCCACTGTCACTACCGTAACCTTGCTACCTTCAGCCTCCGGTCGGTTAGACTCGGAGCGTGTATTATCGGCCATGAAGAGAGTGGGGTCAACCTCCACCACGGGTGGAGCGTAGGCTAATAGCGCGTTGGAGTTGTAGGTATATTCCTTACCTGCCGGTGTGCGGAAGGTTATGTTGGAAATGGCTATATTGTCGTTGAGGATGAAGAACTTGGCATTGCGTATCTGCACCTTCTCCCACTGGCTCTTGAACATCTCGGCCTCCTTGTTTTTCAGAGGCACCTTTATGTAGACAGGTCCGAAGTCGGAGTTGACGGCATACGTCTCGTTCTCCACGTCATAAGGCTGCAGGGTGAGTTCTGACAGCACAAGATGACCGGCGTATTCCTTGAGATAGCGCTCCTCGGTGACGGCGCTGAGCCGTTCCTGCTCCTTCCGGATATTCTCGGGAGCCATACGCCTGGTGTAATCATCCACCTTCTCGAATTCACCGCGCTGCGCCCACTTCTTCATCTCTCCGGTGACGTAGGCACGGGCATACTCCTGATATGAGGGTATGTTGCGCGGTGAGGCACCCCTGCCGGGCGCCTGCGGGTCACCGATAATCGAGGGGAGGTCGTTCATTGCCACGGGGGAGGCTCCCAAGGCAGTGAGACGCACATTCACGGCATCCACTTTCGATTTGTTGCCCAATGTGGCATAGGCCGAGGCCATGGCTTTGAGATATTTCTCGTTGTTGGGGTCATTGTCGGCCAGTTCCTCATATTTCTCGGCGGCGGTCGAGAAATAGGCGTTGCTCTGGCGCCGGCTTCTCGCGGCATCCTTCTCTGTGGCGGCCGTGATGCTCTCGTTGTAGTGGGAAGTGCCGAGGTTGTAATAGCATCGGGCTATGCTCTCATTGATGTTGAGGCTGTTGGGGTGCATCTCATCAAGACGCATATACACGTCGAGAGCCGCGCGGTAATTCTGGTTATCCTCAAACCCCTGGGCCTGGAGATTCAGCAGACGCTCATCATTAGGTTTGAGAGTGAGCGCACGCTCCACGAGGGGGTAAAGCGACTGGCGGTCGGAGGTGTCAAGACATAGCTGCATCGCTATGGTGAGAATCTGGTAGTTGGCCGGATACTCGTCAGCCGCCTTCACCATTGCGGCCACACCTCTCTGCTGCTGACCGGTCTGGAGTATGGCCTGACCATAGAAAAGACTCACCGCCTCGCGGTTCTTCTTATCTTCCGTCGAGAGGTATTCCTCGAAGTAACGGATGGCATTCTCGATATCCCCCGAATTATAGGAACCGGAGGCGGCCACGTATACAAGAGCGGGATAAAGCTCCGCGTCACGCCTGAAGTCGACACCTGCCATCTGAGGAAGAAGCTGAGTGTCGACGTAGGCACGCGCGAAACGTGTCATCCCCTGACTGTCGTTGTTGATTGAATGATGCACGGAGGCTTTGGCCATTATCGGGTTAAGGTCGATCAGGATACCTTTGCATTGGTCGGCATCCTCATCGCTTACACTGTCAGCAGCCAGCGCACCGATAGCCTCGGTCACAGCCTGGTAGGCTTTCTCATAGACCTCTGTCTCGGGGGCGCCGTCAAACTGAAGGGTGCGCACCTCCTTGTAGGTCTCCGCCGCATCTTCGGCCGTAGCCCCGAACGCCACCGGAGTGGCGGCCAAGGCGAGGGCCGCAAGCATCTGTAGTATGGATCTGTATGGTTTTATCATTTTCTCAGGTTAGTTTGTCATAGTCAATGTCAGAATACATCGACAAAAGTGAAGTTGGCCGTGATACGCCGGAACTCGCTACCCTTCCCCTCCGACACGTCCACCTTGAACGTATAGTCGGAATCCATCTTGGAGAGGTTGCCCACATTCTTCTGCAGATAATCCTTCACGGCCGCTCCGCGCAGGAATGCGAGCTGACGGTTCTCGTTGACGCCATCGGCTGCGGTGACTGTTATGGCGGTGAGGTCGCCGTTCTCATAGATGGGCTCATCCTCGAAGTCGCCGTAGCTGCCATCGTAGGCTATGGTGCGTATGATCGGAGTGGCGTCGGCTGTGCCGGAGATTGTCACCCTCAGTTTCTTCCCATCTTTTATATACTGGGCAAAGTCACCCTCGAAGGCCTCCTTCACAATCTTGAGCATCGAACCGGCCGCACCCGACTCCTCCACGTGGTATTTACCCGGCGGGAAATCCTCCACTGCCGAGAACTCCGGATCCACCTGATAGGTGAAGTTCACCTCATAATTGAGTATCTTCTCCCCGTTGGCGTTATAGTCGGGCACAATGCGGGAGTCAACCGCTATATTGGTATGGTTTGAGATCACATCGTTATGGATGGCCTCCTCCATCACCTTGGCGCGAAGTTCCTGAAGTTTGAGCTCCTCCATCTGTTGCTGCTGCAGAATCTCAAGCGACACCACATTGGCGTCATTCCCCATGAAATTCATAGCCACACGGTTCACGTTGTTGTATTCGTAAGTCTTGCCGTCGGCCTTGTTGAACACCTTGGCATAGATTATCTCGAATGTATCGTCGGGAAGCACGCCATACTGCACATCCGAAAGGATAAGGTCGCCGGCGTCATGGAATGATGTCACGTCGCTCTCCGGCACCGGAAGATAGATGGTGGGCATCGTGCTGAACGAGAGGGCGAGCACCTGGTTGGTGCGGTCGTAGTTGCCGAGACTCATTGTCTGGTCGGCCAGAAGGTCGCCGGCAAGACGGGTGGATATCTCATCCTCGAAAAGGCGGCGCTGACGTGCGCGGCTCTCCTCGTTGACACGCAGACGGTAATCCTCCATCGACTCGCCGGGCATCATCCTCTGCCATTCATCCATCAGCTGGTCAACCTGGTCGGCTATCAGCTTTGTGTAATGCGGTTCGAGTCCGGTGATACGCCGCGCTCCCACGGCATCAGTAAGTGTATATGCCAGGATTGAATTGCCGTCGGCATCCTTTATGAAAGCCATGTCTCCCACACCCCCGGCCTCTACGGGAATGGTGTTGCGGTCGTCGGGACGCACAAGGTTGATCAGTTCAATCGATGTGGGGGAGGTGGCCACGGCTATATATTTGCCGTCGAAGTTGAAGGCGCAGCTCAATGCGTCGCCCAAGTTATCAAGGTCATTCTTTATATCGAAGCGGCGCGTGTCATAGAGTGTCAGGAAACCGTCGGCGGTGAGCACACCCAACTCGTTGCTGTCGATGTTGAACGCGATATCGGTCACCAACTCGCCGTAATTCCAGTCGCGGCGCAGTTTCTTCTCCTCGAAGTTGTATACGACCACACGGTCATCGGCGCGTAATGCCAGATAATATGCATTGTCGCTCACCACCATAGCCTCGGGCAGGAAGGGGAGCTCCATCTTGTCAATAAGCTCCATCTTACGCGGTTCGAACACAAACAGACCCTTCTCTGTGGCCACAAGCACCTTGCGCCCGTCAGCCGTATAGGCTATGGCCGAGGGCTCTCCGTAATGCTTGGTGTCAAACTTGGCGAGTTCTTTCTTCTCCTGCTCCGTGGAGTAGAAACCGGCGTTTCTCACACCCTTTTTATCGATTGTTATCACACCGAAACTCACGCCGGTGGGATTCACCTGCAGCCCTCTGAGGGGAAATTTATCCTGCAGCAGGATATTACCGCGCAACGTGGCTACCGCATTGTCAAGCAAGGGATATACGATGGTGTTGTATGGAGCGAGCCCGATGGGGGTTGACTGTTGCCGGAACAGATAATCTGTGCGTTTCTGCGACTCCGGATAACCGGCGCCTACGTCGGTGGTCACAGCCACGTTGGCCTTACCCTCTCTGCGCTCCTTCCTCTCCCTTTTCTCCTGTTTCTTTCTCTCTTTCTCGGCCTCAGGGTCGATCTCCCCGCTCTCGACTTTCTTGAGATATTGCTTCTGCGATCTCCAGTCGGTTTCTGACTGGGCCGATGCGTTGAAAGCCGCCCCCGACAAGAGGAGCGACGCTGCGAGTGGTATGTATACTATCTTCATGGTGCAGTCAAAATGTCATGTCAGGTTTTTCATCGGAGGAGCGTTCCCCTCCGGCTTTCAGTCACGTTTGTAACTGAGGTCGATCACAGGTTCCACACCCGAGAACCGGCGCATGCACTGGCCGGTGGGGGCACCCTGATAGGTGGGGTCGGATATGAAGTATTTATCCGTCTCCTTGGTGTAGTGTTCGTTACCACCCCACACCTTCTCTGCCTTGATGGCTGTGGCCTCATGCCAGGGATAGGCTATGAGATCGGCCTCAAGTCCGAGCGCGTTCCAGAGGAGATAACTGTAAAACACGGCCCTGTCCTCACAGTCACACTTCGGATAGAAGAGACTCTCCTCAAAGAAGTATGGTTTCTCGAAGCCGTGGAAATCCTCGTCGGTCGAATAGGTGAATCCGAACTGTATCATGGCCAACAGCTTGTCGGCAGCCTGAAGCGGATCCATATCGCCGAGCTGTTCCTTCACCTGGCGCACCACATCCTGGCGCATCTCCGGAAGTATGCAGGAATCGGCAAACCCGCCGGTGTTCATCTGCGGATAACGGTAGAGCATCGGAATCACATTCTGGTTCATCTCACCCTCCAGGCGGAGGTCGCCGTAGGCGAATGAATAGTAGTAGGGATTGTAGGGGAGTTTCACCCCGTTCATCCTCAGTTTCATCGCTTTACCGGTCTCGCCATCCGAGGGGAGGTCGGGGGTCATGAGCCCCATCCTTTTGGTTGCCTCTCTGCCGGGTGTCGAGAATACGTAGTAGGGCTGCTCCAGACGCAGAGCCGAACGTCCGAACACCTGCTCCTCGAATGGTATGAGCATATAGGGAAGAAGGTTGTTATCCATAGCCAACCTCACCCCGAAACCCATATGTGTGAGCAGATAATGCGTGAGCGACATCTTGGAGGCGTCGTTGGCATGGGGGAATTTACCGTCGGCATATGCCATTATCATCTTGAAGATAAGATAATCGCTCAGTCCGGTTACCTCCTGCACACCTTTTATACCCTCGATAAGGGTGTCGGCCACGTTGCTCTCTACAAGACTATCCCACTGGCGGGCATAGTCGGAGGTGGAGACGACACTGTCGGCTATCGCGAAACTCACCTTAGGAAGGGCGAATTTCATACCGTAGAAGTTGAACACCTCATCATCTGTGGCCGTAGCGAAACCTCTGCGTGTCACTATATCCCCCTCCGGGCCCGGTTCAGCTGAAGCTTCCTCCTCAGCCGGAGCGGCGTTGTAGAGGTTACCTGCCCTTCTCATCCATGAGAGATAGGCCGGATCGATTTTCGGAGCCATCTCCTGCAGGTCGGCTTTCCTGAAGCCGAAGTCGAGCATAAGCTGTTTCCTCTGGTCGTCGGCCTCCTCTGTCTCAAGAAAGTCGGCTACAGGCATCTCCGAGGGTTTCGGCTCCGTGAATTTGCTCATGGCCTCAAGACTCTCATACTCATGCCAGGTGCCGTCAAGGAAATCGGAATAATGCTCGAGTATGCGGCTCTTGAAACTGTTGAAGTCGTCAAACAGTCCCTTGCGGAACTCCTCGAACCCTTTGGGAGGTGCGGCATAGACCGGAGTCATGGCACACAACACCATGGCTCCGGCACAAAGCTTTGCAAATCTCATCAATCGGCTATTTTGTCATTGGCATATTCACGCACCTTGTCGGCATATTCGCGGGCCAGCTCGCTGTCTTTGATGGCTGCCTCTATGGCTTTCTGACGCGCTGTGCGTGCCTTATCCTCATTCACGATGTAGAATGCCTGCACCTCATAAGTGCCGTCAGCATTCTCCTTGATGATTGAATAGCTCGGTATGAGCACATTCTTTACTGTCTGCTCAACGAGGCGCTCGTAGGCTGCGTAGAATTTCTCATACTCCCCCTCGGCGGTGGCGTCGGAGCCATCGCCAAACGAATCGCTTACCACACGTCCCTTGACAGTGCTGTTGGCCTTCTGGGCATACTTGAGAGTTGCGTTGTTGAGAGCCATCTGCTCGCCGAGGTTCTTCGATTTTGTACGGGTTGATATGCCGTCAAACACCAGACCGTTATCCCCGAGCTCATTGAGGGTGGCGTAGTGTTTGTTGAGCGCCACCTCCATCGTGCGGCTTCCCATGATTTCGAATCCCTTCTTCTTGTATTCCTTCATCTTCTCCTTCACCTCTTTCTTCTGGGCTTTCTCGATAGCCTTGTTGTAATTCTGTGCGTAGACCGGCGCAAGGAAACAGAACGCCAGCAGAATTGTCAAAATCTTCTTCATGATAGTGTAATTTATGTGTAAAATTTATTATGTAATATTATATTATGAGATTTAAGAAACAAGTCTCAAAACTTCATTATCTCTCAGAACTTCATTGTCTGCCACTCCTCGTTGAGGCTGTCGCTCCATTTGAGAGTAGGCTGCTGCGGCTTCTTGTTCACAAGAATCGACTGTTGCGACACATTGTCGCGCACATATTCAGCCAACTCCCCTATTGTGACGTCGCCGGCAGTCTCATTCAGCTTCTTAAGCAGATAATAGGAGAAGAGTCCATGGTTTTTCTCGGCATAGGGATATGCAGTCTGGTCGCCCGAGGCGGCTGAGAACACAATCAGGTTTCCTGAAGCAGGCACCTCCTTCGGTTTGAGTTTCACACCGCGTGCGCTCGCAAGCATACCGTCGCCTCGGAGCGAGCCGGAGAAACAGGCGTCAAGAAGCGCCACGGTATGATGGGCGTTCAGACTCCCGAGTTCAGCATACAGACGGCTCACGGGGTAACAGGTCTCGGTGTTGGAACCCTGCGCATCCACCGGAAGCAGATACGCGCTGCGGTTGCTCTCGTCGGGTATACCATGCCCGGCATAATAGAATATCACATCCACGTCACCCTTGAAAGCCTCTGTCACCGCCTTTATATCCTCGATGGCCGCCACCATGTCGCCATAAGTGGCATCATAGTAGGTGCGCACGTTTGTCTCGGGCAGACCTAAGGTGCGGGTGAAATATTTCTCAAGTATACGGGCGTCATTCTGGGCGTAATCGACATTCGCCACGCGCTGATAGTTCTCGTTACCGATGATTACGGCAAATGTGCGCTCGCGTTTCTCCACAGCGGCGGGTATCTCGATGTCAATCGCATCGGGTGCGTAGGTTTTCTTCTCCTTAACCTTAGTCTCGCGGGCAGCCAACTGCGCCTCATACTCCTTGAGCGAGGCAAGCGGCGTGACGAGAAGCATCACCTCATCCATGTCATCCTCCACGTAAGCGCGGGGAGAGGAATAGGTCTTGTCGCCGAGTGTGAATGTGCAGCTCAGCACACCTACAGTGTCGTCGATGATACCATAGGTGGGTGTCACCTCAACATTCTTCCAGTTACTGGCGAATTCCTCCGCCTCCTCCTGGGGCACGGCTGCGTAAAGCGTGCCCATATCACCTGCATACATCGGGAACAGACCGTTATCAGCGTCATATTCCTCCAGTGTACCCTTCACGAAATAGGGTGCGAATGTGCGGAGAAATTCAGTACGCGAGGTTGCGACCGCCTCGTCGATCATCTTCTTGCGGTTCTGTTCGTTGACACGTGATTCCCACTGTGCTACAGTCTCATAGCTTTTGCGTTTCTGCCATTGCTCAATCTCAGTGAGGTAATTGTCGCGTGTGAACTGCTTGAAGTTTGCAGTCATGTTGCCCACCTTGTCGATATCTGCGGGGTTCACGTTGGTGAGCTGTGCGTATACCGGAATCTCCTTGCAATTATATATTGCGTCGAGCACGACATACTGGGGATACATCATTGTTGTGCCGCGCAGACGCTTGAGCTGCTTGCACCCTTTGAATATACCATGTTCGCCGAATCCGTAGCTGCCGTCCGACACTTTCGACACAGCCTTGTCAGGCATGATGGCGCTTTCGAGAGCTGAACAGTTCCAGAACGCCTCGGCACCGATATAATTGACAGTCTTAGGAATAACTATTGAACGCAGATTCTTGCAACGCTCGAAACCCTTCTCCTCGATCTGGGTCACCGGATAGAATCGTCCGTTGATCGACACGCGTTCCGGAATCTCCACATTCACCAGTTCCTTACTTTTGGCAGCGCGGCACTTCGCCTCGTTCTGCCCCTTGATGAGTTCATACCTGATATTGTCGATCACAACATCAGCCGCCAGGCACCATGCCCAGCTGAAAACACAACCCAATATTACTACTAATCTCTTCATAATCAATTATTCATCAACACTATTATACATCACAACAGTGAGTTTTTCCAAGCAACGGAGCCTTGTTATTGCTTATCTAAGTTTTCGAATACCCAACTTGCCCACCAATGATCTTTATAATACACCAATGATTCTCCATATGACATTCCTCCTACATTTATATATCCTGTCAAATCATAGGTAACATTATTGTGTTTATATGAGCTTACAGCCTGAATCGGATATGAATCTCCTGCATGAATATTCATATCCACCGGTATGGTATAATCATAAGTTGAGTTTGATTTTGTAAGCCTTATACTTTCACCACCGGGTAATGTGAAATCAGCTCCCTCTTCATCCTCATTCGGGAAATATTCTATCCGCAAGATCGTTCCCGGATAGACAACCATTATGTCAAAATACTTTCTTAAAGAACCGGTGCTTAATTTCTCAGTTCTCCATACCTTTCCATCCACCATCACATAGTTTTCCGGATTGGATGCAATATCCTCCTCAGACCCTATCCCGGTTATGACATCAAATTCCTTTGTGAAACTGTATTCTTTACTCTGGTATGAATAATCATATTTTGAAACTGCGTTCAATTTGAGATACCCAGGTTCAACTTTCTCTGAAAACGTGTCTGCATCATAAATTTCCAAGTCCAAAATGCCGAACGAAAGGTTGGTAACTGTGAAATTCACAGTACCTTGCTCATGAGCAGGAAGATACACATCCTCTGTGTCGTAGCTGCAGCTCTGCATAAACGACATGAAGCCGACAACCGCAAGAGCGGTTGCAAGCATATTGTAAAATTTCTTCATAATAGACTGATTTTAAGATTAGAAATCAAAGCTCAGCGAGAGCATGAACGCTCCGTCCGTAACTTTACGCACATCATACTCTTGAACCGTCATATCATCATATCCCCCACCGACCGTGTTATATGAATATTGAGCCTCTATTTTTTTCCTGACAAAAGGATTGTAACATATACCTAAGTTAAAACCACTTTTTCTCCCCATTCGAAAACGGGCACCTATCGTCGGCATAAAATATACTCCGTTTTCAGGTTTTGCATAAGTATCCAGATATCCTCCTTCATTATAAGAGTAACCGGTTCCGCCTGATTCATCAATATTCACACCAATCTGGTATCCTATCTTCAAATCAACAAACGGTGTAATTTTCTTGCGTATATCCAAATCCCATCTTATATCTACATACATAGGGATATTGATTGAATAAAAAGCTATCGTATGGTCCACATAACTATCTGAAGGATTATAGTAATATGAACTATCATAACTCTTTCCTCCGGTTAACACAGAGTATGCACCTACTCCCACACCAGCATAAAGGTATGGAAATATCTGACACCCATGTGTAGTGTTTAATCCAAAAGCATATTCTGCTTTGATATCTGTCACCTTTAAGCTTCCGGCATACACGTTGGTCTTGCCGCCCGTTCCGACGCCTCCCATTATATCGAAGAAGCCACGGTAGCTGACAGCTGAAGCCGTTAGAGCTGCAATGCCGAATATGCCTGCAATTGCTAATCTTTTCATGTAGGTTAGTTTTGATGATTCTAACTATGTTTACTTCCCTCACACGCACAAATCCACACTTCAGCACGCGTGAGCCAAAAGTTCCATTATGTGTAAAAAATGGCTTTCTGCGCCAAAGTTATACAAAAATTAGCTTACCTCCAAAAAAATCTTAAAAAATCCCCGAAATCCAATCCGTAATCCATACCTTTTTATCGACTCAGACACTATTATCTCCTTCTCAGTTCGTGAGAAACATTCAAAGGCAATAAAGCCTCCTCATTGGTTCTCTCTTAGCTCCGCTATCAATTCTTCAAGGACATAATCATCGCTCATTAGTTGCAGACCATATTTCGGGTCGGTCATTTGTTCATATACCTTTGTGCTGTAATATATGTCAAGAGCTCGTTCAGGCGATATATTTAGGGTGTCAGCCAAGAGCATTATTATTCGGCTTTGTTTACGCCATAATACACTATCTCTCATACTTTATAATCCTTTATTCCGGTGCAAGCACCGAAGAGGTGTATGAACCGTGATAGAGTCTTCTCATAATCCAGCCTCCCAATTTAGAAGTGTTTCACTAATATCGTCGGCAACCCAATCAAGGCTTTGCGTATGAAGTTCCTCATACCTTTTTATCAGCCTGTTTTGGATTAATCCTTGCTTGCTCAATCTGTCATGCATCTCTTTGCCGGAGATTCCAAGCTTACGTGCTCCGTTCTCAATCGCCATGACAGCGAAATGTATCCGGCGATATTTATCATTGTTTGTAGTCATGTCAGTAGTGCTCTTGTATGTTTAACATTCATTGCTGTTTGCCCTCAGTGGTGATTGTATAAATCCTGACAAATATTTCAATTGAATTAGGACAATATTCCCTTGAATACTCACTCGGTTGAATACTCAATCAGCTGAATACTCAATCGGTATTCAGCTGAAGCAACGTGTCGAGGATATGGCGGTTGTTGCTCAGACGGGGCACTTTCCTCTGGCCGCCCAGCTTATGGCTACCCGCTTTGCGTAGCCAGTCATCAAACAGTCCGTCGCGGGCCGAGATCACCTCCGGCACATCCAGGAATATCGAATGACTCCGCTTCGCATCGTAATCGGAATTGAGCTTGCGCAACTCCTCATCGAGCGCTACTGCAAAATCTCCAAGATTCTCCGGAGCCTTATCCCATTCCACAAGCCATTGATGCCTACCCTTCCGTCCACGGGCTGCAAACTGCGGCCCGGCTGTGTAATTCTTTATCGATGCTCCCGTACGGTCGCAGGCCGCCGCTATACCGCGCTCGGCATTATCCTCCATCAATTCCTCGCCAAAGGCGTTGATGAAGCTGCGCGTGCGCCCGGCTATCGTTATCTTTACCGGAGCTGTCGAAGTAACTCGCACCGTATCACCCAGACGGTATCTCCACAGTCCGTTGCTGGCGGTGATCAGAAGCTCATACACCTCACCCTCGGTTATCTCCCATAAACGCCGCGGACGCTTATCTTCACCCTCCACGGGGATGAACTCATAAAAGACATCCTTGTCTATGATCAGAAGCATCGAGTGGTCGGCAAAATCATTCTGCACGGCGAAGAACCCCTCTGAAGCATTATACGTCTCAAGGAAGTGCATCTTATCCGGGTCGGTTAGACGGCGGTATTCGTCGCGGTAGGGCTCGAACGATATCCCACCATGGAAAAACACCTCCAGATTGGGCCATACATCGCTTATCCTCTCGGCTCCCTTTGCCTCGATTATGCGCCTGATTACTGTAAGAAACCATGAGGGAACCCCGGAGATGTTGGTGACATCGGCATCTTTGGCGGCCGCCACAAGAGCCGGCAGCTTCACCTCCCAGTCTGACATCAGGGCGGTTCTTTTATCGGGAATCCGCACAAAATTGGCCAACGGATTTATCCGGCGTATCAGGGTGGCGGAAAGATCGCCTATATGTACCCCGGGCACGTCTATGCCGAGAGTGTTGGCAAACGACCCTCCGAGTATGAAACCTTTTCCGGCGAATATACGGCTCTCAGGCACTAACCGCAGATAATGGGCTACAGTGTCGGCTCCTCCACGGTAATGATTACCCTCAAGAGAGTCATGGGTGACGGGGATGAACTTTGACTTCCCGCCGGAGGTGCCCGATGACTGGGCGAAGTCGCGGCAACGACCCCGCCAGAGAACATCTTTCTCCCCCTTGATCATGCGCATCACGTCGCCGCGTACATCCTCATACCCTACCATGGGCACCCGGCGCACGTATTCATCTACTCCCCCGCGCGACGAAGCCATCTCCGCGAAGCCGTAACGTCGCCCATACTCAGTATGCGCGGCCCTGCGCAGAAGCGACTCAAGCACCCCGCGCTGTATATCTTCCGACGCTCTGTCCCAGACATCGGTTCGTTTTGCCAGTTTTACAAATCCCGGACGGAATAATGGTGTATAGTTCATCTCTTGTCAGATATATCAGATATGGTGGATGTTTCCTCTCCCCTCCCCGCGTCAGAACTCGGAGAAGAATTTGGGCTTGAACACTATGCCTACCCGCAAGCGTGAGTGAAACTGCCGGAAGTCTATCAGATTCTCACCGTAACCGTTGTAATACTGGGCATAGAGGTTGAGGTTCATCTTGTCAGAAACTCGCCAGCTCACCTCCCAGATTGTGTTGAAATTAAACAGATTGCCTGTCCGTTTCACCCAGGTCAGGCCCCACGACCATTCCTTGTTGGGGGTGGTCACGACCAGACCGCTCTGGAATATGCCGCAATAACGGAGTATATCCTTGTTGTTCTGGCCGTCGATAATCGGAATCCAGAACTTGGCATGCACCATGAGCCATTCGTCGATTATAGTCGACCCGCATATCGACACCCTGTTCCAGCTGCGTGAGTCATCTCCGTCTCTTCCGTTGCTCTCATGCTCAAGAAGCAGTGTAAGCTTACCTACGTAACGATCTTTATTGAAAAAGGGTTTGCTCCAGCCTATGCCGGGGTTGAAGTTTATGTCGCGCATAGGCAGTGAGTTCTGGAATACATTCCAGAAGGTTTTCTGCGTATACATCAGAAAGATATAGGAATTCCAGGGCAGAGTGGCCTCCGTAAGCCGGATGCCGAACGATATCTGGAATTTAACATCTGAATTTGTGGCCGTCGGCTTGGCAAAGGGCTGAGTGCCCACGGTGAAGTAATTATCCTTGTAGAGTCCGAAATATGGCCCGTAGTCAAGCTCCTTCTTCAATGAGTCAACAAACTCTTTCTGATCGGGCATGGGCACTATCTGACCGGCGGCGGTCAAGGAAAGTATAAGGGAGGTCACCAGCATGGCCAGTGCGGCATGGATACGGTTCATAATCTCTCGTGTCTTGAATAGAGGTAATGGTGGGAGAGGGTTTGGAGTTGCAAAATTAATAAATAAGTTCGTAACATCAGCCTCCTACGGTTGTTTTATCTTTTGAGAACCCCTGCAAAGGGGGGGATTGAACATTTTTTTGTAACTTTGCAGCCAAAACACCAATATTCCTCTCACGCTATGTCAACTAAAACCATCGATCAGGATTCCCGAATCAAGGAACTTGGCAACGAGAAAATCTGGAAACTTCTACTGAAGTACAGCCTCCCCGCCGTAGTGGGTACGGTGGTCATGGCCGTATATAATATCATCGACTCAATCGTAATCGGCCATGCCATCAACGACCCTAATGTGGTGAGCGGAATAGCCATCACATTCCCGGTGATGAACCTGGCCACTGCCCTCGGTATGCTTATCGGCGCAGGTTCGGCCACACGTATAAGCATCGTCATGGGACAGAACGACCAGCGGAAGGCGGAGATTATACTTGGCAATTCGGTGCAGCTCACGGTAATCATTGGCATTACCTACATAACCCTCTTCGCCATATTCCTCGACCCCATACTGCGGCTCTTCGGCGCCTCTCCCAATTCCCTCCCTTACGCCCACGAGTTTCTGATGTGGGTGCTCCCGGGTATGGTGCTGATGAACCTGACTTTCTCTTACAATAATGTGATGCGTGCCACGGGCTATCCGGGGAAGGCGATGTATACAAATCTCATAGGCGCGTGTCTCAACGCCATACTCGCCCCTCTCTTCCTTTTCGGGTTCCACTGGGGCATCAAGGGGGCGGCTATAGCCACTGATATCTCGATGCTGGTGACGGCTTTCTTCGTAATGTCGCATTTCTTCCAGAAGAAGAGCACTCTGCATTTCAAACGTGGTACTTTCAAATTCAACTGGCCGGTAATCAAGTCGATTCTCTATATCGGCATGTCGCCGTTCCTTATCAACGTGGCGGGTTCATGCATAAACGCCATTGTCAACAACTCTCTGCTTGAATATGGGGGCGACAATGCCATAGCCTCGGTGGTGGTGTTCAACCGTTTCGTCACTATCTTCGTTATGATTGTGATGGGCATATGCCAGGGTATGCAGCCTATCTTAGGCTACAACTTCGGCTCGCGGCGCTTTGACCGTCTCTTCAAGACCCTGCGCCTGGCCATCATCTCGGCGGTGGTCTTCACGGCCACGGGCTCGCTGATCGGCGCGTTCAACCCGCGTGTTATCGCCTCGATGTTCATGCAGGATGAGGAGCAGATACAATGTGCCGTGAACTGTCTTAAAATCACTACCATGACATTCTGGATTGTCGGTTTCCAGATTGTCGGCACCAATTTCTTCCAGAGTCTCGGCATGGCGGCCAAGGCGGTGTTCCTCTCGCTCACAAGGCAGATTATCTTCATGATTCCTCTTCTGCTTATCCTCCCGAAGCATTTCGGACTGAACGGAGTGTGGAGCTGCTACCCGATCTGCGATTTCGTGGCTTCTGTGGTGACAGCCTGCATGTTGGCATGGCAGATACGACGCATCAAAAACCCCTCTAAAGTTTACAACGTATGAATTTCGACCTTTCTATTGACCCCTGGGTATGGATCTGCCTCGCGGTGGCCGCGATAGCGGCTATCCTGGCTCTGTGGACCCGTTTCGTGCCTATCTGGCTCGCCGGATCTGCCGTGAAAGAGGAGTATGACGCTTTCGATTCACCCTCCGGGGAGATGCCTGACAACCGTTTCTACAGCGACAGGGAGAACCTCCCTATGGTGTCGGTCGTGGTGTATTCTTTCACTGAGGAGGAGGAACTCGACGCTTATCTCGAAAGGGCAATGAGCCAGGATTATCCTAACTTCGAGATTATTCTTGTGAATGAGGGGAGTTCGGAGACCACCGCGACGCTGGCCTCCCGTCTGAAACAACAATATCCCGATAACCTCTACGTAACTTTCATTCCTCGCGATGCCCATAACCTGAGCCGACGCAAACTTGCCGAGACTGTGGGCATAAAGGCGGCCAAGGGGGATGTGGTGCTCACAACAGCATCAAACTGCATCATACCCTCGCGACGATGGCTATCCGATATGATGGAGCCTTTCGTGACGGAGCCGCAGGTGGATGTGGTGTTGGGCTATTCTCACGTTGATTTCAAGGAGATGCACGGTGCCTGGAAATGGTACCGCCAGATGGACGCCACTCTCACAGCCTGCCAATGGCTCGGGTCGGCCGTAGTGGGGCAGCCATATCGTGGCGACTGCTATAACCTCGCCTTCCGGCGTCAGCTATTCTTCGACAACAAGGGATATTCCAAAACCATTCATCTTGTGAATGGCGACGATGATATCTTCCTGCGCGATTTCGCCACCGGCGACAATACCCGCATCGCCCTATCGCCCGATTCCATCCTCACCACAAAGTGGGATATGTCGGCCAACAAGGTGCTGTGCGATATGAAGGAACGTTATCAGTTTACTGAGAATTTCCTCCCGCGTCTTCCCTTCATAAGAGCGGGGATAGGATCGCTGATGCAGTGGATTCTCCTGTTATGTGCCGTGGGGGCGGCATGGGTGGAGTGGCCTGACCTTATGGGGGCCATCGTGGCCCTGGTGTTGCTGATTGTGGTGTGGATCACTGAGATTCTTATTTACCGCCGCACGGCCCGACGCCTGCAGGCAATCTGCCTCTGGTGGTCGCTCCCGGTGTTCCTGCTATGGCACCCTGTGGGGAATTTCATTTTCAAGATGCGGCATCGCAAGCAACGACGCAAAAATTTCACATTCGCATAAAAAAACGGCCTTGGAATCATCATCCAGGGCCGCTTTTTTATGCCGGGTCGCTATCAGTTTACGTTCACCACTGAAGTCGGGGGAAGTTCGCGGTTACGCTCCTCGCAGGCATCCACTATGGCCTGTGCGAGATTGCCGAATGCCTCAACCTCCGGATTGAGGGGCTCCTTACCCTCCTCGGCCATCGCCACAGCGGTAGGCGCGCCGCAGTCGGCCGTCGAGCAGATATCTGCCACAAGCGGAATCTGCGCCAGAAGTTTCACACCGAGACGGTCGGCCAGTTTCACCGCCCCTCCGTTGCCGAATATGTAATACCTCTCCTCAGGATGAGGAGCGGGGGTAAACCATGCCATGTTCTCAACCAATCCTAAGACAGGCACGTTCACCTTGTCGCTGCGGAACATCCCGATCCCCTTCACGGCATCAGCCAAGGCCACCTCCTGAGGGGTCGACACCACCACCACTCCTGTTATGGGGAGTGTCTGAACCAGGGTGAGATGGATGTCGCTCGTGCCGGGAGGCATATCTATAAGGAAGTAGTCGAGGTCGCCCCACCAGGCATCGTTGATGAGCTGCTTCAATGCGTTGCTGGCCATGCCGCCACGCCAGAGCACCGGACTCTCCTTATCCACCACAAAACCGATCGAGAGCATCTTCACTCCATATTTCTCTATGGGCTCGATCCAGTCGCGACCCTCTTTATTCACCATGTAGAGAGCCTCATCCTCAACGCCAAACATCTTGGGCATCGAGGGTCCGAAGATATCGGCGTCGAGCAGACCCACCTTATAACCTTTGGCGGCCAAGGATATGGCCACATTGGCCGATACGGTGCTCTTACCCACACCACCTTTGCCTGATGATATGCCGATGATATTCCTCACTCCGGGCAACGGATTGGCGGGACGCTCGGCCACCGGCTTGCGGTATTTCACACCAATATTACCCTTTACCTCCACCTCGGGCGAGATGTAGGTGTTGATGGCTGCCTCGGCCGCGCGCACCACGCTGCGGATGAAGGGATCGGTAGGTTTATCGAATATCAGTGAGAACGACACCTTGTTGCCATCTATGCGGATGTCATCCTCTATCATATCATTCTCGGCAAGACTTTTGCCGTTGCCGGGATATCTCACATTCTTTAGGGCCTCAAGTATGAGGTTGGGATATAATGTCATGACTCTTTCTACTGTTTGTTTCTCTTTTCGGTTATTACTGTATGTCGCGGGTAAGCCCGGTAATCATCTTTCTCTATGTCATCGGCCTCCGGCTCCTGAAGATTTCCGAGGTTGCGCGGGCGCATGGTGATTAGCTTGATGGTCTTCCCTCGCGACAGCCACTGGTCTTCGTAATAGGTCTTGATTGAACTTACCGGATCGGCCATGCCGCTCCCGTAAAGGTCGTCGGTTATGGCGAGAATATCGAAGCCGTTCAGCTCGGCCATCCTTTTTGTGTATTCATACAGGAAGGGGGAATCGGTCTTGAGATTCACCACACCATCCTGACGCAGAAACTTGCCATACATCTCCATGAATCTTGTGGAGGTGAGTCGCTTGCGGGTTTTCTGCATCTGGGGGTCGGGGAAGGTGATCCATATCTCATCCACCTCGCCGGGGGCGAAGAAGCGGTCGATATTCTCAATCTCCGTGCGCAGGAAAGCGGCGTTTGTCATACCCTTCTCCTCCACCTCCTTGGCTCCGCTCCACATCCTGGCACCCTTTATGTCAACCCCGATGTAGTTGCGCCCGGGGTTGGCCTTGGCCAGGGCCACGGTGTATTCACCCTTGCCACATCCGAGTTCAAGTGTCACAGGGCCCTCCTTGGCGAAGAAACCGCCGTTCCACCTCCCTTTGTAGGGGAACTCTCCCGCCAGGATTGCCTCGCGTGGATACTGCAGGGCACACCTGAAGGAATCCATGTCGGCAAATTTTTTAAGTTTGTTCTTTCCCATATCGAGTTACATTTTTTCTATTTTCTATCGTTATCGCAAGGCTCTGCAAGCTATCCTGATATTTAGCCGCAAAGCCTTATCTATCTCACTATGACAGCGGTCTTCAACCCCTCTCCTATCCTCACCACGAGCATCTCCCCCTGCAGCCGTGTGGTGTCTATGACGAGGCACCCGTCGCAGCGGCCTGAATAGAGCCGGATGCCTGACATATCGTATATGCCCACCATCCCTTCCCAGCCGGGTGTCACAATCTCGACCATCCCGTCGCCGGGTATTATCCTGAACGCATCATCCCCTTTTACAGACCCGACACTGTTCTCACCGGTCTTTATATCAAACTCTCCCCATACCGGCGCGGCACGCCATACATCCTCCGCTGAGGGGTCGACATACAGTTCCACGGCTGAAAGGTCAATCCCGGCGAATGTGGAGGGCTCCACGGGTATAACCCGGTCGCCGAGCTGTTTCACATCCACGTTTACCAGTGTCGTGGCGTTGGCGAAGGCCCCAGCCCTCAATGCGGTGGTGCTTCCGGTGAGGAGCAGCCATATGGCGGGAACCCCGGCAAAGGCAAACTCCCCCACCTCGGCTGTCTCCCTGACGATATTGCCGGGAATGACTCCGGTCGAGAAGGCCGCCATAAACGGGGGGATATCCCGCGGATAACCTGTGAGGTTGGTAAGCAGGGGACATTCCGCCACTACCCCGTCGCCATATTCTGCCTGCGGATTCATCTTTATCTGCCATACATCCGGCATACCGGCCAACGAATAGGAGGCATAGCTTGTGGCGCCTGACACATCCAACCGACGCAGACCGCAACCATGGAAGGCCCGCCTCCCTATGCGTCTCACACCCTCACCCCCTTTCAGCGTAGTGAGGAGCCTGGCGTTATGGAAGGCATACTCCCCAATCCCCTCTGCCGAAGCCGGAATTGTGAGTGTGCTTACCGAGGCTCCGCTGAGAAGACCCTCCGGCACCTCTCTGAGGTTGGCCGGAAGCATGAGGGTGGCTACCCTTGATTTTGCAAAGAGATAGGCGGGAAGCTCCCCCTCCTCATAATGGTAACGCCCATCACTTCCGGCTGTGGAGAGATAGCCCCCCTGAAGGTGCAAACCGCTCAGGTCGAGCACCTTCAGCCTTGAATCTGAGGCCAATAGCGCCAGACTCCCGAAGTCGCGGGCGTCGGCTCCCCCTTTAAGAACGAGCTCGCCGTCGCTCCCTATCCCCTCCTCTATGACAGAGGCTATATGTCCGGGACGCACGTCCACAACTGTGCCCCACACCGGCAGTATGGCCGATGCTGCAATAATTATCATGACGTTTCTCCTTTTCATACCTCTATCTGTTTTATTATATTAAAGTTATAAAAGTTATCTACAACTTGTTGACAACAGGGTCTGAAATTGTAGATAACTTCGGTATTTTTTCTCAGTTTATCACCAGCACCTTCCCCACATTGGAGAGTGAGCCGCCGTTCTCGTCGGTTGATGAGAGCACGAAATACACTCCGCTGCTCACCCGCTTGAAGGCTGTGTTGGTGACATCCCATTTAGCCTCCCCTCCTGACGCTATGCCGAGTTCCTTCACCAGGTTGCCACCTGAATCAACTATCTTCACCAAAGCGCCTTGAGGAAGGCCGTCTATGGTGACGTAGCCGAAGTAGTCGGGACGCACCGGATTCGGATATACGCGCACTGCCGACATATCACCCGATGTCGAGGCGCTCCCGGTCATATAGTATTCCGATATTCCGGCCTCGGTCGAGAATAGGATTGAATTATTTGTGCTTACGTACCCTATCCCCCACACGTTGTCGCTCGACAGGGGGGAATTGGCGGTGGTGAGGCTCTGGTAAACGGTCTTTCCGTCAGATGATGTGCATACGGCGCCGGCCCCCTTTGTAGCGAACCATTTGCGCCCCTGTCCATCGGTGATTATACGGTTGACGGGCACAAGGTTCAGCAGGAAGTCGGCAAGGTTGGTGCCGTCGTTGCGGGCCACCTTTATTTTCGTCACCTGGTTCGCACCATCCACGGCATTCGCCGGATTGAAAGTGAACACACCCTCATCGTGTCCCACCCACACGGTTCCTGTCTGCGGGTCCTCATACATGCAGTGTATGTTCGACACGGTGAATGCCTCTCCATCCTGATTCCTGTATGACGACATGATGGTGAGTATGTCATCCTCAGGATCGGAGGGGGTGCCGTTGGTGTTCATCACAACAATCGAGCCGCTGCTGTCGCCTGCCGTATAGAGCACTATGTCGCGCTGTCCTGAACGGAGCAGGGGCTCGACGATGCCGGTGTTGGTGGCTGCCACGCCATTGACTGTAATCTGCTTCATGGGGCGGTAACGCTCCGCGTCCACGCTCGCGCGGCGGTCGGAGGCCTCCCATACGAAGAGCTGCGACTGATTCTTCTTTGAATTGTCGATGTCGCCCCATACGGTCCAGAGGTTGCCGTAATAGTCGAATTTGGGTGCGCTGAACACGCATGAGCTTTTCCAGGAATTGGCGCCTGTCTGGTCGGGCACTACCGCCACGAATCCGGGCAAATCCCTGTAAGGGTCGCCTTTGCGCGAGAGCTGGAGTATGTCTGTGCCATCGGCAAGATTAAGACGCACAAGGCCATTCATGGCCGACCCCACATAGACAATGTCGGGGTTGTCCGGATCAAGCGCGAGACCGTTCGGACTGTATACACGCGTCTGCTCGTCGGGGGCGGTATGGGTTGGAGCGACATTGCTCCAGAAACCGTTCCTGTAGGCGCTGATTACCACCGGAGCGCGGTAATCCGACATGAAGTTACGGTCGTAACCATGATTGGATACCAACAGACCACGTTCGGGATGCCTCACCATCTCTGTCGCCATGAATGGAGCCGGCGCATCGGGGGTCATGTAGTCGCGGGTCACTGTCCAGCTCTTGCTGTCGGCTGAATAGCGCTTCGATGTGAAGCCGGTGCGCATCTTCCCAAACCACACCTCGTTGAGGTTGTATGAGCCCACCGGAAGCCAGTCGTCGATATCATCGGTCTGAATCTGCTCCAGACGCCCGTCGGCATACATCTGGAAAATGAAGATACGTGTGCGGAATATCGCGCCTAATGAATTTGGCTCCACATTCACTATTATATTGGATGTGACCTTGCTCACATCCACTCCTGAGCCGGAGGGGGTGAGTTTATAGACGGTCTGGTTGCTGCTGCCGTCGCGCATCAGCGATAGTGAGCCGTCAATCCATGTCAGTCCCTGTGGATTGGCCACATCGCGCACCTCCTTGTAATCGGCTATCGAGAGCCGCGAGGCTGCCAGAGGGGCCTCAAGCAGTTTGCCGTTGGCCAGGAGGTAGAGATTGTCGCCCACGCGGGTCATCCCGCTTACGGGGGTGCCGTAGAGTCGGCTCTCAGCTATCTCTCTCTTCTTGTCATTGAGGGCGACATAGCCGAAATCGGTCGAGAGGTAGATGCGGTCGTTATCGGCGTCTATAAAGATGGAGTTGACATTCTTCACACCGTTTACGGTAGCCAGGCGGTAGGAGGGGATGTTCACCACTTCACCGTTGTCATAGAGAAGGTCGATATCAAAGTTGGTATATATAACCACCATGAATCCCTTCTGCGGGGAATACTCCACTTTCGACACCACATTGGATGAGAGCAGATTGTCGGTTGACAACGCGCCGAGTTCATCACCCTCCTTATCATACCGGAAGAGCGACTGGTATTCGGTGCTGGCGAAGCGCGCGTTGCTGCTGTAGGGCTGCGTCCGGCAAAGGAAATATGTATAGTCGGGGGTATCTACCACCCTGGTTATGGTCTCGTCAAATGTAGGGTGCATCTTCCAGTTGGGGTCGGCCAACAGGGGAAGCGCCATACCGGCTGCGAGTGAAAGAGAGATCAGTCGTTTCATAATACGGGCTCCGGGAGCCAATCAATGGATTAGGAAGTCAATAAATTTACGCATGGCACGTCCGCGGTGCGAGATTGCGTTCTTTGCGTCGGGCGACATCTCGGCAAACGCCTTGCCTGTCTCGGAGGCTATGAAGATCGGGTCGTAGCCGAATCCGGCTGTGCCGTGCGGTTCGGTGGCGATCTCACCATCCACGCTCCCCTTGAAGAGATGTTCCTCACCATTAAGGGTAAGGGCTATCACGGTGGCGAAATGTGCTGTGCGCTCATTCTTACCCTCCATCTCCTTCAGGAGCAGACGTATGTTATCGGCCGGGGTGCAACCGGGGCCTGCATAGCGGGCGCTGTACACTCCGGGCGCCCCGTCAAGGGCATCCACCATCAGGCCGGTGTCGTCGGCAAAGCAGTCGAAGCCGTAACGCTCCTTCACCCATCTTGCCTTTATGAGGGCGTTACCCTCAAGGGTGTCGGCAGTTTCGGGTATATCATCATGACAGTTGATGTCGCTGAGCGACAATATCTCAAGAGCGCCTGAACAAAGTGCCCTGGCCTCCTCAAGCTTATGCTCGTTATTGGTGGCGAATACGATTTTGGGAAGTGCTGTTTTCATCATAAAAAAAACGCACCGGCGGTGCGTTTTATTGTAGTAGTTTTATTGTAATAGTTGAATCAGAGGACGATATTGACGATGCGTCCCGGCACCACAATCACCTTCTTGGGTGTCTTGCCGTCGAGCCATTTGGCTGCCTCTGGCGCTGCCAGAACGGCATCCTCCACAGCGGCCTTGTCGGCATCTGCCGCCACCTCAAGCATGAAGCGGGTCTTACCGTTGAAGCTTACAGGATATTTCACGCTATCCTCCTTCAGGTTGGCCTCATCCCATTCGGGCCATTCGGCATCCACGACTGAACCCTCTTTACCGAGACGGTGCCAGAACTCCTCTGCTATATGGGGTGCGAAGGGTGCTATGAGGCGTGTGAATATCTCCATTGCCCCGGCATTGGTTGATTTCTGCGCCGTAAGTTCATTGAGAGCCACCATGAAGGCTGAAACCGAGGTATTGAACGAGAAGTTCTCGATATCTCCGGTAACTTTCTTGATGAGCTTGTGCATTGTCTTGAGCTCCTCTTTGGTCATGGGTGTCTGATCGGCGGGATCCACCTTCTCAAACTGTCCCCAGAGTTTCTTGAGGAAGCGGTTGGCTCCGTCTATGCCGTTGGTATCCCAGGGTTTCGACTGCTCGATGGGGCCGAGGAACATCTCGTACAGACGCAGTGTGTCAGCTCCGTAACGGTCGACGATATCATCAGGATTCACCACGTTGAACATCGACTTCGACATCTTCTCCACGGCGTAGCCGCAGTTGTATTTACCATCCTCAAGTATGAACTCGGCATCGGCAAATTCAGGGCGCCATCCCTTGAAGCGCTCCAGGTCGAGCACGTCGTTGCTCACCATGCTTATATCCACGCGGATGGGGGTAACGTCATAGTCACCCTTCAGCCCCTTGCTCACAAAGGTGTTGGTATCTTTGATGCGGTATACGAAGTTGCTCCGGCCCTGGATCATGCCCTGGTTGACCAGCTTTTTGAAGGGCTCCGGCTCAACCACCTCGCCGAGGTCGTAGAGGAATTTATTCCAGAAACGTGAATAGATAAGATGGCCGGTGGCATGCTCGGCGCCACCCACATAGAGATCGACGTTGCGCCAGTATTCATCGGCCTCGCGGCTCACGAGCGCTTTGTCGTTGTGGGGATCCATGTAGCGGAGATAATATGCGCTTGAACCGGCGAAACCGGGCATGGTGCAAAGCTCGATGGGGTATCCTTCGGCTGTCTTCCAGTTCTTGGCGCGTCCCAACGGGGGTTCACCTGTCGAGGTGGGGAGATATGCGTCCACCTCAGGGAGCATGAGGGGCAACTCGCTCTCATCCATCACGTGGGCCACACCATCCTTGTAATATACGGGGAAGGGCTCGCCCCAGTAACGCTGGCGAGAGAAGATGGCGTCGCGCAGACGGTAGTTCACCTTCACACGCCCTATACCCTTCTCCTCGATATATCGTTTGGTGGCTGCGATAGCCTCCTTCACCTCCATGCCGTTGAGATTGAGGTCATCGTTGGCCGAGTTGATCATCTTACCCTCCTTGGCATCGAAGCTCTCCTCGCTTACGTCAGCGCCCTCGATAAGGGGCACGATGGGGAGGTCGAAATGGCGGGCGAAGGCATAGTCGCGCGAGTCATGCGCGGGCACTGCCATGATTGCGCCTGTTCCGTAGCCGGCCAGCACATAGTCGCTCACCCAGATTGGTATCTCCTTTCCGCTTATGGGGTTGCGGGCGTAGCTTCCGGTGAAGACGCCTGACACACGTTTGTCAATCTGGCGTTCACGCTCGGTCTTGTGGCTCACCTCGGCGAGATAAGCATCGACTGCCTCCTTCTGCTCGGGAGTCACAAGACGCTCCACATATTTTGATTCAGGCGCGAGCACCATGAAGGTCACACCGAACGCCGTATCGGCGCGTGTGGTGAATATCTCGAGGTCGAAGTCCTTTCCAACTACGGGGAAAAGCATCTCGGCACCCTCGCTGCGCCCTATCCAGTTGCGCTGTGTCTCCTTGAGCGAATCGCTCCACTGCAAGGTGTTGAGGTCGTCGAGAAGACGTGGCGCGTATGCCGACACGCGCAGACACCATTGGTTCATCACCTTCTGCTCCACAGGATGTCCGCCGCGCACGCTCACACCCTCGCTCACCTCATCGTTGGCGAGCACTGTGCCGAGAGCCTCACACCAGTTCACCATCGTCTCTCCCTGATATGCTATGCGGTAGTTCATGAGCACGTCAGCCTGCTCCTTCTCGGTCATGGCGTTCCATTCGGCTGCCGTGAAGTTGAGATTGCGTGAGCAAGCCGCCTCAACACCCTCTGTGCCCTCTTTGGAGAAGTGCTCCACAAGTGCGGCGATCGGCATAGCCTTATTCTCGCGCAGGTCAAAATAGGAGTTGAACATCTGTATGAACGCCCACTGTGTCCAGCGGTAATAGCCGGGGTCGCAGGTGCGCACCTCGCGGCTCCAGTCGAACGAGAATCCTATCTTGTCGAGCTGCTCGCGATAGCGGGCTATGTTGGCGATGGTGGTCTTCTCGGGGTGCTGCCCTGTCTGGATGGCATACTGCTCGGCGGGAAGGCCGTAAGCGTCGTAGCCCATGGGGTGAAGCACATTGAAGCCCTGCTGACGTTTGAAACGCGAATAGATATCGCTCGCTATGTAACCCAACGGATGGCCTACGTGAAGACCTGCTCCCGAGGGATAGGGGAACATGTCGAGTACGTAGAATTTCTTACGGCCCGGTTGCTCCGTGGCTTTGTATATCTCGTGGTCGCGCCAGTACTGCTGCCAGCGCTGTTCAATCTCGCGGTGGTTATACTCCATTATCTTGATAAGCTGTTGTTGTTTTTAGACTGCAAAGTTACCACTTTTCAATAAAAAATTGGTAACTTTGCAGCCTATTTTTTAATCAGACTTCGGGCAACCGCAGTCCTTATTAACCAGAATAGTCCCCGCGAGGGAAGTTATCATGTCTACAAATACAACTGACAACGCACGCAAAGTCACCACCCGACGTCTCGTTGAGATGAAACAGCGTGGTGAGAAAATTTCGATGCTCACGGCCTATGACTACTCATCGGCCAAGATTCTTGACGAGGCGGGAATCGATGTCCTGCTCGTCGGCGACTCCGCCTCCAACGTGATGGCGGGCAACGTCACCACCCTTCCGATCACCCTTGACCAGATGATATATCATGCCAAATCCGTCATTAAGGGTACGCGCCGCGCTCTCGTGGTGTGCGACATGCCTTTCGGAACATACCAGGGGAATCCTATCGAGGCACTCGCCTCTGCCATACGCATCATGAAGGAGAGCCATGCCGAGGCTGTGAAGATGGAGGGAGGCAGCGAAATCCGCGAATCGATCGAGCGTATCCTCAGCGCCGGCATACCGGTGATGGGCCATCTCGGGCTCACCCCGCAGAGCATCAACAAGTTCGGCACATACAACGTCCGCGCACGCGAGGAGGCCGAGGCTCAGAAACTCATAGAGGATGCCAAGATGCTTGAGGAGATTGGCTGCTTCGGAATTGTCATCGAGAAGGTGCCCGCTGAACTGGCCGCACGTGTGGCAAAGGAGGTATCGATACCCATCATCGGAATCGGAGCCGGAGGCGGTGTCGACGGCCAGGTGCTCGTGATGCACGATATGCTGGGCATTAACAAGGGCTTCTCGCCCCGTTTCCTCCGCCGCTATGCCGACCTCCACGCTGTAATGACCGACGCCGTGCAGAACTACATAGCCGATGTCAAGAGCGGCGACTTCCCCTCGGCCGAGGAGTCGTATTAATCTCGGACTACAACATTTTACCTATTATAAGGGGCGACATATTGCACTTTGCATGTGTCGCCCCTGATATTTTAACACTTCGATAATTTATTTTTAACATTCTGTCTGAAACATTTATTTCTACCCCCTTGTTTTATTCACAAAGCAAGCGGTGATATTTATCAGTTTCACTAATAGATGTTCCTACCTCTACTTTCAAAAAGATTTAGACATTACACCTATCTCTTTTATTGTTTTCAATTATCGATTGGCAGGCTTGCCTGACCCAATCATCATTTTAACCTTGTTTTAATTATTCAAATTATGGCACAGACACTTCATCCCGTAGTTCAGGAGCTCGTCGACCTCATCAAAGCCAACGGTTGGCAGGAGAAATTCGAAGAGGCTCTCAAGAAAGCCCAGTCTTACAACGTAGAGGGCTTCGAGGATGTAAAAACTCTTGATGACTACATCAACTGGTGCAACGCACAGCTCTCATGGGTACCTACCGAGAACTTCTATGGCAAGGAGGTATACAAACATGTCTGCAAGTTCTACTTCATTCTCGACCAGAGTCCTGTGAAGGAGCTTCAGAATGCAGTCGTACCTCACGACAAGATGGAACCCCTCACCCCGCTCTCAGCATGGATGAGAAAGTTCGTCACCGAACTCGGCAACTGGATGGATCAGCCCGAATCACTCACCCCGGAATCAGAGAGGACTTTCTACGAGTCTCCGCTCTACAACATGGATGAGTATATCCGTCCGCGTGGCGGCTGGAAGAGCTATAACCAGCTTTTCGCACGTCGCACAAAACCCGGCTACCGTCCTATCGCCGACATCTCTGACCAGACAGTAATCGTCTCTCCGGCCGACTCTACTTTCGACGGACAGTGGGAAGTCAACACCAACTCTCACGTCAATATCAAGGGTCTTGACTGGAAGATCGAGGAGCTTCTCGAAGGGAGCCCGTATGCCGACCGTTTCAAAGGTGGTATCTGGATCCACTCTTTCCTTAACACTTATGACTATCACCGTCAGCATGCCCCTGTAGGTGGCAAGATTCTTGAGGCCCGTGTTATCCAGGGCACAACTTATCTGCAGGTTCAGGCCGCTCCCAAACCTGATGATGAGTTCGGAAAGACCATCCTCGAAGGCAAGCGCGTATTCGACGCCCCCGACGATGCCGGTTATGAGTTCATGCAGACCCGTGGTCTGTTCGTGATCGACAGCCCGATCGGCCTGGTTGCCGTCCTCCCGATGGGTATGGCTCAGGTTTCATCAATCATTCCTACAGCTGAAGTAGGCCGCACTCTCCAGAAGGGTGAGGAGATCAGCTACTTCCAGTTCGGCGGTTCTGATATCGTAATGGTGTTTGAGCAGGCTTCAAACGTCACCATCACAGCTCAGCCCGGTATCCACTACAAAGTCGGCACGCAGATTGCGAAAGCCCATCCCGCAGTTCCCGGTTACTTGAAATAAGATTATCAAAAAAACTTGAAATTACAGAGAAGGGAACCGATAACGAGCTTATCGGCTCCCTTTTTAGATAATCCCGCGTTTTTATAACCGGCATTCGATTCCGTATTTTTTCTTAATTATATTATTAAACACTATTCGATTATGGCATCTACATCTACATCCCCTTCCACATCTTCAGGTAAGGGTGCGGTTGCGAAACCGTCGAAAAAAGCCGTGATCGGCATGTGGGCCATGACCATTCTTGTTGTCACGAATATCGTCAGCATGCGTGGTCTTGCCTCACAGGCGGAATATGGCTATTCCTCTATTTTCTATTATGTGTTTGCCGCTTTGGTGTTTCTCGTGCCTTACTCTCTGGTCTGCGCCGAGCTCGCCTCTACATGGACAAAAAGCGGCGGTCTCTTCAGATGGTGCGCCGAGGCGCTCGGCCCTAAATGGGGCTGGGCGGCCATGTATTATGAATGGCAGATGGTGGTGATATGGTTCCCCGCCGTGCTGATGTTCGGAGCCGTCACCCTGGCCTATATATTCTGGCCGACGAGTTTCGACGCCAAACTATCCACCAATGTGATATACACACTGATTGTGGTGCTCGCCGTCTACTGGGTATCAACCCTCAACACATTCCGTGGCATGGGCTATGCCAATAAGCTCTCCACATTGGGCGGACTCTTCGGTACGATTATCCCGGCTGCCGTGCTCATTGTCATGGGTATCGTCTATGTCTGCATGGGCAATCATATCTTTATCGACGCACATCAGTCGTTCTGGCCCGACTTCTCGAAGTTCAGCACAATTGTGTTAGCGGCCTCAATCTTCCTCTTCTATGCTGGCATGGAGATGCAGGCCGTGCACGTGCCCAACATGAAGAACCCCTCGCGCACCTTCCCTCAGGCTGTGTTCTGGGCTGTGGTGATTATCCTTGTGGTATTCATAGGCGGCACTCTTGCCATCGGGTTTGTGATTCCGTCAAAGGATATCAACCTCCTTGCCTCGCTTCTGGTGGCTTACAACAATCTGTTCGCCTCTATCCATTGCGAATGGCTCGGAAATGTGCTGGCTCTCTTCCTTACATTCGGTGTCATCGGTCAGGTAAGCTGCGTGATAGCCGCTCCATCAACCGGTATGCTGGCTGTGGGACGCGCCGGGTATCTGCCGCGTAAGCTCCAGAAGACCAACAAGAACGACATTCAGGTGCCCATCCTTATCGTACAGGGCGTGCTCGTGTCAATCCTGTCGCTCGTGCTTGTTGTGCTTCCCAGTGTTGAATCCGCCTATCAGATTCTCAGCCAGATGTCTACCATCATATATCTGGCAATGGTATTCATCATCTATTTCTCCTTCCTGCGTCTGCGCCGTACGGAGCCTAACGTGAAACGTGGTTTCCGCGTTCCCGGCGGTGAGTTCGGGAAGTGGCTTGTTGCCGGCGTCGGCATCTTGGGAGCTCTCGTCGCTATGATCCTCAGCTTCGTTCCGCCGAGCCAGATCAATACAGGAAGTCCCTTCGTGTATGTGCTTATTCTTATTGTGGGGTCTGCCCTCTTTATCATCATCCCGTTCCTGGTATATGCCAAACGTAAAGCCAACTGGCGCGACCCGTCCACTACTTTCGAGCCGTTTGAATGGGAAATCGAAGGGCGCACACCTGACCAGAT
Source organism: uncultured Porphyromonadaceae bacterium (assembly GCA_947575235.1). Taxonomy (GTDB): domain Bacteria; phylum Bacteroidota; class Bacteroidia; order Bacteroidales; family Muribaculaceae; genus Lepagella. The sequence goes on from CANPMT010000001.1 coordinate 77,793, forward strand.
ATCCAAATGGCCTGCCGGATATGTGCCTACCGAGGCTCAGATCAAACGTGCCATGGAGTGGGAGGATGGTGAGTTCGGACCCGTCAGCATGAAGACCGTGCATGAGGTGGCCGACCTCGCGATCAAACCTTCAGTCACCCCGACTGAGAATACCGACACTGCTGATAAACAGAAACCCTAATAACTCTCCATTATGGTAAACACCGGTAAAACCCCGATATCCGTAATGACATTACTCGCAATCCTGGCAATTTCACTGGTAGTGAATTTGCCGGGATTGGCCATTACGCCAATGCTTGGAAACCTCTCGAAGGTGTTCCCGCACACAACGCAGATCGAGGAACAACTCCTTACGGTTCTACCTAATCTGCTTATAATACCCTTTGTTCTCCTTTCAGGAAAGCTCTCTCTCTCCCGCCATAAAATCGGGATTGTCGTCACCGGTCTACTTATCTTCACCGGCTGTTCGGTATGGTATCTTTTTGCCAATTCAATGCTGCAGCTCATCATAATAAGCTGTCTGCTCGGATGTGGCGCCGGATTGCTCATACCGCTCGCCTCCGGCCTTATCTCCGACACATTCACCGGAAAGTACAGAGTCAGGATGATGGGGGTGAAATCAGGCATATCCAACTCCTCGCTCGTGGCAGCCACATATCTCATCGGCTGGCTGAGCGGAGCCAACTGGCATGTCCCCTTCGCTGTCTATCTCATCTGTCTCATTCCGTTGGTCATGACCTTGTGGCTGAGGAAAATTCCTGATTCCGACCTTTATCCCGCTCCGGCCTCCGCCGCCTCAGACAAGACCGATGTGGCGCAACCGGGACACCCGGACACACATGACGGTTTCTATCCGGGTCGACTGTGGAGCCTGATCGGCGTGTATTTTTTTATAACATTCGCCACAATCACAATCTCCTATTACTGCCCCTTCCTCGTTGAGAAAAAGGGCTGGAGCACAACACTTACCGGAACTGTCACCGCTCTTTTCTTCCTCTTTATCCTTATCCCCGGATACTCCCTCCCCTTCTTCCTGCGCCATCTCAAAGGGAACACTTTTTTCTTCTGCGGTGTTATAATGACGATAGGGATGGGACTCTTCGCCTTCGTCCCCGTTGCTTGGGTGATGTGCGTCGGTGCGTCGCTGGCCGGATTGGGCTACGGCATATGCCAGCCTCTTATCTACGACAAGGCGAGCCGGGCTGTGACATCGGAAAGCAAAGCCACTCTTTCGCTGGCTTTCGTGCTCGCGGCCAATTACATATCAATTGCGGTGACACCTTTTATCATCGACTTCTTCCGCAACATCCTCCATGCCTCCAAGGTGACTACCTTCGCGTTCATCGTATGCTTCGTGCTTCTTGTAGGATACACGGTCATCACCTTGATTCTCAAAAAGAAGTTTATATTTAATATCGACAACACGTATTATTAGAATAATTATAGATAAGACTATGAAACACATTTCTCTGCTTGCAGCCGCATTGATTCCTATGGCAGCGGCTGCCGCCAATTCATCTGATGAATCTGACGTAAAGATTGTACATTCAGCTGATTCCACCTCCGTTTTCAATGCCATGCATGAGAATGCGCCCCATTATATGAACATCCCGGATGTGCCCCGTTTCGCACTTATCGGCAAGGAGGGTAAGTTCTACATGGGTATTGGTGCCAATATAAAGGCCATCGGCGTTTATGACGCCGGACACCCGGTCAGCAACGCCAACGCGTTCATTACCTCGGCCATCCCTATGGAGATAGCCCCGGGCAATGGAGGTCAGTTCCGTGTCTCGGCCCAGCAGAGTAATATCTATCTCAACGTCGTGGCTCTCCCGGGCACCAAGAACCAGCTCGGTGCTTATGTCGATATCAATTTCACAGGCAACGGTTATGCCCCCACCCTTTTCCAGGCATATCTGAAATACAGGGGAATCACTGCAGGTTACGCTTTCTCTATCTTCTCTGATGCCGCCGCTGCCCCGTCCACTATCGATTATGAGGGTGTTAACGCCTTCACCGGTGTGATCCACGGCATGGTGGCCTATGAGCCTAAATTCGGAAAGAACAAGGAGTGGGGCGTCGGTATCGGTCTTGACATGCCTACCGAATCTTACACAAATGCCACACATACAACCACTGTGACACAGCGTGTGCCTGACATACCATTCTATGTGCAGCGCTCATGGGCCGGTGGGAAAGGATGGCTGCGTCTCTCTGGTATTGTGCGCAATCTCTATTACCGCGACCTTAACGCCAATAAAAACTTCGACAAGGTGGGATGGGGTATCAAGGCAAGCGGCACCACACCTATCTACGGCGGTCTGTCGGCTTATTACCAGGCGGTCTATGGCAAAGGTATAGCAAGCTATATCCAGGACCTTACCGGCACGGGGATGGACCTTATGCCTGACCCTTCCAATTCCGGCAAACTCGATGCCGTGAAGGTATGGGGTGCCTATGGCGGTTTCCAATATGACTTCAACTCGCGTATCTCCTCCACAATAGCCTATAGCCACGTGCGCACTTATGCCAAGGATTTCGCCGACTCATCCGTGTCGTGGAAATCGGGCTACCGCTATGCGCAGTATCTCGTCGCCAATGTGTTCTGGAATGTCAACAGCATCGTGCAGGTAGGCGCCGAATACCTGTATGGCCGTCGTGTCGACTTCGATGGCCGCCAAGCCCACGACAACCGTATCGAGGCAATGCTGCAGGTAAGTTTCTGACGCAGTTATTTCCCCTCCGATAAAAGATATCACGCTTTTCTTACGTTATAAAAGCGTGACCATGTGGGTCGCTGTAAATCGGACACATTATGAACAAAACCGTTTTTTTATTACCCGTGATGGCTATCCTGTGGGGATGCTCGCACAAGACGTCGGATAATACCACCTCTTCTGACGGTGACGCACCTGTGCCTATCGCCGTGAGTTTGCCCCCGGCCGCATTCATGCCTAAGGCTACCGCCATAAAGATCGATTCCCGTTATGCCGACAAGGTGGCCGTCACTCTCGATGGCTCCGGCAAATTATCATATTTCCCGGCACCCTCCGACATCTCGGCATCGTCAGCTCCGCTGGAACTGTGTGGCGGATGGTGGCTCAACCGTCAGGGTATCAGCGAGAATTCCGTTTTCACAACTTATACTTTCGCTGAATATGCGGCTCTCAAGGAGGTGCCCTCACCTCAACAGCTTATACAGGCTGTGATCCCCGGTTCGGGTGTCGAGGAGATGATGCAGTTGCCCTTCACCATTTCGGAGGCCCAGGGTCATCTTGATGACATCAGGAAGATTGTGTGTCCGCAGTGACAGTTTGAAATAAAATAACTATGAAAAATAAAGTGACTCCCGTGCTGCTTCTCACCGGTTATCTGGGAAGCGGCAAAACCACTCTTCTCAACCGGATCCTCAACAATAAGAAGGGGATCCGTTTTGCCGTTATCGTAAATGATATCGGCGAGGTAAACATCGATGCCGACCTTATTGCCAAAGGTGGCGTGGTGGGGAACGACGACGACAGTCTCGTGGCTCTGCAGAACGGTTGCATATGCTGCACCCTGAAAATGGACCTCATGCAGCAGCTCTCCGACCTTATCGACGGTGGCTTCGATTATATCGTAATCGAGGCAAGTGGAATATGCGAGCCTGAGCCGATTGCACAGACCATCTGCTCCATGCCTGTGATGGCCCCGAATCTGGTGCGCAACGGCATGCCGAAGCTCGACTGTATCGTAACTGTGGTTGACGCCCTCCGCCTTCAGAGCGAGTTCGCCAACGGCGACCGTCTCACCTCTCCTAAAATTGCCGAGGAGGATATCGAAAGTCTCGTTATTCAGCAGATTGAATTCTGCAACATCATCATCCTCAACAAAATTTCGGAGGTTACCCGCGAGGAGGCCGACCATATCAGGCAGGTAATCCGGGCAATCCAGCCAAAAGCTGAGATTATAGAAGCCGACTATTGCGACTTCAACCTCGACCGGATTCTCAACACCGATATGTTCAATTTCGAGAAAACCGTCACCTCAGCCACCTGGATCCAGGAGATTGAGAAACCTCTCGATGATGAACATGAGCATCACCATCATCATCACCATGATGAGGAGGAACATGAGCATCATCATCACCATCATGATGAGGAGGATCATTCACACTGCGATCATGAGCATGGCGTGTGCCACTGCCATCACCACCATCATCATGAGGGTGGCGAAGTGGAGGAATACGGCATTGGCACATTTGTATATTACCGTCGCCGCCCGTTCGATATCAACAAGTTCGATTACTTCGTGGCGAAGCACTGGCCGGCGAGTGTGATCCGCGCCAAAGGTATATGCTATTTCAACGACAATACCGATATGTCGTATCTCTTCGAGCAGGCCGGTGTGCAGAAGAAGCTCACCGAGGCCGGACAATGGTATGCCACGGCCCCTGAGGATGAACTCCAGCGTATGCTCGCCACAGAACCGGGTCTCGCCCGCGACTGGGATGAAACCTACGGCGACCGTATGGAGAAGATTGTATTCATCGGCCAGAAGATGGACCGCGAGGCTATCACCGCCGCTCTCGACGCCTGCCTGACAGATTTATAAAATAACTGGCAGGTTTATAAAATAAGAGATATAACTAAGAGGGAGCCGTATCAATCAGATTCGGTTCCCTCTTTTTTATCTCCACAAACAGAGCAAATCTAATAAATATGTATTAACTTTGCACCATCAATCAATAATTCTGTTTCTCAGGTAATATAACTGACATCAATATGAAAATCCTTATACTCGGAGCCGGAAAGATGGGCTCCTTCTTCTGCGACCTCCTCTCTTTCAACCACGACGTGGCCATATTCGACCCCGACCCTCAGCGTCTACGCTTCACCTTCAATGTGCAGCGTTTCCAGAAACCGGAAGAGGCCCGTGAGTTTGATCCCGACCTCGTGCTCAACGCAGCGACAGTAAAATACACTATCCCCGCATTCGAGGCTATCCTCCCATACATCCGTGAGAACGCCATCCTCAGTGATATCGCTTCCGTAAAGACAGGTCTCCCTGAATTCTACGCAAACGCCGGACATCCTTTCGTGAGCACACATCCCATGTTCGGCCCCACCTTTGCCTCGCTCTCAAACCTGCGCAATGAGAATGCCGTAATCATCAAGGAGGGCGACCACCTCGGGCGTGTTTTCTTCAAGGATATCTACAACCAGCTCAAACTTAACGTTGTGGAATACACATTCGAGGAGCATGACGAGACCATCGCTTACTCCCTCTCCATACCATTCGCCTCCACCTTTGTCTTTGCCGGTATCATGAAGCATCAGGATGCCCCCGGCACCACTTTCAAACGCCATTTCGACATCGCACGTGGCGTTTTAGGCGAGGATGACCATCTGCTTACAGAAATCATGTTCAATCCTCACACCGCTTCCCAACTTGAGAAAATACGTGAGCAGCTCGGCACTCTCCAGGAGATTGTGAGCCAGCATGACTATGATGCCATGAAGGCCTATCTTACACGCCTTCGCGGCAACATACGCTGACTTTATCAGAACCCCTTCTTGGTCTGAAACGTTATATCCATGTGAATACCTTGTTATTCGCATGGATTTTTCACATCTTGATTATACTAAACACACATTCTACTATGATCGAAAAGGTTTCCAACAAGATCAGGCACTTCTTCCATGTAGTGTCTAATATCCGTCCTATCTTCTGGATTGGGCTCTATATTGCAATCACGCCGGTCTTTGCATTAATTTACTGGGCTCTTCCCGACGGACAGTTCCGCATACCGGATAACGCCGGAACCGACTTTGGCTCCTGGCTCTATTACAGCATAGTCACTATCACAACTCTCGGCTTCGGTGATTATACCCCGGCTCACGGCTGGGCACAGGCCGTCACTGCCATTGAAGTGGTGTGTGGCCTGAGTATTTTTGGGTTCTTCCTTAACGCTGTCGGATCGATGAAGTCTGAGATTGATGTCGAATCGGAAGTTGTGAAACAGAAACAGGCCCACTTCGAGATGGAGAAACGGAAACTGCTTCTCACCATACCATCCATCATTCACAACCTGAATATATTCCTCTCTTATTGCTACGCCCTGACCACCCCTGTTGACCGACGCAGCGACGACCAGCCTCAATATAATCCTGAATTCCAATTCAATGATATGGCCGACCTCTTCAAGCCATCCGGCTTATCATTCGATAATACCCGTCTCCCGGCTGTGGCCCGTTTTGTAAAATCTGCCGCTCAGACTTCTCTCAACCTCGATTCGCTCCAAACAAAGGTCGACCTTACCCTCTGGCCCGATATCCTGGAGAATTGCTTCGCTTTCGTGGCTAACTACCAGATGTTCTCCGCCACTGATGTCCTATCTCAGAAAGCGGATGCATTACTTGCTGAAGGTGAAGAGATAAGTGCCGATAAAGCCGAAGCTAAGGTTGCCTCACAGATAGCCAACTGGACAGGCCCAGTCGACGTGAAGAAGGAACAGAATCTCCAGCCAGTTATCGAACTCTATTTCTTTATCAAAGACAACGCGTCGCTTGCCCGTAAACTTGAAACAGCCCTTACCAAAATAGCCAATTCCTGATTATGACCACTCCTGCCACTAAACCACAGGCTGCCCCTCAGCAGTCGCAAGGACCCACAGGAGGCTATTACGCTTTCCTGATTCTTTATCTCGTGCTCCTCAGCGCGTTCGGTTCGTTTGTCAACGATATGTATCTCCCCACTCTCCCGGAGATGGTGAAATCTTTCCATACCAATGTGCCCACCGTGCAATTGGGCCTCACATCCGGTATGATCGGTCTCGGGTTCGGCGAATTGATTCTCGGCCCTCTCAGCGACCGTTATGGCCGCAAACCTATCCTGATCGGTGCGTTGATTGTGTTCTGCATAGGTGCAATGTGCAGCGTATGGTCAAAGACAATCCACGTCTTTATCTGGTGGAGACTCGTCCAGGGTCTCGGCGCATCAGGTGGCTATTTCCTCGCTCGCACCATACCGGCCGACCTCTACCAGGGACGCGCATTGGCCAAGGTAATGGCTCTTGTGGGTGCCATCAACGGTTTCGCGCCGGCAAGCGCGCCTGTCCTCGGTGGTCTCGTCGCTCGCTCGATAGGCTGGCAAGGTATCTTCTGGATTCTCTTCGGGTTCAGCGCACTTCTCCTTATGCTGGCCGTCCCCTTCCGTGAGTCGCTTCCCCCTGCCAGGCGTGTCAAGGGTCATTTCGGTGCCGCCTTCAGGAACTATGTCATATTGGCGAAAAACCGTCACTTCGTCACCCACGTCATGCTGAAGGGCACAGCCCTCGGAGTTCTCTTCGCCTATATCTCCTCAATCCCGTTCATAATCCAGACCCATTACGGCTACACTCAGCTGCAGTTCGGACTCTTCATGGGTTTCAATGCCCTATTTGTGGCCACAGGCGCTATGGTGGCGCTCAAGTTCAAGCCATTGAAGCGCGCGGCGGTTGTGGCGGCACGCACCCTTACTGTGGTGGTGATTGCCCAGGGAATATGTTTCTTCACCGTCGACAGTGTGTGGGTGTATGATGCGCTGAATCTTCCGATGCTCTTCTGCCTCGGAATGCTCTTCACTGTGGGTAACACCCTCGCCATGAACGAGGGTCGGGAGTGTGCCGGCGATGCCTCCGCACTTATCGGACTGGCAGGTTACATCTTCGGAGCCATCGTGAGCCCGCTCGTCGGACTCGGCGACATACTCCACTCGACCGCCATTACAATCCTTGTGCTGAGCCTCCTCACTCTCCTCTTCGCCCACCTCTCGCGCGACCTCACACCCGACCTGGTGAAACAATCCTGAAAAAAAATAGAAAAAAATTGTAACAAATGGTGCAATGCAACGTCTTTTAAGAAAAGTCCATTGCATCATGAATTTCTATAGACTGCTGACTGTTATAATCACCCTTTCATGCCTCCGGTTAAGCGCGGAGGCTTATTCGGTAAAGGGTGTGGTGACCGATTCTGTCGGTCAGCCGGAGAGTTTCGCCACTTTGCGTGTGTATCATCTTCCCGACTCCATACATCCCTCCACCTCCGCTCTCAGCGGCGAGGATGGAGGGTTCGCTATCCCGCTCGACTCCTGTGGCGACTACCGCCTCAACCTCCTCTCTTTCGGAAAGGGTGAGCGAAATATAGATTTCTCAATCTCAACCTCAGCCCCCGTGGCCGATTTGGGCAAGATTGAAATGGCAAACTCCGGCAGCACTCTGGATGAGGTGGTGGTCACCGCACAGCGACCTCTCATCTCCAAGGAGATTGACCGTATCGGCTATGATGTGCAGGCCGACACCGAGGCAAAGACCTCACAGCTCGACGAGATTCTTAAGAAGGTGCCCCTGGTAAGCGTCGACCCTGACGGCACAATAAAGGTAAAAGGATCCACCGACTTCAAAATCTATAAGAACGGCCGCCCCAACAATTCCTTCTCGCGCAATGCCAAGGATATATTCAAGGCCCTCCCGGCTTCCATGATAAAGAAAATCGAGGTTATAACCGACCCGGGCTCACGCGAGGACGCCGAGGGAACTGCCGCCATACTCAACATCGTCACAATGGAGAATACTGTCATCAAAGGTGTCATGGGTAATGTCGGCCTAACCTATCGCACCAATAATGATAGTTATCCGGCTCCGAATATCTGGCTCTCGACCCAAATCGACAAGTTCACCCTGTCGCTCTACGGTGGATCTCACGGCATGTCCCGCAAAGGGAACCGGAGCCGTTCGGAAAGTTTGCAGAAATACGAGGATTCCGGCAATGAACTCTATTCCGAGAGCAACGGCGATGCCAAAGGTGATATCTATTATTTCGGCATAGACACAAGTCTCGAACTTGACACACTAAACCTGTTCACTGCTGAGTTCGGCGGATACGCATATAATTTCAACTCTGATTCCCACGGTTTTACACGTATGCTTGATGCCGCAGGCAACACCCTGTATTCATACAACACTCTAAACCATACCTCTCCCAACCGTTACTTCGATTTCAACGGAAATTTCAATTACCAACGCTCCACCCGCCGTAAGGATGAGACCATCATCTTCTCCTACATGATCTCTACCACCGACCAGAAACAGCATTCCTACTCTCTCTATGAGGATATCTTCAACCTCCCTGTTCCATACACCGGCACTGACAATGATTTCCATCTTAATTTCATCGAGCATACCGGACAGATTGACTGGAGCCATCCAATCAATGAGCACAACAAGTTTGACTTAGGTGCGAAATATATCAACCGCAGCAACCATTCGATCAACAACCAGACCTATTTCGACTATAAGGACGAGTATACCAACTTCCTCCATCGCACTCAGGTGCTGGCTCTATATTATGACTACCGTATTAAGTATGGGCGCTTCGGTGCGCGTGCCGGTCTGCGTTATGAATACTCCCACCTCTCTGCCAAGTATAAAGATGGCAGCGGTGATCCTTTCTCAAGCAACCTCTCTGACTGGGTGCCGAATGCTTCAGTATCTTACGATATAAATGATGCGAACACAATCAAATTTTCATACTCCACCCGCATCAACCGCCCGGGAATAAGCCAGTTGAACCCGGCGGTAGTCAGCTCTCCAAGCTCTATCTCATCGGGCAACCCTGACCTCTCCTCATCGCGTCACCAATCCATAGGATTCAACTATAATTTCCTGAGCCGGAAAATCAACCTCGATTTCAACGCATCCTATAGTTTCTCTAACAATGCCGTGATTTTCACACAGGAACTCATTGACGGCGACATTACACGAAGCTCATACGCCAATGCCGGGCGTAACCGCAATTTCAGTATGTCGCTCTGGACTCAATGGACAGTCAGCGCCAAGACCTCCCTGATGCTCAACGGAGGAGCTCAGTACAACCATAATGAGAACGGTATGGCCGGTCTCTTCTCTTCCGGTTGGTCATACAACGCATATCTCCGCTTACGTCAGCAGCTCCCTTGGGAAATCAGCCTCTCGGCTTACGCCGGAATGTGGAAATCCGGACCGAATGTCTACAGTTATACCCCATTCCATCTATCTGACCTCATCTTCTACGGTCTATCGCTCGACCGTTCTTTCCTCAAAGAGAGACGACTGAATATCCGTATCGACATCTCAAATCCATTCGGGAAGTCGGAACGTCTGTATGAATCAATTCCTCGCAACACCGGTTACACCGGATATTCACGAAATTACAATACCAACTCGACCAATGTCGTCGGTTTCTCAGTAAGCTACCGTTTCGGCTCCCTGAATGCCTCCGTCAAGAAAACGGCCAAGTCAATCTCAAACGACGACCTTGAAGGACGCAAAAACTGAGCGATAATTTTTGCAACCCCGCATTTTTTCCGTAATTTTGTGCTTATGAAACTACTATCAGCAATTTCCGGAATAATCCGGGTAAGATTATTATTGCTGCTGTTGGCTTTAGGCTGCACCACGGCCGCCACGGCACAATTGCGCTACGGCTTCCGTTTCGGAGGTGAGTTCGCGGCGGCATCGCTGAAGAATGCCGCCGGTTACCGGCTCGAGAACCGGAGCGGTTTCAGCGGGGGTCTCGCCCTTGAATATCAGGTGCCCGTAAATGGTCTTGCCGCCGACATAGCCGTGCTCTACACACGCTATAACACACGCATCGCCAACCCCGGCGAGGATAACCTGCATAGCTTCGGACGCAACTTCATCGAGGTGCCCATTCATCTGAAATACAAATTCTGGCTTCATAGCACCAAAGATCTCTTCGGCCCCCTGGTCTACACCGGACCCTCTTTCATGATGGCTGTAGGGAGCAAGTCTGACAATCCTCTCTCAACTAAGCGTTTTCAGCCGGGCTGGGACGTGGGTATCGGGTTCGATATAATCAATTTCATACAGATAACCGGCGGCTACCGTTTCGGATTAGGGAATGCTGTCGATGCATTCAGCGCGGCCCCCGACGCCACCCTCCGCACAAACGGCTGGAATATCTCGGCCACCCTCCTGTTCGATTTCTAAGTTTCTCAGGGGTAATACCTGAATCTTTAAAAAACAATTACAAGACATGAATACAGATAAATTCATCAGTCTCCTCCGCGAGACAGTCAGCGAATATATCGCCGACGAGGAAGCATACAGCGATGACGCTCAGCTGCAGATCAACACCACAACGTGGGAGATGGAGATCGCCGACCCTGAGAACGACCTTCCCAACTGCGACTACTATCCCGTGATGGACCTCGTGCGCATGAGCACCACCCACCCCGGCAAGTGGGAACCCGACGAGGAGGCTATCGCCGATGTGGCGGCTGAATACGTCTTCACCGAATAAAAATAGGCTACCCGCCATCTTTTTACACTTCCGCTTACCTCAATTGTCACAAATATTGAGTAATTTTGCACCCAGAAAACAAGTGTGTCACCACACTCCCAAATAAACTATACAGCAATGGCAACAACTTTGGTCAAGACTTCATTTGACTTTCCCGGACAGACCTCCGAGTATCATGGCAAGGTGCGCGACGTCTATACCATCAACGATGACAAGATGGTGATGATCGCCACCGACCGCATCTCCGCATTCGACGTTATCCTCCCTGAAGGTATCCCCTACAAGGGTCAGGTGCTGAATCAGATCGCGGCATACTTCCTCGACGCGTCTGCCGAAATTGTCCCCAACTGGAAACTCGCCGTTCCCGACCCCATGGTCACCGTAGGCGTCAAGGCTGAGTCTTTCCCCGTTGAGATGATTATCCGTGGCTACCTCACAGGCAGCGCATGGCGCGAGTATCAGAACGGTTGCCGCGAACTATGCGGTGTGAAACTTCCCGACGGTATGCGCGAGAACGAACGCTTCCCCGAACCCATCATCACCCCTACAACCAAAGCGGCCGAGGGTCACGATGAGAATATCTCACGCGAGGAGATTATCGCCCAGGGCCTCGTGAGCGAGGAGAATTACAAGGTGATGGAGGAGTACACCCGCAAGCTCTTTGAACTCGGTTCAAAGATGGCTGCCGACAAGGGACTTATTCTTGTCGACACCAAATATGAGTTCGGTCTCCGCGACGGCAAGGTTATCCTCATCGACGAGATCCATACTCCCGACTCTTCACGCTATTTCTATGCCGACGGCTATCAGGAGCGTTTCGAGAAGGGTGAGGCCCAGCGTCAGCTCAGCAAGGAGTTCGTGCGCCAGTGGCTTATCGATAATGGTTTCATGGGTAAGGAGGGTCAGAAAGTGCCCGAGATGAGCCCCGAATTCATCCAGAGTGTCTCTGAACGCTACATCGAACTCTATGAGCATATCACAGGCCAGAAATTCGTGAAGGCTGACGGCCAGGACCTTACCTACCGCATCTTCCGTAACGTCTCTGTCTGCCTCAATTCCCTGTCATAACTCAGAGAGTTCTGAGTCCTCTGAGAACTCTGAGAACTCTGAGAAAAATCCAGACACAAATGGAAAAAAACTATATCACAGTGGCGGAAAGACTCGGTCTTTCCGCCACTTCTGTTAAAGCCACTGCCGAACTCCTCGCCGAAGGGGCCACAGTCCCCTTCATAAGCCGTTACCGCAAGGAGCGCACCGGCTCGCTCGATGAGGTGGCTATCCGCTCTATCGAGACAACTCTCCGACTCGTCACCGAACTGGAGGCCCGCAAGGCTTTCGTGACAGAGGCCATCGAGAACGCCGGGGCCATGAACCCTCAGCTCTTGAAACGGATCGGTGAGGCAGCCACGATGACAGAAATAGAGGATATCTATGCTCCCTTCAAACCGAAGAAACGCACCCGCGCCACAATAGCCCGTGAGAAGGGACTCGAACCCCTCGCCCGCATGATTATGTCGGGAAAGGTCGACAACTGCGACTCAACCGCCACCCGGTTTGCCGGAAAGAACGGCGTGGCCGACAGCAAGGAGGCCCTGGAGGGTGCCTCGGATATCATTGCAGAATGGGCTTCCGAATCAACACGCCTGCGCAACATAACCCGCAACACCTATCGCCGTACATCGGCTATCGAATGTTCTCCGGTGAAAGGTAAGGAGAGTGAGCTGGAATCATCCTCCTTCGCCCAATATGGCGGTTTCTCACAGTCGGTGCGCCGTATGTCATCACATCAGTATCTGGCATTGCGTCGTGCCGAACGCGAAGGACTTCTGAAAGTGAAATTCGCTCTTGACGACACAAAAGGACTGGATGAGGCACTGAGCCGCGCTTTCACACCGCAGCAGGCCTCAAAAGATGCCGCCAAAGTTATCGGTGCGGCTGTGGCAGATGCCTCGAAACGTCTGCTCCGACCCTCGGTAGAGAATGAGATTTCGGCCGACCTGAAAGAGGAGGCCGACCGTGTAGCCATAGATATCTTCGCTGATAATCTGCGCCAGCTTCTGCTCGCATCGCCGCTGAAAGGCCACCGTATACTCGCCCTCGACCCCGGATTCCGCACAGGTTGCAAAGTCGTGGCTCTCGATGCCCAGGGGAATCTTCTGGCCGACACGGTCATCTATCCCGTCCCTCCGAAGGCCGACATCGAGGGTTCACGACGCACTGTGGAGCGCCTGCTGCGCACATATAACCTCGATGTCATAGCCCTCGGAAACGGCACCGCATCACGCGAGACTGAGAGCTTCCTGCGCCAGACAAAGGTTATCGACCCGAACAAGATCTTCATTGTGTCGGAAAACGGTGCGTCGGTCTATTCCGCCTCAGAGATTGCCCGGCAGGAGTTTCCCGACAAGGATGTGACGGTGCGCGGCGCCGTATCCATCGGACGCCGTCTCATAGACCCTCTCGCCGAATTGGTAAAGATCGATCCCAAATCAATCGGTGTCGGGCAGTATCAGCATGATGTCGACCAGCCACGGCTCAAGAACGCGCTCGACTATACAGTGATGAGTTGTGTGAATGCTGTGGGCGTAGATGTCAACACAGCCTCCGAGAAGCTCCTCTCATACGTTTCCGGCATCGGGCCTGCATTGGCGGCCAATATCGTGGCCTACCGTGCCGCCAACGGCGACTTTGAGACGCGCCGTCAGCTGAAGAAGGTACCCCGCCTCGGCGACAAGGCGTTTGAATTGGCTGCCGGGTTCCTCCGTGTGCCGGGAGGTAAGGAGCCGCTCGACAACACCGGAATACATCCGGAGAGTTATCATATCGTCACTGAGATGGCACGTCGGCTCAACGTCACTCCGGCACAGCTACCGGCAAATGACGCGCTTCTCGACAAGATTGATGCCGGCGCGTTGGCAAAGGATGGCGTCGGAGGTCTGCAGACCATCACCGACATAATCGCCGAGCTGCGCAAACCCGGACGCGACCCGCGCCTCGACGACAGCAGCGATGCCTTCGTGCCCGGAGTTGAATCGTTCGAGCAACTTACCGTGGGGCAGACTCTCCCCGGCGTGGTCAACAACATCACCGCTTTCGGAGCCTTCGTCGACCTCGGCATAAAGGAGAACGGCCTCCTCCACATCTCTCAGCTATCGCGCAAACGTGTCAATGCCGTATCCGACGTTCTGAAATTAGGACAGAAGCTTCAGGTAAAGGTAATCGACATCGACCCGTCGCGCCGCCGCATCTCCCTCTCCCTCCTCTGACAATTTTCCACAATAGACTCTTTTGACTTCAAGGCAGTCCCGACTATAGCTTACACTATTTCAGCGGGACTGTTTTTTAATTGAATTCCTTATACATTTAAGTCCTAATCACACCCCGGACGACTCATTATTTTTTAAAATTAAAATCAACTGAGATAAGTATTTATCCAAAAATTATATATATCTTTGCCACCGATAGAGAATCCTCAGCTGTTCTCATTTATTACCTAACCATTTTATCCGCACATTATGAAAAAATCTTTACTACGAAAAATGTCGGTGGCCGGGGTTGCATCAGTTGCCCTATTATCCACACAAACCGCACAAGCCGACTGGGAGCAGGTTTACTCACTCCCGACCACCTATGCACATTTCATTACTTCCGAGGGGTTGCACCTTATGTCGGATTACAGAGATAACCGCGACGGTGGAATATATTATTCAGACGACAGCGGCGCTACATGGACAAAGACAGCCGTGCGTGATTACTGGTTCAGCAATTTCTACGAAGCTGACGGATACCTCTTCGCCATAGGTGCCGGTTGCCGTATCGCCCGCAGTGAAGACGGAGGCCGCACTTGGGATCTTCTAAATTATTCAAAGACAGTCGAGGAATGGATTCCCAAAGGAGCCACAGAAGAATCTGTATGCTATGGCATAACTGTGCTTGACGGGGTGCTGTATGCCGCCGATTTCTCCGGAGGCGGCATAATATCATCACCTGATTACGGCGAGACATGGGAGATGACCGACCGTGAATCTCTCTACATCTATCTCCAAGGTGACACCCAACCTTATATGGATAATTTCTACCATCTTGAGGCATATAAGGGGAAGGTATATGCTTTCGGAATGTATTCAATCCATTCATATTCACCCGATGAGAAGATATGGAAAGTCATCCCCATCAACAGCAACTTCATGGGATCTGTCACAATTTTCAACGATAAGCTAATCTGTGCGAGGGCGGTGGCAAACGATGATATAAACGCCGACTATATGTTCTGTTGTGACGGTGAGACATGGAGTGTGCTCGACCGTCCTGACACCAAAGACAACAACGTGCGTTTCCTTTGGAGTGACGACAGATACATCTACTCCATGCATCATGAAGGCCCCATGTATTACACTGATGACATGGGTGCCACATGGAATGTATCCTCCAACTTTCCCGGTGGCCTCTACCCTCTGACGATTGCCACAGATAATGACTACGTCTATGCCGGTGTATACTCACCTATTCCTTCCGAGACACAAAGCGGCCTCTGGCGCATGTCAAAATCGGAATTGAAATCATCAGGGATTGACCTCACTGTTGCCGAAGGGCACACTACTCCCGCAATCACTGACGATCGTCTTATCTGTGGTGGACAAGCTTTGTCAGTGAACGTTTTCTCAACAGATGGCCAACTCATCGTCTCGGCAAATAATGTGGCCGAAATTGATTTGTCTGAACTTCACAAGGGGATATATATCTATAATGTGAACTATAGCTCACACTCAATCAGCGGTAAATTCGTAAGACAATGAAACTCCTGTCCCTTATATTGTCAGCCGCCGGCCTGACATATGGAATATTGCCTTCCGCTGCCTTGTCTCCCTCTGCCAAAACCTACTTCAACTGTGGTTTCGAAGAGGGCATTCCGGAAGACTTCACATTTCATGATGTAGACTCACGTGAATTGCATTTCACAATGGTGCAACTCGGATTCAACCAGACTGATTCCTGGACTCTGCTCCGCGAGGAGGGCACCGAGAATCACTACATGGCCTCGGCCTCACGTTTCAAGACTACGAAAGGGGAGACTCCATCTCCTGCCCAGGACTGGATGATTACCCCTCCCATATGGATACGCGATGCCGACGCCACTATGTCCTGGCGCGGAATGTCGGTCAACGACCGCAGCTCGGCCACCTCCTCATACAAGATATGCGTATCAACCAAAGGCGCAGGGACTGAAGACTTCATTTCTGACCCTGTGGCGGTTTTAGACAGTGAGGAAATCGGACTATGGACTAACCACGAGATCAGTCTCGGCCAGTTTGTGGGTGAAAGGATTTACATAGCTTTTGTCAATACATCCACCGACAGCGATGTGCTCGCAATCGATGATATAACTGTCAAAGGAAGTGCGGGATTGGCTGACCTTGAGATTATACCCGGGGAATACACCCTTGGATCGGAAGAGATTGCTCTCGGAGGCAGACTCACCGCCACATCTGCCGAAATTGTCAATACCCTTTCCATCACTTTCGATGTGGCAGGAGAGAAATACCATGCCGATTACTCCTCTCTGAATCTTTCGGAAGGTGACTCTTTCGAGTTTGAACTGCCTGAAAAGATATCGGCAGACTATGGCGAGACTATAAGCTATTCAGTAAGTTCCGAGGTAAACGGCGTCAAATTTGACGACATGCACCTCAACACAACTCTCCTGGCTTTCATGCCTACAAAGAGAGTCGTTGTGGAGGAGGCCACCGGAATGTGGTGCGGCTATTGTCCGGAGGGAATCGCTGCAATGGAGATCATACAACAGCGCCATCCCGACACGTTCATCGGCATTGCCGTGCATGTAGAGGATCCTCTCACCGTCACCGGATATGGCGACTCCATGTCTTTCCCGTCAGGTGCCCCGACGGCATGGGTCGACCGTAAAGATTATTGCGACCAGCCTCTCACACCTGTCACCGATGCCGGGAAGCACACCTACACAACGTTGAAAGGGGGTCTGGAATCCATGTTCCTTGACCGTATGTCGCAGCAGACGTTTGCCGATGTCGAAGTGAAGTCTTTATTTGATCAGGCCGACCGGTCGCTCAAAATTGATGTCACAAGCAGTTTCGCCATGAAATTTACCGACCAAGACTTCCGCATAGCTCTTCTTCTTACCGAAGACAAGGTGTGGAAACCGGGGTATTATCAGACCAACTACCATAGTGGCCGCGATGAGAATCTGTTCGGATTCGAAGCACTCCCCTCAATGATTGTCTCCGATTTTGAGTTCAATCATGTGGCACGTGGTGTGTATGAAAGTTTCCAGGGCATAAAAGGCTCCCTCCCCTCTGATATTGACCCGGGGAAAGACTATTCTTATTCCATTGAATGGGTACTTCCTCAAGATGTTGATCCCATTAATGCCAAAGCAGTGGCAATGGTGGTTGACGCCCGCAACGGAGAAGTGCTTAATGCAAACACTGTATCGCTGGTAAATTCCGGTGTAGACCCAGCACTACAAGACTCTGAATACGCGAATATCACAGTATATGATATGGCCGGAACCATGGTGATGAAAACAAAAGGAAGTGTAAACTCTCTCTTCTCAACCCTTTCCGGTGGACTGTATGTCGTGAGGATTGTGACAAACGAAGATATAGTGACAAGAAAGATAACCATACCGTCCAGATAAGACTAATATGATAAAATAAATCCTTAAACTACAAGAGTTTAAGGATTTATTTTATCATATATTCAGACTACATCAGAATATCACTTTACATGTTGATACAGAGCCGTCGGTATAACTGATACGCTTCACATAAATACCCTCCGAGGGAGAATCCACCTGCTTGCCCGAGAGGGTATAGTAGCTAATCTGATCCACGTTCCTGACAGCCTCCTTCACACTTTCCACACCCGAACCGGTATCCGGGACAAACTGCATCTTGTTCTCCATCACACAATACCAGCTCATGTCAGGACTCTTCATCAAAGCTATCCCATATCCCTCCTCAAGAGCATCAAGGGTGATCGTATCCTCATTGTCTATCGAGAATGTAATTGTCTGTTCGCCATCATCCGACACCATGGTGAAGTTGCCATTCTGCTCAACCTCCTTGGCAAGATTCACATCAATCTCAAGGATAAATCCCCATGAATCACTGTATGACACGACCTGCGGCAATGTCACTGTAATCTTGTCACCGCTCCGGATTCCTTTCACATATGAAAGCATAGGCATCTTTGAGAGAAGATCCAGAAAATACACTTCGTTGTCGTCGCCAAACACTATCTTGGCAGCAGTCTTCTCGTTCTCATACCAGTCAAGCTGGAACATCTCCATACATCCGCTCCATGTCTTTGAGTACTCTACCACATTGCCATCCACAGAAGTTATCACATCGTCGGCAGAAGTGCGTGTGCTGGCGGCCACTGCACGGGGAACTGAGAATCCACTTAGGGAAACAATAGCCATGACGGCCCAGGGAGTAAAACGTTGTCTCATAGGCTTGAGTTTTATAGTTAACGTTTACAAAAATATAGCTAATAATTTACATATGCAAATTATTAATCCAAATTTTCTTCATAATCATCTTTCTTAACTACAATAAACAGGTACCTCCCATAATCTCATCTCTGACGATTACTATAATTAAAATTTGCTTTTGCCAAAGTTAAAAAGTAAATTTGCAACCATAACACACTTAACCTTTATTGACATGAAGAAAATAGCTTTGGTAACCGGTGCCACCAGCGGTATTGGAGAAGCAATTTGTCGTACATTCATCGGAGCCGGATTTCACGTGATAGCCACCGGACGCAACCGCGACCGCCTCAACAATCTTAAATCCGAATTCGCCGACGCCATACTCACGCTCTGCTATGATGTCCGGGATGTAGAGGCAACAAAAAGCACAATCGATTCAATACCTGAAAATTGGCAGGCAATCGATGTTCTGGTCAACAATGCCGGATTGGCATTGGGACTTGAGCCCGAATATGAGGGTAGCTTCGATGATTGGTTCACTATGATTGACACCAACATCAAAGGTTTGTTGACAATGACCCGTTACATTGTGCCGGGAATGATAGAACGCAATCACGGACATATCATCAACATCGGCTCGATAGCAGGTGATGCGGCGTACGCCAACGGTGCCGTATACTGCGCCACAAAAGCTGCTGTAAAGACCCTTACCGATGGTCTGAGAATAGATGTCGCCCATACCCCCCTTCGCGTCACGTTGTTGAAACCGGGGCTTGTGGAGACCAACTTCAGCAATGTCCGCTTCCATGGCGACAATGAACGTGCCGATAATGTTTATAAAGGCATCACGCCCCTGACAGCTGAAGACATCGCCTCAGCTGCCCTATACGCAGTCCAGGCACCCGAACATGTCCAGATAGCCGAGATGCTTATCCTCGCCACCCATCAGGCAAACGGCAGCATAATCGTCCGCAACCGGTAATCAGCCGAGCGTCTTCACTCTTTCAATCAATCGAGCGTCTGCACCCCGCCTCCGTTCACCATCAGTGTCTGGCCGCTTATCCATGCTGAGACCGGAGCCGCAAAGAAGAGGATGGCTCCGGCAATATCCGACACTTTACCCAAACGGTGAATCGGTGTGCGGGCGAGCATACGCGCCTCTATCTCGGGAGTCAGCACCGTGGCCAAGGCTGCTGTATGCGTCGCTCCCGGACCGACACAATTTATACGTATCCCCATCGGACCGTAATCGTGCGCCAGGTTTGCCGACATATGGTTGAGCGCCGCTTTCGATGATCCGTAGATTGCCATATTGGGGTCAGCGTTGATACTGCTCATCGACGTCACATTCACAATCGACCCGTATCCTGATTGCTTCATGTGCGGAGCTGCTAACAGCGCCAGCCGCCATGGAGCAATCACATTTATTGAATAGATTCTCTCCACGTATTGGCGGTCAATCTTATAGGGGTTCTCACGTCCGCCACCTCCAAGGCCGGCATTATTTACCAGTACGTTGACAGTGCCGAAAGTCTCGACGGCAAAATCAATCAAGCGTTCAAGGTCATCATCATCCAGCACATTGCATACAATCGAGGCAGCTTTCCCTCCGGAGGCATTGATTCCGTCAGCCACTGCGGCAGCCTTCTCCCCGTTGATATCACTCACGATAACAGAGGCTCCTGCTGAAGCCAAAATCTCACACGCACCCTTACCGATGCCATCGCCACCACCTGTGACGACAGCCACCTTACCGGTCAGGTCAAACAACTTGTCAACGTCAATCAACTTATCCATAGCACTTAAAATTCGTTTTGTCGGTAAATCACCTTCTATTACAACACCATCGGCAACTTGCTGGTTCAATGGCATTTTTTTATCCCTCAGATACTTGACAATCCAATTAAAAACATTATCTTTGCAAAAAACAATGGCTTATGGAAGCAGGAAAAGTGAAATACCCGATCGGTGACCAGAATTTCAAATCAATCCGGGAAAATGGTTTTATATACGTGGATAAAACCCGATTCATCACCAAGATACTTGAGGGCAACAAGTATCTCTTCCTTGCACGCCCACGACGTTTCGGCAAAAGTCTTTTCCTGTCAATGCTCCGCTATTTCTTTGAAGGTGAACGCAAACTCTTCAAGGGTCTGCACATTGACTCCACAGATTGGGACTGGGAGCCATATCCAGTGTTACATCTTGATCTGAACACTGACAAATATGCAGAGCCTGGTATTTTGGATGGCGTTATGGACAATCTTTTCAGATCCTGGGAGGAAAAATATGAAGTGGTCGTGAGAGACACTGAATTTTCTCAGAGATTCAAGACCATTATCGAGAGAGCCCATGAAAAAACCGGCAAGCAAGTAGTTATTCTCGTGGATGAATACGACAAACCATTGGTAGGGAATCTCCATAACGACGAGAATTTCCAGCACTATCGCATGAAATTAGCGAGCCTTTATTCCAACTTCAAAAGTTCTGCCGAGCATATCCGCCTCGTCTTGCTTACAGGTGTGAGCCGCTTCAGCAAACTCAGCGTCTTCTCCGACCTCAACAACCTCAAAGATATCACCTTCAGTGAAGATTTCGCCGATATATGCGGAATCTCGGAAAAAGAATTGCTCGAGAATTTCCAGACAGGAATCATGCAGTTAGCTGATAAAAGGAGAGTTTCATACGAGGAAGCCTGCCGGATAATGAAGCATAACTATGACGGCTATCGCTTCACTCCCGAGGGGAGCGACATCTACAATCCCTGGTCTGTATTGAATGCCCTCTCAGATTTGAGGATAGGAAGCTATTGGAACGCAACCGGAGCCACTTCCATTGTGGCAGAAGCCCTTCATGGAGCTGACGTAGATATCGAGTCAACTCTCAATGCCAGCTGGAATCTTGATGACCTTGCAGGTCTTGACCTAATGAATGCCGATCCGACAGCGTTGCTCTATCAGACGGGATATCTCACCATCGGCGATTATGACTTTGATACGGATACCGTACGTCTAAAAGTTCCCAATGAAGAGGTTAAGAAAGGTCTGTTCAACGACCTTTTGAAGTGCTATGTAAAAGTGAAACATGGCACCCTTAAGAATCTTCTTGACGGAATCAACGAGGGCATTAAATCAGGTGAGCCGGATAAGTTCATGAAGTATCTCGATGCCTATTTCTCAAGTGTTCCCTATGACATGAAGATGGACAACGAGAACAATTTCCATAATGCTTTCTATATCCTGACTACACTGCTGGGCATTGACACCAAAGCCGAAGCACACACTTCTGACGGAAGAATTGACATTCTCATTGAGACTCCGAAATACATTTATATCGTCGAATTGAAATACGACTCCACTCCAGAGGAAGCACTACGGCAGATTGAGGATAAGGAATACGCACGTCAATTCTCTACCGATAACCGTCAAATCTTCCGGATCGGAGTCAACTTCTCCTCAAAGACCCGTCGCATAGATTCCTGGGCTATTTCCTAACCACAATATATCTTCACAAAATAAAAAAACCGTGCAGACTTCGATAAAGAAACCATCTTGACTACCGACAACAACATACTCGACCGGCAAAGTGTGCTCTCACGCACTTTCTCCGCGCTGAAATGGTTTCTTGCCCTGACTGTCGTGGCCGACCATTTCCTGCGCCCTATTGATGTAGACACACCTTCCCTCACTTTCCATACCCATACATATCCTCTCTTCCCGGAAATATACTTCTTTATCGTTAGTTTCCTCAAAAACTATGCAGTGCCGGTTTTCTTCTTCATGTCGGGTTATCTTCTATACACTTCCACCCCTTTCTCTACAAAGAACTATCTCCCGATGCTACGTAAAAGGATCCGCCGGCTCGGTATCCCATTCCTGATATGGAGCATCTTCGGTTTCATAACAGCATCTCTATTCGCGGCTATCCTGATTCTTTATCTCGATGCCGACCTCTCGGTTTTCCCCTTTCATGATGGCAATTCTCTAAATACACCTCTCCTCATACGCAGCTTATTCGGCATACGGGCTTTCCCTGACACCAACGTACCTCTCTGGTATATGCGTGACTTGATTCTGATTCTATGCCTCATCCCACTCCTGCGCTCGGCTATACGTCACATCGACTGGAGGATATTCACTACCGCTCTCATCCTGATTTTCATACTTCTGTTTGATGACTCCGACGGTTGGCGGTTTGAAGTGGCGGCGCTCTTCTTCTCTACCGGCTATTTCCTGCGGCTGCATAACATTGACTTTATCGATGTTTTCAAACGGGTGTTCCCTTTCTCGGCAGCCTTGTACATTATTCTCGGCTCGACCCATTTCTACCTCGTCTATAACGAACTGAATCCCCTCGCTGCCTCTGTTGTCAAGAACATCAATATATGCAACGGTGTCCCTTTCTTTATCTATCTCTTCTATCTTCTTGTTGAACGTGGTTGGGTAAAAGGGAGCGCATGGTTCGCGTCGGCATCTTTCTTTATCTATGTCACACACTATCCTCTGCAGCGTATACTGTATCACACAGTCATAGCTACATTCAAGCCGGCCGACGGTTCCCCCTCCGGAACAGTTATGATTCTCCTTTCTTACGTAATATTAGTTGGTGGAATCACAGCACTCTATGCCTTACTGCATAAATTCTTTCCGAAATTCATATCTCTCACATCCGGCGGCCGATAAATCCTATACCTGATAACCCATAGCTTTATCTTTCGCGGTCATATTTCCAGATTACCTCATCCACATAACGCCGACGTTCCTTAAACTGTGGTGACAGGACATCATCCTCACCGTCATATCCATTGTACTCTGTACCGGTAAGAGTCATCAACGTGTAGCCTACGTTGGCTGTAGAGATTCTCTTTCCTACAGACTCCCGCAAGGCTTCCATCATCTCCGGATTCTCCCTGCGGTATGCCTCATTGGCATACACTACATACGGCACCTCCACGAATCTCTCATCCCGTCCTCTGAAATCACTGTAATCGTAAACACACTCTCCATGATCGGAAAAATATATGGCTACCGCAGGCTCTTTCAGCAGCGCCACATCCCTGAATATACAGCTCACTATTGAATCTGAATACCTGATGGAATTGGAATAGGTGGCATCCACCTCATATTTCTCAGGAGTCATCCAAGCCCGCGGCATTGCCCGCTCCACATCTTTACCGGTGAAATATCTCCTTTCACCCGGATAACGCTTCTTGTATGCTGTGTGTGACCCATACATGTGCACCCCGATAAATCTGGCTCTGTCTCCATCCGCCAATGCCTTCCTTACCTCGGGCAATAATGCTTCGTCATATTTCTGAAGCAACGCATCTTCCGAACTCTCCACCCCCACATAATTCACCACGTCAGCTCTCCCGGCTATCACTCCTGAACTGTTTGACCATATTCCCGTCCGTTCCTGATTTGAAAGCCAATAAGTCTTGTAACCGGCCCCCTTGAAGATATCGATAAGCAACGGATAGTTCCACCAATCTCCATCCACCGTATCATCTTTCTTCAATGTGAGGATCCTGGCCATGTTGCCGGAGGTTGTCACTGATGAACCTATCGCCTCCGTATACACAAACAGGGAGTCGCGCATGGCCTCCAACCGCGGACTCGTAGGCAACGGATAGCCATAGAGCGACAACCGTCCTCTTGATGCAGATTCCCCAACTATCATCACCACCGTGTGCGCCTTATAGGTGGAGCTGGCCACATAGTCCCGGTCATTATCATTAATTTTGGCGAGCAGCAATGCAATCTCGCGTTGCTCCCGTCTCACCTCCACAATATTCTTGACAGTACGCACCGTCAGGAAGAATGAATTCCGTCCGTTGTGCAAACCTGCCATGTATGACACTAATGCCACAACTCCCGCTACAGAACCTGCTAATATAACCCCTGCTGACAATTTCGGTCTCATTCTTACCATCAGGAGATCTCCGGCTATTATGCCAGCTGTCCAGCACCAGAATCCTGTTGTGAAGACGGCGGCTGAAAGATTGTTCCACAGACCGGGCAGAAACTCTTTGGTCTCATCGCCGTTGGTCTGCAGAACCACTACCATCAGTTTGTGTGAAATTCCAAAACCGTAGAATTCAAAGCTTACGAAATTCACCACGCAAAGCAATACGTGAAGCGCTGTCAACAGCCATGCCATGATGGAGGCGAACCTCCATCTCCGGCATAGCCGCAGCAAAACCACAAAAACGGTGGCTTTCAGAAACGCAATCAGTACGATACAAATCCACTGGATACAGAGAGGACTGGTTAGTAGCCGCGACCCGGGTATGTCCATCATACCCAAGACCGAAACCACCATCAGGAGATACCATAACTGACGGTTACCTCCTTCTCCAAACCTCCTTATGTAAGCCGACAAAAGATTATGTATCGACGTGAATCGTTTCATGAAACCAATTTGATAAGCAGTTTAATTTTCAAGGATATAAAGGGCGCGTGGAGCGAATGTCATCTTCTCGGTTATGGTGACAGGCTCTCCGGTGAGCATATCGGTGAGCTTCGTGCCGTAAGGTAATATCTCCAGCGTCTGCTCCATATCCATTGTCACCTCGTCATCATTGCCATTCATCATGACAACAACCTGACGGTCGCCCAACCTGCGCTCGTAGACGTAGACACCCTGATATGGCATGAAATGGCGCAGACTCCCCTTCGCTATCACATCGTTACCCTTACGCCAATGAAGCACCCTCTTCATGAAGTCGAGGGCCTCCTTCTGTTTCGCGGTCAGGCCCTTACCGGTAAAGGCATTCACCTCTCCGCTGTCGTCAGGGAAACCGCCCGGCATATCCAGACGTATGTAGCCGTCGCTCTTCTCCTTCGAACCGTTCATCAGTATCTCGGTGCCGTAATATAGCTGGGGTATGCCGCGCGAGGTGAGCAGGAACGCGAGCGCCTGTTTCCACCATCCTAAATTTTCCGGCTCCTCGAGCAGGAATCGGTCGGTGTCATGGTTATCGAGGAAGGTAAGTATCTTCGACGGATTCGGGAAAAGGTAATCAAGGGCGAGATGGTCATATATCTTGTTAAGTCCTGTCCATTCACCCGTCTCGCCTGAGAAGGCGTCGCGGGCCTTCTGCGACAGCACGAAATCCATGACTGTCTCAAGCTCCGGATCACCCTGACGGTTGGTATAGGAACCCCTCTGCCAGAAGGCCTCGCCACCCTCATTTTCATACCAGCACTCACCCACGATATTGAAATCGGGATACTCCTTGCGGACAGCCTTGAGCCAGGAAACCATACCGTTGAAATCGGCATAGGGATACGTATCCATGCGAATCCCGTCGATACCGGCATCCTCTATCCACCAGATTGAGTTCTGAATCAGATACCTCATCAGGTGCGGATTACGTTGGTTCAGGTCGGGCATACCCTTCACAAACCAGCCATCGACGGTGCGGCTCTTGTCATAATCGCTCACATAGGGGTCATGAAGCGTGGAGAGACGGTAATTTGTCTGCACATATTTCTCGGTGTTGTTATACCAGTCTTTCGAAGGCATATCCTTCATCCAGGGATGGTTGTCGCCCGAGTGGTTGAATATCATATCCATCACCACCTTTATGCCCCGCTGGTGGGCCTCGTCGATAAATTCGCGCCACTCCTCATTAGTGCCCAGACGGGGGTCAATTCTGTAATAGTCGGTAGTGGCATAGCCATGATAGGCACCACCCTTCATATCATTCTCAAGCACCGGGCATACCCATACGGCGGTCACGCCGAGCGAGTCGATATAATCGAGATGCTGACGCAGACCTCCGATATTGCCACCATGCCGGCCATTGGGATTGCTGCGGTCGGCGGTGACCGGGTAATCCAAATCCTTCACGGCTTTCCTCTCATCGCGTCCGTCTGAGGCGAAGCGGTCGGGCATGATAAGATAGAGCACATCTGACGAGTCGAAACCTTTCCGGTTTTCCGACCCGGCCTTACGCGCTTTCAGAGTATAGGGCACCTTGACACTCCTCTTACCCTCCGAGAGTTTCAGATCAAGTGTGCCGGGACGGGCATCGCGGTCAATCTGAAGATAGAGGAAGAGATAATTCGGATTGTCGAGTTTCACCTGCTCGATGATTCTCACATCAGGATACTCAAGCGAGGCGGTAGCTCCGGCGATATCCTTGCCATGAAGCATCAGCTGGAGAGTATCCTGCCGCATTCCGGTCCACCAGTAAGGCGGCTCCACGCGGTCGACAGTAAACGGCGCGTTGGCTGCCGTGCCCGTCAATGAGGCTGCCATCATGGCAAGCGATGATAATAGATGTTTCATAATCTAACGAATTTATTCAGTAATGCAAAGTTACGAATTTTAGGATTAAAACCTATTCCTGGCACAATTAAAATTTCAGTCTACGCATTTCCACTATTTTTTATTATCTTTGCACACCCTGCCCATCTTTCAACCCGATGGCAGGGTGTGTTGTTGTTATGGAAGAGATTATCGACAGATTAGGATGGATTCTCTGCGGCGCGCTGGCTCTGCTGCTTCTCTCAGTATGGGGGATGTGGCGTTGGCGTCGCGGACGCGCTGCACGTAACGGTCGGCGCGGTGAAAAGCGCGTCAGCCGCGAGTTGCGCCGTCTGCGCAAACGGAGCAATATCCTTATCGACGACCTCCTGATTGCCGACAAGGATGGGCGCACTGTGCAGATTGACCATATCCTGCTGAGCACCCGGGGGGTATTCGTAATCGAGACCAAGAGCCATAAGGGTCGGATCTCCGGCTCCGAGCATTCGCAATATTGGCAGCAGAAGCTCTGGATGCAGACCCGTTCATTCTATAACCCGCTCCTGCAGAATGCCACCCATATCCGGCTGTTGTCAAAGCTTCTTCCGGGTATCGAGCCGGTTTCGATGGTGGTCTTCACCGAGGCATCGCGCCTTGAGATCGAGGCCGACGACATAGTGGAGCACCGCACATTGCTGCGCGACAAGCATACGTCGCGCACGTTCAATCCCGAGGAGAGCGTAAGCCGCAGCTGGTGGCGCCGCCGTAAGGCTGTCGTGCTCGATGAGTCGAAGATTGTGACCCGTCTCCAGGGACTGCGCAATGAGATAAAACGGCGCGACTGCATATATGAGCAGGATGAGATTGAACTTCTGGCCACACGCCTGCGTGAGCTCAACGACAAGAGCCGTAAATCGCGCCGCGACCATACACGGTATGCCCGGGAGGCGGCCTCGAAATCGTCGCGCCTTATCCGACAGGGTGTCTGCCCGCGATGCGGCAGCGCGTTAGGTATACGTAAAGGTACTCATGGTGAGTTCTTAGGGTGTACGGCCTATCCCTCATGCCGGTTCACATCACAATTATAAAACTTGTTTCAGTATGGCAGATAATTACCTTGAACAACGTATGGAGGATTTACGCACAGGCCGTCTACGGTCATCTCTCTCGGCGGCCTCAAGACCCTCGGCAGTGAAACGCCGCGTGCTCGTGGCAGCCGGCACCACTCCCTTGGGGATGGATATCGCCCGCAGGTATCTGCGCAGGGGTTTCCGCGTGGCCATATTCGGTTTCGACGCGGAGGCAGGTCGTGAGATGGCCTACCGCGAAGGGGTGCGCTTCCATCACCTCCCCTCAGGTGAGGACCGCGAGGCTACGGAGGCCGCTTTCGCCAATCTGCTGAAGGCCTGGCGCGATGTGGATATCGTGATTATACCCCACGTAGCCGAGCATCAGGAGAGGATGGCTGAGACACTTGCCGCCATGTGGGACGCACATCGCAGACGCTACCCTATCCCCACCGATTTCGGAGGTGAGTTTATCCTGCTTCATCCCGACGGGGAGACACCCTCCGGGATTCCTCAGATTTCCACCCTCCTCTCGCAGCATGATATAACCACTAAATATATATCAACCTCTCAATTTATTGATTTGTAATGCCGAAAAGTATCAAAAATAATTTCCCTGTCACCGGTATGGCTTGCGCCGCATGTGCGGCCCATGTGGAGAGGACCCTCAAGGGCACACCGGGTGTGAAGAGCGCGGGGGTGAATTTCGCCACCTCGACAGCCAACGTGGAGTATGACCCCTCGCAGACCTCACCCCTCCGGCTGCAGCAGGCTGTGCGCGATGCCGGCTACGACCTCCTCTTCAACGAAGCCACCGAGGAGGTGGAACGCCGTCAGGCTGAGAATTACCGGCAGTTGAAGACCGCCACCATATGGGCCATTGTCCTTTCAGCTCCTGTGGTAGTGATCGGTATGTTCTTCATGCACATGCCCTTTGCCAACCTTATAATGCTCATACTCTCCACTCCGGTCGTGTTCTGGTTCGGGCGCCGTTTCTTTGTGGGTGCCTGGAAACAGCTGCGCCACAAGTCGGCCAACATGGATACCTTGGTGGCATTGAGCACCGGCATAGCATGGCTCTTCAGCGTTGCCAACATGCTCTGGCCCTCCTACTGGCTCTCGAAGGGGATACATCCCCACGTTTATTTTGAAGCCGCCGCTGTGATTGTGGCCTTTATCCTCTTGGGCCGCATGATGGAGAGCAAAGCCAAGGGTAACACCTCTTCTGCCATCAAGAAACTGATGGGACTTCAGCCTAAGACAGTCATGGTGATTGACGGAGAGGGAGCCCAGGTGGAGATTCCTGTCGAGCAGCTTAAAGAGGGTGACACGGTGATGGTGCGTCCCGGTGAACGGATTGCCGTTGACGGAGTTGTCACCGACGGCTCATCGTATGTCGACGAGTCGATGCTCAGCGGCGAACCGATACCGGTTGAGAAACAGGCCGGGGCGAAGGTCTATGCCGGCACAATCAACGGCACAGGCTCATTCCGTTTCCGGGCTGAGAAGACCGGCAGCGACACTCTTCTCTCCAAGATTATCCGCATGGTGCAGGATGCCCAGGGGAGCAAGGCTCCGGTGCAGCAGCTTGTCGACAAGATAGCGGCTGTCTTCGTGCCAGTTATTATCTCGATAGCGGTGATAGCATTTATAATCTGGATTACCTGCGATCATTCGGAGGGATTCTCCCATGGACTTTTGGCGGCGGTGACAGTGCTTATCATAGCTTGCCCCTGCGCCTTGGGTCTGGCCACCCCCACCGCCATAATGGTGGGGATAGGGAAAGGAGCCGAGAAGGGTATACTGATAAAGGATGCGGAGTCGCTTGAGGCCGCACCCCGCATAAATGCCGTGGTACTGGATAAGACCGGCACAATCACCGAGGGGCATCCTGTGGTGGAGAATGTGGCACGATTCCGCGAGGTAGCCGACAGCGACGCTATTCTCGTGGCTATGGAGAGCGCGTCGGAACATCCCTTGGCGCGGGCCATAACCGACCATTTCAAAGCGGCGCATTCGGTTGAGGTCAGCGGTTTCGACAGCGTCACCGGACGCGGTGTCAAGGCCACCTTCAACGGAGTGACATATTATGCCGGCAACCGTCGTATGATGGAGGAGAACAACATCCCGATGACGGCTGAGGTTGCAGCGGAGGCGAAGCGGCTCTCTGACGAGGCGAATACATTGGTATGGTTTGCCGACGCCTCCGGAGTCATATCCCTCATCGGCATAACCGATCCTATAAAACCGGGGTCAGCCAAAGCGGTGGCCGAACTTGAGAAGATGGGGATAGAGGTGTATATGCTCACCGGCGACAATGAGGCCACCGCACGCGCCATAGCGCGCAAGGCGGGTATAACCCACGTCAAGGCCGAGGTGCTCCCTCAGGATAAATCCGAGTTTGTGGAGAAGCTGCAGAACGAAGGGAAACATGTGGCCATGGTGGGCGACGGCATCAACGACAGTGCGGCATTGGCGGTGGCCGACCTGAGCATTGCCATGGGCACCGGGAGCGACATAGCCATTGAAGTCGCCAAGATGACAATTGTATCGGCCGACCTCACAAAGATTCCGGAAGCGATACGCCTCTCCAAGGCCACAGTGCGCACCATACGCCAGAACCTCTTCTGGGCATTCATCTACAACATTATCGGTGTGCCGTTGGCCGCCGGTGTGCTCTACCCTGTCAACGGATTCCTTCTCAACCCGATGCTTGCCGGAGCCGCAATGGCCTTCAGCAGTGTGTCGGTGGTAACAAACTCACTTCTGCTTAAACGACGTTAAAATGGCAACTCCCAAATTCTCGATACGCGAAAACATCGCTATCGTGGCCATACTTCTGGTGCTGGTCATGACGGTGCTCGACGTCACGTTGGTAAATGTGGCCGTACCGGTAATGGCCGTGAAGTTCGGCATATCGGATTCAGCAGCCGTATGGATAATAACCATCTATCAGCTGTTCATAACGATGCTGTTGCTTCCGGTGTCGTCGATGGGCGACCTCTTCAGTTACAAGCGATGTTTTCTGACTGGAGTGGCCATATTCACCATCTCCTCCGGACTGTGCGCCGCCTCGCAGTCATTCACCATGATAATCATATCGCGTGCCTTGCAGGGGTTCGGGGCAGCCTGCATCATGGGTGTCAACATAGCATTGACCCGCATCATATATCCCCGCGAGGTATTGGGGCGTGGTCTGGCACTCAATGCCATGGTGATAGCCATAGCCACGGCGGCCGGGCCGTCGATAGCGGGAGCGCTTCTCTCGATAGCCTCCTGGCATTGGCTCTTCATAATCAACCTCCCCATCGGTGTGGTGGTGTTCATATTGGGCTACCGTCTTCTGCCGCAGAATCCGCCGCGCGACAAAGTGCGCCGCTACGACTGGATAAGCGCTATCGAGAACGTGCTGACTTTCGGCCTTATCTTCTATGCCTTGGGATCGTTTGCCCGCAAAGGCGACCTTCACGTTGTGGCACTTCTGCTGATTGCCGGTATTGTAATCGGTATATTCTATGTGAGGCGTCAGCTCCACCGCGAATATCCTATGCTGCCTGTCGACCTCTTCCGCATCAAGCTCTACAGCCAGAGCATCGTCACCTCAACCTGCTCATTCATAGCGCAGAATCTGGCGATGATCTCCCTCCCCTTCCTCTTTCTGAACCTGCTCGGATTCTCGGAGATAATGACCGGCTTGCTGATGACCCCATGGTCGATCGCCACGATGATTGTGTCGCCATTGGCTGCGCGGTTTATCGAACGGCATAATCCGGCCATCACGGCGGCCTGCGGCATGGGTGTCTACGCCATAGGTGTTGTACTGATGCTGCTTGTGACTCCGGGCTGCAGCCATTGGGATATAGTGTGGCGCATGACCATCTGCGGCATAGGGTTTGGCCTCTACCAGACCCCCAACAACATAGTCATGGTAATGGCCACGCCGATAAAGCGCACCGGGGGAGCCGGTGGGATGCAGAGCACGGCGCGCCTTGTGGGACAGACCTTGGGAGCCACATTCGTGACTCTGATCTTCGCCATCACGGCGCCCATGACAGTCTCGGTGAGATTCTGTCTCGGAGGAGCCATCTTCTTCGGTCTCGCAGCCGGCGCCCTCTCCCTTCTCCGCGCCTCCGGCAGCCGCCGCCCCGCCGCCTGACCATGAAGCGAAGAAAAGGCCCGGATTTCAGATGAATCCGGGCCTTTGCTGTTATGACTTTTTATTTCTCACACGTGCCAGATTAATTTCCGCGCGTGCCGGGATTATTTCTCACACGTGGTGGGCTACGGCGGCCTCCTCCACGGGGAGCGACTTGAGGTAGCTCTCGATGTAGGCGTTGAAGCCGGCTACATCCTCCTCTGTCGGGGAGATGCTCAAGCCGGTGTTCCCTCCGAATACCTCCATCTCAAGATAGTCGGCCAAGTTGCGATGGTTGACATTGTTGACCATGTAACCGGCCAAGAGTGCCATACCCCAGGCTCCACCCTCGCCAGCTGTCTCCATTACGGAGATGGGCGAGTTGAGCGCGGCTGCAAGGATACGCTGCCCTACTCCGGGTGTCTTGAAGAGTCCACCGTGACCGGTGATACGGTCTACCTTGATCTTCTCGTCGTTGAAGAGGATGTCGTTGCCAATCTTCAGACAGGCAACTGCGGCATGAAGGTTGGCCCGCATGAAGTTGGCAAGAGTGAAACGGTTACCTACCGTACGTATTACCAACGGACGACCCTCTGCCAACCCGGTGATAGGCTCTCCGGAGAAGTAGTTGTAGGAAAGCACTCCGCCACAGTCAGGATCTCCCTTCAGGGCATTGTTGTAAAGCTTGCCGTAGATCTCGTTCATGTCAACCTCAACTCCGAGCAGTTCAGTAAACTCACGGAAGAGACCTACCCAGGCATTGAGGTCGGATGTGCAGTTGTTGCAATGCACCATGGCCACAAGACTGCCGTCGGGAGTCGTAACCATATCGATCATCTCATAGGGCTTGCTCAACTCCTTCTCAAGCACAATCATTGAGAAGGATGATGTGCCGGCCGACACGTTACCGGTGCGCTGCTTCACAGCGTTGGTGGCAACCATGCCGGTGCCTGCGTCACCCTCGGGAGGACATACAGGCACACCTGCCTTCAGATTGCCGGAGATGTCGAGGCGTTTCGCACCCTCCTCTGTAAGCGTGCCGGCATTCTCTCCGGCAAGCTTGATCTTGGGAAGAATCTCCTCGAGCTTCCAGCTATAACCCTTGTCGGCTACAAGATGGTCAAACTTCTCGACCATCTTCGCTGAATAATTCTTGGTCTCGGGGTCAACGGGAATCATACCGCTGCCATCACCTATGCCGATTACCTTCTCACCGGTAAGCTGCCAGTGGATGTAGCCTGCAAGTGTGGTTATGAAATCAATCTCGCTCACATGCTCCTCACCGTTGAGGATGGCCTGATAGAGATGCGAGATGCTCCAGCGGAGCGGGATGTTGTATTCGAAAAGCTCGGAAAGTATCTTGGCTGCCTCTCCGGTGTTGGTGTTGCGCCAGGTGCGGAAGGGTGCCAACATATTCCCCTCTTTGTCGAAGGGCATATAGCCGTGCATCATCGCGCTCACGCCAATGGCTGCCAGCTCGGTAAGCTCAACGCCATACTGCGATTTCACATTCTCGCGCAGGTCGCGGTAGCAGTCCTGCACACCAAACCAGATTGCCTCCAGACTGTAGGTCCACAGACCGTTCACAAGCTGGTTCTCCCATTCATGGCTACCCTGGGCTATGGGGTTGTTGTTCTCGTCGATGAGAACAGCCTTGATACGGGTAGAGCCAAACTCTATGCCGAGGATGGCTTTACCCGATTCGATGGTTGCTTTTGCTTTTTCAGGCATGACGCGGGAATTTAGCAAAGTGACTTGTTGAGCATGTAGTATACCTCATTCCAGCGGAGCGAATCCTTGAATGCCGGAATTGTGGTGTGGGCGTTGATGTGTGCCATCTCGATACCTGCGATCTCGGCATAGTCCTCCCAATATTCGGGGGTGAGCTCGTAAGAGAAGCAGGAGTGGTGTGTTCCACCTGCGAGAATCCAGGCAGCTGCGCCTGTCTCGAAGTTGGGCATAGGAATCCAGAGAGCGGAAGCCACCGGGAGCTTGGGAAGGGGTTTCGACTTGATGCACTCAACGTCGTTGGCGATCAGACGGAAACGGTTGCCGAGGTCAACCACAGTGGCAGTGATGCCGGGCTGCGGACGAGATGTGAACACGAGACGTGCGGTGAGGCTCTTGCGGATACCGATTCCGAGGAAGTGAACCTCCAGACGGGGTTTCTCCTCAGCGATGAGCGGACATACCTCAAGCATGTGTGCCTGGAGGATAGAGCTCTTCTCGCCGTCGAAGTTGAGGGTGTAATCCTCAAGGAATGAGCAACCCTTACCCTCCGACATCACCCATACAGTGCGGTAGAGGGCAGCGCTCTTCCAGTCGCCCTCTGCGCCGAAGCCATAACCCTCGGCCATGAGACGCTGTGAGGCAAGACCCGGAATCTGGTCGAAACCTACAAACTTGGGATCGTTGATATCGGCTGTGCCGAGGTCGTCGAAGTTGGTTGTGAAGCCCTTCGCGCCCTTGGCGGTGAGGATGGCGCGGAGAGTAAGCTCGGCATGTGCGGCGTTCCAGATCTTCTTGTAACCCTCTGAAGCGGGATCCTTGAGGTCGTCAGCCACTACATACTCGTTGAAGTAAGTCTCCACGAGAGCCTTGATATCCTCCTCCTTGATTTTCTTATGATACTCCATGAGCTCGCTCACCGGAGTGTAGTCAACATGATAGCCGAGACGCTGTTCAGCCTCAACCTTGTCGCCGTCGGTAACGGCCACATTGTTCATCTGGTCGCCGAAACGGAGAATTAGGCAATCCTGAGAGTCAGCCCATGCCACAGCCACGCGCTCCCATACGGCAATCTTCTTCTGAGCCTCGGGATCAGTCCAGTGACCTACGACCACCTTGCGACGGATACGCATACGGGTGCAGATATGGCCGAACTCACGGTCGCCATGGGCGCTCTGGTTGAGGTTCATGAAGTCCATATCCATGTCGTTCCATGGAATCTCGGCGTTATACTGTGTGTGGAAATGGAGCAGAGGTTTGTTGAGCTGCTGCAGACCGCGGATCCACATCTTCGCGGGAGAGAATGTGTGCATCCAGGTTATCACACCCGCACACTTGGGGTCGTTGTTGGCAGCGAGCATGATCTCGCTTACCTCTTTCGAGGAGTTGGCTGTGCCTTTATATACAACTTTCACGGGGAGGTTGCCTGACTTGTTGAGGCCGTCCACCATCTCACGTGAATGAGCGTCTACTTTCACTACGGCATCGCCTCCGTAAAGGAGCTGGGCGCCGGTTACCCACCAGATTTCATAATTCTCAAACATGGTTGTTAGCTTTATGAGGATTTAACTGAATTATTATCTTATTTGACTTTGTCGGTTAGTTGTTATGTCGCCTTATTTATTTCTGACCGTAATAGGCGTTGGGGCCATGCTTGCGGTTGAAGTGCTTCTCAACCAGCAGGGGGTTCATCGTAAGCTGTGGATTGATGGTGAAGGCTATGAACGCCATCTTCGCCACCTGCTCCAGCACAACGGCGTTGTGTACAGCCTCGTGCGGGTCCTTGCCCCATGTGAAGGGGCCATGGTTGCTTACCAGCACACCCGGGGTATGCACGGGGTTGAGCCCCTTGAATGTCTCCACAATCACGTTACCCGTCTCCAGCTCATAGTCACCCTTGACCTCTGTCTCTGTCATGGGTCGGGTGCAGGGCACCGCGTCATGGAAATAGTCGGCATGAGTTGTCCCGATGTTGGGAAGGTCCTTGCCGGTCTGCGCCCACGCTGTGGCGAAGGTTGAATGGGTATGCACCACACCGCCGATTTCAGGGAATGCGCGGTAGAGGGCGAGATGTGTGGGGGTGTCGGATGATGGTTTGAGGGTGCCTTCCACCACCTTGCCGGTGGCGAGGTCAACCACTACCATATCCTCGGGCTTCATGTTGTCGTAGCTTACGCCGGAGGGCTTGATTACCACGAGACCCTTCTCACGGTCAATGCCGGAGACATTGCCCCAGGTGAAGATCACCAGGCCATGGGCCACGAGTTCGAGGTTAGCGTCGCAAACCTCTTTTTTCAACTGTTCAAGCATATCTTATGATATTGTTATCAGGTTTAATTCTGTATGTAATGATAGAGCCGCGCTCCCCGTTTCGACGATTCCTTGTCGATAAGGTCAGTCTGCTCCACCCCGGGAATCTCCGCTATGCGTTTGCGGAAGTTCCGTTTATCGAGTTCCTTTCCGGTCACTGTCTCCACGAGTGTCTGGAGCTGGGTGAGTGTGAAAAACTCCGGAAGGAGATTGAATGCCAGGGCATCGGCCAATATCTTGCGTCGCATCACCGACAGAGCCTGCCGTATCATCAGGGGATGGTCGAAACCGAGCTCAGGAAGATCGTCTACATCAACCCATACGGCCTTATGGGCATTTACCTCACCCATATCGACATCCTGCATGTTGAGCAACGCGAAATATGCCACTGATATAACCCTCGCGCCCGGGTCACGGTCAATCTCGCCGAAGGCACCTATCTGCCGGATGAAGACGTTGTCGAGTCCGGTAAGATCGCGGAGCACCCTCTGGGCTGCCTCATCGACACTCTCGTTGTTGCCGACGAAACCACCTATGAGCGACCATTTACCCTTTTCAGGTTCAAAATCCCTCTTTACCAACAGAACATTCAGTCTGTCATGATTCACGGCGAAGATTATGCAGTCGACGCCCACATGAAACTTCGGGACTGAACTGTAGGCATGATTTTGAGTTGTCATAACTTAAAACGATGTTTACAGAATAGTAGTTGAGGAGGGACTGGTTATCTTACCGTTATTTAACGGTTGCTCAACCGTAGCCAACGGTAAGATAACCCTCTTTAACAAACTGTTTACCAGAAGTAGATATAGAACGCTACGGTTATGCCCAAGATGATGATGGAGTTGAGCACATCCCAGCCGTTCCAGCTCTGGCGTGTGGCCAGACGCTGCTCGGGTGTCGACGTTCCGAACACCAGACCCTGTATCTTGGCCGGATCCGGAGCCTTTGTGCAGAGACTCACAACAAACACCACTGCAAGGCAGAAGAGGAGCATCCATCCGCAGAAGAAGAGCCAGTTGCAGTCGAAGAAGAGGTATTTGAACCAGTTGTCGGCAGGCTCAACTGCGTTGCTGTAGAATATCTTCGCGCCAAGACGGGTGCAACCGATGATAAGACCTGAGAGAAGACCCCACATACCACCCTGGGCTGAGGTGCGTTTCCACACGATACCCATGAGGAAGGCCGAGGCGATACCCGGAGCAAGAACCGATTGCACATCCTGCAGATAGAGATAGAGCACATCGCCGACCGAACGCATCACCGGAATCCAGAGGATACCGAGAATCACAATCACCACTGTGGCAGCCTGGCCGATTGCAACAAGCTTCTTCTGAGGTGTGTTGGGACGGAAACGCTGATAGAAGTCGATGGTGAACAGTGCGGAAGATGAGTTGAAGAGCGAAGCCAATGAGCTCATGAGGGCGGCGAGGATACCGCACACAATCAGACCCTTCACACCGGCGGGGAGCAGCTTGGCCACCAGTGTCGGGAAAGCAGCGTCGCTGTTGGGCATGCCGCTGGGGAGCATCGGAAGGAATGAACCCATTTTCTGATGCAGAGCGAAGGCGATCATACCGGGGATAAGGAAGAGGAATACAGGGAGAAGCTTGAGGTAAGCGCCAAAGATGGTACCGCGGCGGGCCTCCTTCTCATTCTTGCCTGAAAGCACACGCTGTACGATGAACTGGTCGGTACACCAGTACCAGAAACCGATTACAGCTGAGCCGATAAGGGCACCGAGCCAGGGATACTGGCCGTCGCGGTTGTCGCGGATAAGATTTGTCATGGTGTCGCCATACTCATTCACCTCTACGGCAGAGCAGATGCGCATCATCTCATCCCAGCCGCCAAGTTCCTTCAGACCGAGTACGAGGATAATGATTGAACCGAGCAGAAGGATCGGTGTCTGCAGAATTGAGGTGTAGAGCACCGATTTCATACCGCCGATGATGGTATAGACTGCGGTAATGAGCACAAGACCTACAGCTGCAATCCAGAAGAAGTCGATGCCCCAGAGTGTGTCGATGCCGAACACCTGCTGGAACACGAGGCCGCCGGCATAGACTGTCACAGCCACCTTGGTGAGCACGTAGCTGATCAGCGAGATTACAGAGAGGATGGTACGCGACTGCGGGTTGAAACGACGCTCGAGGAACTCAGGCATTGTGATTACCATCGAACGTGTGTAGAACGGCACAAACACCCAGCCGAGAAGCAGGATCATCCAGCCCTGGATCTCCCAGTGGGCCATGGCCATACCGCTTGATGCGCCGGAGCCGGCAAGACCGATAAGATGCTCCGAACCGATATTGGACGCGAAAATCGACGCACCGATTGCAATCCAGGTAGCGTCCTTACCACCCAAGAAGTAGTCGGCCGCGTTGTTTTGTTTCTGACGCATCACCCACCAGATGATGGCAATGAGCGCCAAGGCGAATAGTCCGACGACTATCCAGTCTAAGGTATGCATAATTGTTAGGTTTTAAAGGTATTATGGTAGTTAGTTGAAAAGATTACTGCTTAACCGAGAATTTATATATGCACTCCGAATTGTAGGTCTCGCCCGGGTTGAGACGAATGCTCGGCCACTGCGGCTTGTTGGGGCTGTCGGGATAGTGCTGGGTCTCGAGGCAGATGGCGTCATGCTGCTGATATACCTTTCCCTTCTTTCCTGTCACTGAACCGTCAAGGAAGTTGCCGGAATAGATCTGGATGCCGGGCTCGTTGGTGTAGACATCCATCTGGATTCCGCTCGTGGGGCTGTAGAGACTGGCGGCGAGGGTGTTGATGTCGCAGTTGTTGTCAAGCACGAAGTTATGGTCGTAGCCATTGCCGTTCTTGATCTGCTCGTTTGAGAAGTCTTTTATATGCGTACCCAACTGAGAGGGTGTGCGGAAGTCGAAAGGTGTGCCCTCAACCGAGGCTATCTCGCCGGTGGTCATATAAGTTGAATCAACCGGTGTGTAACCTGAAGCCACAACCTGCAGGAGGTTGTCGGTGACGGGATGGGAGGGATCGCCCGAGAGGTTGAAATAAGAATGGTTGGTGAGATTTACAATAGTGGGCTTGTCGGTAGTGGCGCTATACTTGATGTCGAGCGCATTGTCATTGCGCAGAGTGTAGGTCACCACAGCTGTGAGATTACCCGGGAACTTGTTGTCGCCGTCGGGCGATTTCATTGTCAGTTCCAGAGTGGAGTCATTGAGCTGGCGAGCCTGATACACACGGTATTGCCAGCCATAGTCGCCAAGTTCTCCGCCACCGTGGAGGCAATGGCCGAAGTTATTGCGGGGCAACTGGATGGTGTCGCCGTCGATAACAAACTGTCCCTGGTTGATACGGTTGGCGTAGCGGCCGATCGATGCACCGAAATCGGAGAGATTGTTCTCGGGGAAGTAAGCCTGCACGCTGTCGAAACCGAGCACGACATCCTGCATCTTGCCGTTTTTATCGGCCACCATCAGCGACACAAGGCGTCCGCCGAAGTTGGTGATGCACGCCTCGGTGCCTTTCTCGTTAGTGAGAGTGTAGAGGGCTGTAGAGTCGCCTCTGTACTCAGCCTTGAAATTCTCGGGGTTCAACCCTGACTTTGTAAGCTTCGCTGTGTCATGGCCTGTGCCGCATGCGCCTAACGCCAACAGCATTCCCAGGCCTGCTGCAATGGGAAGTTGTTTCATATTGCTTGATGTTTAAGGTTATTCATCTTGCTGGTTTGTAGAAATCGCCTGTCATAGGTGCCATTCTGATTTTGGGTGTAAAATTAACACTCAAAAATTCGCCACCAAATTATTTTTATATGTTATAAAACATATTTTTCAAATATCAGACTTATAGAACACCAAATCGGATATATTTACCAATCACTCACCCCCTTTCTCATCCTGTTTCCCTGCGAATTCTCCGGGATTGACGCCAAACTTAAACACCTGCCTACATATATGCGGGCAGGTGTCCTTCATTAACATTATCCTACGATCCGGTGTAAAGCTCATTTCTTAATTTGCATTTACCTCAACAGCAATTGGCACAATTATATATTCTGAACCATAATATATATAAAGCACCATTGTATCTGTTAACTGCAACTGTTGCACCACAGTTAAATGTATGTCCTCCTGCTGGCACTTTTACCAAAGCCTGATTCATTAGAGTAATATTGACATCTTCATTAGTAATGCCACATGCGTCTGAGAAATAGAACTGCACAGTACTCTCCTTCAAAGCTTTTATTGTTTGTGTCACTCCTGAGATCGCAATGGTGCCACTACTATATACAGTCCCATCATACTTACTGCATACATATTTAAGCCGAGAGGAAGGTGAAGTAAACACTAAATTATAGGCAGTCACTGCAGGTGTGGCAAAAACGTATCCTTTGGAAGTTTTTCTTATTGCCTTAACTGAAAATCTCTGAGAATTAGTTGATGAAACCAATGAGGATAATGATATCTCCCTATCAGATAGAATGACACTCTTTGAAGTTGTCTGTGTAGAACTTGTATACGTGGTATAATCAACCTTCCAACTAACATCTCCCTCCTCAGGAAAATTAGTTTTAAACAATGTGGTAGATTTAGCAGACTTTGGGCCTGTTATCGTGTATGGATAAAGCATGGTTCTTGAACTTCTCCAATCCGCGCTATTCGCAAGTACTTCATTCATTTTCTCCAACTGACCAGCAGTTACATTGGTTCGCAAATCTTTTCTATTGTAACTCATCATGTTGTAGATATCTGGCTTATAGGCATCCCCATTTGCATCAACTCCAAAATCGCTACCGTCCCAGATACAAGGGTCTGCAGGTGTATCCCGAATACTATCACCTGCCACATCACTATTACTTCCATTTACCAATTCAGGGATTCCCCTTTCGTTATTTCCAGTTCCATGATGCGTATGATAGAGCCCTAATGCATGTCCAACTTCATGAGGTACCGTTGAGGCATTATTATAATATGCCAGATTTGTCACAACCTGTCTTCCTCCAATACTGATAGTTACCCCTGCTACTCCTAAATATTTTACGGTTGTTTGTATAAAGATATCCAAACCATCATCATGCGCATATCTTTGGGTAAATGCAAAAATGTTTGAATAACTACTTTTATTGAATACTGAATTCATTATGAGGTTCAATCCCTTTCCGACAAAGGACAAACCGGTTTCTTTATAATATGAATTCAATTTTGAGATTACCTCCTCCTGCGCATTTGGCAGCGATGTAACCATTCCTTCTCCAACTATAACATGCACATATACATTGATGCTATAATGATTGAACTCACGATTCTCAGAAGGGTATGGTGCTCGTGTCAGCGGAAGTACGGGATTGTCATTCAGCACTACGCAGTCTATGTCATCAATCTCCCTATTCTCAACCTCTTCAGCTGTCTGAATCTTGTAGGGGTTAATCTCAGAGACCTGAAGAATATATCTTCTGCTCTGCGAGACTTCCTCCGTCTCATTCTCCACAAGTTCATACTTACCTTGTATAAGGCATCCTTCCGTATACTCTTCGTATGAAGTATCCCCATTCAGCACTTCCACATAGTCATCCTCCCCGAAAGGATTGTCATATCCCTCTGCAGGCACAAACAACCATCCGGTTCCTGACTCTGAGGGTCGCAGATAACCAACCAGGTCCATACCCTCTACTCCATTTACAATCTCTTGATTCCTCTCTGGCATTGTCTCTTCCGAGCAACCTGCAAATATGCAGCAACTCACAACCGAGAGAATGACACCAATACACACTCGAATAAAGTTTTTCATCTCTTTTCTCGTTAGGTTATACAATAGGTTATTACAATCTCTGTTAATATAGATAAAAACTATCTAATTAAACTTTTTCAAAGGCTTAGACAAATAGTTTACGGCCATTTATGCCGTCAGTGATTATTCAATGATTGAGAAGTAAAGTATTTAACTTACAAATACCGCCTTCACAATCTCAATATTTTCCGACAGCAAAAATAGGCATTATATTTTATAGTTACAAATAATTCTATAAATATTTTAATCAAAAACTGATTTTTTCAAACTTTAAACTAACGTTAACCTATAATGAAAAGACTTCTGACTGGGGCGTTGATCGCCTCCCTCGCCTTGCCGGCGATGGCCAAATCTTCCAAGTCAGCCCATGGCTACCCTATCGACCCGGTGCCTTTCACAGCGGTGAAAGTGACCGACAATTTCTGGGGACAACGCCTGAAGGCCAGCCGCGAGACCACTATTCCACTCGCTTTCAGCAAATGTGAGGAGACGGGACGTTACGAGAATTTCGTGAAGGCTGCCCACCCTTGCGACACTATCCACGTGGGGGGCTTCTCGTTTGACGACACCGACGTGTACAAGACCATCGAGGGTGCGAGCTATCTGCTCCAGACCTATCCCGACAAACGCCTGGAGAATTATATCGACAGCGTACTGGTGATTGTGGCGGCCGCACAGGAACCTGACGGTTATCTCTACACTGCCCGCACCATGAACCCGAAGCATCCGCATGAATGGGCCGGTTCGAAGCGCTGGGAGGCTGTGGAGGATCTCAGCCATGAGTTCTATAACCTCGGCCATATGATCGAGGGTGCCATTGCCCACTATCAGGCCACAGGGAAGCGTAATTTCCTTGACATCG
Organism: uncultured Porphyromonadaceae bacterium; assembly: GCA_947575235.1. GTDB lineage: Bacteria > Bacteroidota > Bacteroidia > Bacteroidales > Muribaculaceae > Lepagella. The sequence continues at coordinate 120,715 of CANPMT010000001.1, forward strand.
CCATAAAATATGCCGATTGCGTCTGTCGCGAGATCGGTGACGGTCCGGGTCAGGTGGCCCGTGTGCCGGGACATCAGATTGCCGAGATGGCTCTTGCCAAGCTCTATCTGGTGACAGGCGACAAGAAGTATCTCGACCAGGCTAAGTATTTCCTCGACAAGCGCGGATATACATCGCGCACAGATGAGTATAGCCAGGCCCACAAACCGGTGATTGAGCAGGATGAGGCCGTAGGCCATGCCGTACGTGCCGCTTATATGTATGCCGGAATGGCCGACGTGGCTGCCCTCACGGGCGATTCCGCCTATATCAAGGCTATCGACCGTATCTGGGATAATATCGTCGGTAAGAAGTATTATATCACCGGCGGTATCGGAGCCACAAGCAATGGCGAGGCTTTCGGTGCCAATTATGAGCTTCCAAATATGTCGGCCTATTGCGAGACCTGCGCCGCTATCGGCAATGTCTACGTAAACCACCGTCTCTTCCTGCTGCATGGCGACTCGAAGTATTATGACGTGCTCGAACGCACTCTCTATAACGGCCTTATCTCGGGTGTGGCTCTTGATGGAGGCAGCTTCTTCTACCCTAACCCGCTTGAGAGCATGGGGCAGCATCAGCGCCAGCCCTGGTTCGGATGCGCCTGCTGTCCCTCTAACATAGCCCGTTTCATCCCCTCTCTTCCGGGCTATGTCTACGCCGTGAAGGGTGACGACGTGTATGTCAACCTCTTCATGTCGAACACCGGCGACCTGAAGGTGAACGGTAAGGATGTGACTCTGTCGCAGAGTGCGAATTATCCCTGGAACGGCGATATCGACCTGACTGTGGATAAGAACAAGGCCGGGAAGTTCGACCTTAAGATCCGCATACCGGGCTGGGTGAAGAATCATCCCGTGCCGAGCGACCTCTACACCTATTCCGACGGGAAACGCGCCGGCTACACTGTTATGGTGAACGGGAAACCGGCCGAGGGGAGCATCACTCCCGACGGCTATTTCACTATCGGCCGCAACTGGAAGAAGGGTGACAAGGTGCAGCTGCACCTCGACATGGAGCCGCGCACTGTCAGGGCTAACAATAAGGTGGAGGCCGACCGTGGCCGTATCGCCGTCGAGAGAGGTCCGGTGGTGTACTGTGCCGAATTCCCGGACAATGATTTCGATGTGCTCAGTATCTTCGTCAACCAGAAACCGCAGTTTACCGTAACCGAGAAGCCGGATATGCTCTACGGTCTGGTGGAGCTCTCGACCGATGGCCAGGTGCTCAGCTATGACGACAAGGGACGTCTTCAGACCCGTGACGTGCAGCTTAACCTCATACCTTATTACGCATGGTGCCACCGTGGCAGCGGCAATATGGCTGTATGGCTCCCCCAGGAACTGAGTGCCTCACGCCCCGTGATGCCCCCCACACTGGCCTCCACAAGTAAGATCAATTCATCTTCCGAGATGTATTCGCTGAGCTCGCTCAACGACCGTCTTGTGCCGAAGGATGAGAACGACCGTTCGGTGCCCTACACCCACTGGTGGCCGAAGCAGGGCTCTACTGAATGGCTCAGCTATGAGTTCCCCGAGGAGCAGAGTGTTCAGAGTGCTACCGTCTATTGGTATGACGATGGCCCGTGGGGTGGCTGCCGTGTGCCGAAGGAGTGGAAGATCTACTATCAGGATGCCTCGGGCAACTGGCAGCCTGTGACCGGCGCCGACAGATATGGCACAGTCAAGGGTGCGGCCAACACCGTCAACTTCGACCCTGTCAAGACCCGCGCTATGAAACTGGAGGTAACCCTCCCCGACGACAATTCAGCCGGCATTTTCGAATGGCAGCTCGACTGACCTACGACTTCCCCAAGGCTCTTACGCCTTGACATCACTCATGATAATTTGGTTTGTACCCCCGTCTCGCCTGAGAGACGGGGGCTTTCTATAATGGTAGGTTTTTCTGTAAAGAGTGGGTGTTTTTCTGTAAACGGAGGGTGCGGGATAGTTTTTTAGCCGATTTACATCCCATCATTGATTGATTTACGTATGGTAGGTTTGGGAAGTTTTTTATATTTTTGTAAAAATTTTCACGGCTCCCGCTGCGGATGCCTCTGAAACCAACCTAACAACAGATAATACCAACCATACCTGATCATGAAAAGACTACCTTTATTGTCGCTGCTGACCGTCATGGGTCTGTTCGGCTCAACGCAGGCCTTCTGTGCCTCGCAGCCTCAACAGGCCAAGGAGGTGACTGCCCTCAATACGTTCAAGGCCGGCGACGGCACATTTCTTCTCAACGGCGAACCTTTCGTGGTGAAAGCTGCCGAACTTCATTATCCCCGTATTCCGCGTGAGTATTGGGACCACCGTATCAAGATGTGCAAGGCTCTCGGCATGAACACCGTCTGCCTCTATGTGTTCTGGAACGCCCATGAGAGTGAACCTGACAAATTCGATTTCACCGGACAGAATGACCTGGCTGAGTTTATACGCCTCTGCCAGGCCAACGATATGTATGTGATTCTCCGTCCCGGCCCCTATGTGTGTGCCGAATGGGAGATGGGTGGCCTCCCCTGGTGGCTGCTTAAGAAGAAGGATATCCGCCTGCGCGAACAGGACCCCTATTTCATGGAGCGCGTTGATAAATTCCAGAAAGCGGTGGCCGACCAGGTTTCTGACCTCACTATCGACAAGGGTGGCCCGCTGATTATGGTGCAGGTGGAGAATGAATATGGCTCCTATGGCACCGACAAGGCTTACGTGAGCGAGATCCGTGACCTGCTGCGCAAGAATTTCGGCGATGAGGTGACCCTCTTCCAGTGCGACTGGTCGTCGAACTTCCTCAACAATGGTCTTGACGACCTTATCTGGACGATGAACTTCGGAACCGGTGCGAATATCGACCAGCAGTTTGCCAAACTTAAGGAGGTGCGCCCCGACAGCCCGCTGATGTGTTCGGAGTTCTGGAGCGGATGGTTCGACAAATGGGGTGGCAACCATGAGACACGTCCTGCGGCCGACATGGTGGAGGGTATCGACGAGATGCTCTCAAAAGGGATCTCTTTCAGTCTCTACATGACTCACGGCGGAACCAACTGGGGTCACTGGGCCGGTGCCAACTCACCCGGATTCTCGCCCGATGTGACATCTTATGATTATGACGCCCCTATAAGCGAATCGGGTGTGGCCACTCCGAAGTATCATGCCCTGCGCAATACTTTGGCAAAATATTCCGACAAGAAACTCCCCGCCGTGCCGAAGGCCATACCTACCATAGCCATCAAGCCTTTCGACTTCACTGAGGTGGCCCCGCTCTTCGCCAACCTGCCGGAGAGCAAGAGGGAGACCGACATCAAGACAATGGAGGAGTTCAACCAGGGATTCGGCTCCATACTCTACCGCACCCAGCTCCCTGAGCTCACATCACCTTCGCTCCTTACCATAAGCGACCCGCACGACTTCGTGCAGGTGTTCATCGATGGCAAGTATATCGGGAAGCTCGACCGCCGCATGGGTGAGACAGCCCTGCAGATTCCGGCGGTAAAGAAAGGGGCGCAGCTCGACCTCCTCGTGGAGGCCATGGGCCGTATCAACTTCGGACGTGCCATAAAGGATTTCAAGGGTATCACCGATAAGGTGACCGTGACTGAGGTGCGCGACGGACATTCCTTTGTGTGCGACCTTAAGAACTGGGAGGTATTCAACCTTGAGGATACCGAGGAGTTCTACGATTCGATGGAGTATTTCCCCATCGGAAGTTTCACCCCGGGTGATGACGGACGTTTGCCGATTGGCGTTTACCGCGCCACTTTCAATGTGAGCAAACCGGGCGACACTTTCCTGAATTTCGAGTCCTGGGGTAAGGGTCTGGTCTACGTCAACGGCCACCCCATGGGACGTATCTGGGAAATCGGTCCGCAACAGACTCTCTATATGCCGGGATGCTGGCTGAAGAAGGGTGAGAACGAGATCATGGTGTTCGACATCGTGGGTCCCCGCAAGGCTTCTTCCGAAGGTTTGAAGACCCCGATACTCGACCAGCTCCAGACACCGCGCCGGCTCGTGCACCGTGAGGATGGGGAGAATCTCTCACTCGCCGGACTGACTCCGGCCGCCTCAGGCAGTTTCAAACGTGTGAACGGATGGCAGGAGACAACCTTCAACTCTCCGGTGAAGGGGCGCTTCGTATGCCTCGAGATGCTCTCGGCTGCCGGCAATGACAACGACGCCGCCATAGCTGAGATGTATCTGGTTGATGATAAGGGTAACCGTCTGTCGCGTGAGCCGTGGACCGTGCGTTACGCCGACTCAGAGGAGGTGAAGGATGGCAATTACTCAGCCGACAAGATTTTCGACCTCCAGGAATCAACTTACTGGAAACCGGTGAAGGGCACACCCTATCCTCATGCCGTGGTAATCGACTTAGGTGCGGAGCATACCCTGACAGGGCTGCAGTATCTCCCCCGCATGGAGAAGGATGTGCCGGGTGCCATCGGCGAGTATAAGGTTTATGTGAGCAGTGACGATTTCAAATATTGATTGCATATCAAGAAGATGAGACATACAGGTTATTTAGCCGCTCTGATGCTCGGGGCTGTCGTTCAGACAGCCTCGGCAGCGGCGCCTGCCAACGGCAGCGCATCAATCTCGGGTCCTGACGGGAGGGTCCGGCTTACCCTTACCTGCGCCAAAAGCAACGGAGGGGTGCCCACTTACACCGTCACTTATGACGGCAAGACCATCATAGCCCCCTCGCAGTTAGGCTTCACCAGCAATATCGGAGATTTCGAGAAGGGACTATCTTTCACCAATGTCAGCACCGACAAGGTGAGCGAGCATTACACCCTCAGCCATATCAAAAAGTCGGAGATCGATTTCAACGCCAATAAGATGGTGTGCGATTTCACGGCAGCCGACGGTGCCAAGATGAGCATAGAGTTTCTCGTGGCTGACAATGACGTGGCTTTCCGCTATTGCATACCGAAGCAGAACGACCGCGGGAGCATACGTATAATGGATGAGAAGACCTCTTTCGCCTTCCCCGAAGCCACCACCACGTTCCTCACTCCGCAGAGCGACGCCATGATTGGCTGGAAACGCACCAAACCGAGCTACGAGGAGGAGTATGTGCTCGATGCCCCGATGACGGCGAAGTCGCAGTATGGCCACGGCTATACCTTCCCGGCCCTCTTCCGGATAGGTGAGGATGGCTGGGCACTCGTTAGCGAGACCGGGGTAGACAGCAAGTATTGCGGATCGCGCCTCGGCGACTACTCAGCAGCCTCCGGTTATAAGGTGGAGTTCCCTATGGCTGAGGAGAACAACGGCAACGGCACTCCGGAACCGGCATTCGCACTCCCCGGCAATACACCCTGGCGCACCATCACCTTAGGCGCCACACTGAAACCTATCGTGGAGACCACCATCACATGGGATGTGGTGAAACCTCTCTACGAACCGTCGGCTGAGTATAAACCGGGACGCGGCACATGGAGCTGGATTCTCTGGCAGGATAACAGCATCAATTACAATGACATAAAGACCTATATCGACTTCGCGGCCGAGATGGGTTATGAGTATACGCTGATCGACAACTGGTGGGACAACAATATCGGACGCGCAAAGATGGAGGAGCTTATCCGTTATGCCAAGTCGCGTGGCGTGGAGCCTGTGATATGGTATAGCTCAAGCGGCTATTGGAACGACATTGAGCAGGGGCCCATCAACCGTATGGACTCACCCATTGCACGACGTGCCGAGATGGACTGGCTGAAGAGGAATGATGTCAAGGGTATAAAGGTTGACTTCTGGGGTGGCGACAAGCAGGAGACAATGCGTCTTTACGAGCAGATATTCACTGATGCCGACGACCATGGCATTTCTGTAGTGGTGCATGGCTGCACACTCCCACGTGGCTGGGAGCGGATGTATCCCAACTATTTCGGCAGTGAGGCTGTGTTGGCTTCGGAGAATCTTGTCTTCAACCAGCATTTCTGCGACGAGGAGGCTGTGAACGCCACCACCCATCCCTTCATACGCAATGCCGTGGGGTGTATGGAGTTCGGTCCGGTCTTCCTCAACAAGCGTCTCAACAAGGGTAACGACGGGGGTACTGTACGCAAGACCACCGATGTGTTTGAGGTGGCCACAGCCATACTTTTCCAGAATCCCGTGCAGATGTTCGCGTTGGCTCCCAATAATCTTCAGGATGCCCCGGCAATCATGATGGATTTCATGAAGGAGGTGCCCACCACCTGGGATGAGACTCTTTTCATTGACGGTTATCCCGGAAAGTATGTTGTGCTGGCACGCCGTCATGGCACCCAGTGGTATGTCATGGCTCTCAATGCCGACAAGAAGGAGCGCAAGATCGAGGCCGAGCTCCCCATGCTGGCCGGGAAGAGCGTGACTCTCTATAATGACAAGAAGGACCGCACGCCTGTAATGTCCACCCTCAAGGTGCCGGCATCGGGCAAAGTGAAACTCACTCTTCAGCCGGAAGGAGCGGCTATTTTAAAATGAGACTCATAAATCATAGCATGGCCGCGGCTCTGCTGATGAGCGCCGCCGGAGTGCAGGCTGCCGACACGGAACCTTGCACCGCCTACCTCTTCACATATTTCACCGGAAATGACAAGCTCGACGAGGCAATACGGTTCGGAGTGAGCCGCGACGGACTGAATTTCACCGCCCTCAATGACAACGCCCCCGTGATTGACTCGCGCCTGATCAGCGAGACCGGTGGCGTGCGCGACCCCCATATACTCCGCACTGAGAATGGGAAGCATTTCTATATGGTGGTGACCGATATGGTGTGCGCCAACGGCTGGGATTCCAACCGCGGTCTGACGCTGCTGAAATCGGACGACCTTGTGAACTGGACCTCATCGGTAATCAACATACAGAAGCGCTACAAGGGGCATGACAATCTGAAACGTGTGTGGGCTCCGCAGACTATCTACGACCATGACGCGGGGAAGTATATGGTGTATTTCTCAATGCAACATGGCGACGGACCGGATATCATCTATTATGCCTATGCCAACGACGACTTCACGGATTTCATCGGTAAACCGAAGCCGCTTTTCATCCCGAAGGATAAGAAATCGTGTATCGACGGCGACATCATATATAAGGATGGGGAATATAACCTCTTCTATAAGACCGAGGGACATGGCAACGGCATAAAGAAGGCCACCACATCAAAACTGACCTCCGGGAAGTGGGTGGAGTCGCCCGACTACAAGCAGCAGACCGACAAGGCTGTGGAGGGCTCCGGAATATACAAGATGAACAATTCGGATAAGTATATCCTGATGTATGACGTGTATATGAACGGCCAGTACCAGTTCACCGAATCGACCGACCTTGATAATTTCAAGGTGATCGATTCTGACGTGTCGATGGATTTCCATCCCCGCCACGGCACCATCATGCCTATCACTGATGCAGAGTATGACCGTCTGGTGAAGGCTTTCCCCTCGTATCTCAAAGGGCGCAAAAATCCGGTGCTGCCGGAGCTTCATGCCGACCCGGAGGTGCTCTATTCCAACAAGACCAACCGTTACTATATCTATTCCACCACCGACGGTTTTCCCGGCTGGGGAGGCTCGTATTACACCTGCTATTCGTCGCCCGACCTGAACGAGTGGAAGTATGAGGGGATTGTGCTCGATGCCGCCACCGACCAGGTGCCCTGGGCCGACGGCAGTCTCTGGGCTCCGGCCGCCGAGGAGAAGATGATTGACGGTGAGTATAAGTATTTCCTCTATTTCAGCGCCAACCCGAAGAGCAATGACGGAAAGCAGATCGGTGTGGCTGTGGCCGATTCTCCCAAGGGACCGTTCAAGGCTATGGATAAACCGATGATTACAAAATCTCCAGCCGGCAAGGGGCAGCAGATTGACGTGGATGTATTCACCGACCCCGTGAGCGGCAAGTCTTACCTTTACTGGGGTAACGGCTACATGGCAGGTGCCGAGCTGCAGCAGGACATGACCTCAATCGTGGAGAGCACTGTCACCGTGATGACGCCCGAGGGGGGGACGCTGCAGGATTACGAATTCCGCGAGGCTCCTTATGTGTTCTACCGCGACGGGAAGTATTACTTCATGTGGTCGGTCGACGACACGGGCTCGCCTAACTATCATGTGGCTTACGGCACATCCGACTCACCGTTGGGACCGATTGAGGTGGCCGCGCATCCTGTAATACTCTCGCAGAAGGATAACCGCATCCTGGGTCCGGCGCATAATTCGGTGATACAGATTCCGGGCACCGATGACTGGGTGACGGTATATCACCGCATCAACCGAAACTACCGCGACAGCTCGCCGGGTGTACACCGCGAGGTGTGCATAGACCGTCTGCAGTTCAACCCTGACGGCAGCATCATACCGGTGACCTGCACCAACTGAGAATAACCGGCCTCACAACCGGATACCGTTGCGCAGCAATGTACGCTCCAACATATCTGAGGGCATAAACTTCTTCATTGTGTCGGGAATAGTATTGAGCATACGCTCCCTTACATAATCTTCCCGGATGTATATCGATACTTTACGCAATGACAAGTGATCCCCCTCTATGTTGCGTACATTGCTGCGTTGCTGTGGTGTGAGCATGGGAAGATGCATCTCCGGTATGATGGTATAGCCTCCGTTCGTGTCGACAATTCTTATGAGGGTGTCTATATTTCCTGCCTCATACACATGACGCCGCCCTATACGTCCCTTGCAAAAACTGAACGCGCTCTCCCTGAGACATTGCACCTCTTTCATCACCCAGAGATGCTCATGCTCAAGTTCCGCCGGATTGAACACGGGCAACTTACGCTGGCAACTCTCCGAGAGATATACGAAGAAACGTTCTGTATAAAGCGGAATCTCGTAAAGTCCGGCACATATATGGCCGGTGGAAGCGATTCCCGCATCTATATCCGAATCACGGAGTGCCTTTATCATTGCCTCGGGGCGCATCTCCTCAACCGACAGTTGCACATCAGGATAATCCTTCATATAGTTGCGGATGAAATCGGGCAGTATGTAGGGGGCTATGCTCGGTCCGACCGCAAAATGGAACTCACCGGTCAGTCCTCCCTTAATATCAGCCACCATCTCCTTTATCCTGTCGGCTTCCATAAGTGTCTTGCGTGCCTGCTGAATTATCTTCTCACCTATGAGAGAGGTTGTGACTTTACGGCTCGTACGGTCGAACAGCCTTACGTCAAGTTCCTCCTCAAGTTTGCTCACCATCGCGCTGAGAGTAGGTTGTGTCACATCAAGAGCCTCGGCGGCGGCGGCAAAACTGCGGTATCGGTCGATTGCCTCTGCATATTTAAGTTGCTGCAATGTCATATCTATAGTTTTTATCTATGCAAAGATAATAAAAACCGTTTGTTTCTCTATTATTTTATCTCTACCTTTGTGGCAGAAATAAAAAACGACACACTATGAAATATCTGATAATAGGCGGAGTGGCCGGCGGAGCCACAGCCGCGGCAAGAATAAGACGACTGACTGAAGAGGCGGAGATAATCCTTTTTGAGAAAGGGGGTTACATCTCGTATGCCAACTGCGGACTCCCCTACTACATCGGCGGAGTAATAGAGGAGCGCGACAAGCTGCTCGTGCAGACACCGCAGGGTTTCGGAAAGAGATTTAACGTTGACGTAAGGGTGCAGTCGGAGGTCACAGCTATCGACACAAAGAACCGTACCGTCACCGTGAAAGGGCCTGACGGCGCCACCTATACCGAAAGCTATGACCGTCTGCTTCTCTCGCCGGGAGCCTCACCTGTGCGTCCTCCGCTGCCGGGAATCGACCTCGAGGGGATATACACCCTGCGCAACGTGGAGGATACAGATATCATAAAGGCGCGTGTCGCCACAGGCAAAATCCGTAAGGCCGTGATTGTGGGGGGAGGATTCATCGGTCTGGAGATGGCGGAGAATCTCGCGCATGCCGGTGCGGAGGTGGCTGTTGTGGAGATGGCGCCTCAGGTTATGGCTCCGGTTGATTTCTCGATGGCCCAGATTGTGCATTCCCATCTGGCGGAGAAGGGGGTGAGACTATATCTTGAGACTGCCGTGGAATCATTCTCCCAAAACGGCGATGAGATCGAGATCCATTTCAAGGATGGAAGAAAGATAGCCGCCGACATGGTGATTCTCTCAATAGGTGTGCGTCCCAACACAGGGCTGGCTACAGATGCAGGTCTCGAAATCGGACCTATGCGCGGCATAAAGGTCAACGACTATCTGCGCACCTCTGACGAGAATATCTATGCGGTCGGCGACGCCATAGAGTTCACCCACCCCATCACCGGGAAGACATGGCTGAATTATCTGGCCGGCCCCGCCAACCGTCAGGCGCGTATCGTGGCCGACAACATGGTGCTCGGCGACACCACAAAATATGAGGGTGCCATAGGCACTTCAATCGCCAAGGTGTTTGACCTGACTGTGGCTGCCACAGGAATGGCCGCGAAGCGGCTTAAGAGCGAGGGTATCGATTATCTCACCGCCACCATCCACCCCGCCTCTCATGCCGGTTATTACCCAGATGCCCTCCCTATGACAATCAAAGTGGTGTTCTCGCCTGCCGACGGCCGTTTGCTCGGTGCCCAGATTGTGGGGTATGACGGTGTGGACAAGCGTATTGATGAGATTGCGAGTGTGATAAAGCAGGGTGGTACGGTGCATGACCTTACACGAATTGAGCAGGCATATGCCCCACCCTACTCCTCAGCCAAGGATCCGGTGGCTATCGCGGGTTATGTGGCCCAGAACATCCTGTCAGGGAAGATGAACCCGATATATTGGCGTGAACTCCGTGATGCCAAGGTGGGTGATTTCCTGCTCGTGGATGTGCGCACCCCGATGGAGTTTGCAGCCGGAGCCATACCGGGAGCCATCAATCTCCCTGTGGACACGCTGCGCGAGCACCTCGACAAATTGCCGAAAGATAAACTAATCGTGCTTTATTGCGGTGTGGGATTGCGTGGCTATCTGGCCTCGAACATACTCAAGCTCAACGGCTTCAGCAATGTCCGCAATCTTGTGGGTGGTATAAAGACCTATCGGAGCGCCACGGCCCCGTTGCCGGCACCCAAGCCGTTTACCGCCGTGAATGAGAGCGTGGTAAAATGTGAGGAGAGAAAGGGGGCTTCAGTAAAGATTGATGCCTGTGGCCTCTCCTGCCCCGGACCAATCATGAAACTGAAGGAGGGTGTGGATAAGATGAATCCCGGAGAGTCGCTCGAGATTACGGCCACCGATCCCGGATTTGCCCGCGATGCCGAGGCATGGTGCCGCTCCACAGGTAATAATTTTATCTCCTGCGAGTCAGGGAAGGGTAAATACCGCATAATGGTGGAACGTGGTTTCCCCGGTGCTTCAGAAGGGAAGGTTGAACGTGGCCGTGGAAAGACCTTCGTGCTCTTCAGCGATGACCTCGACAAGACTCTGGCCACTTTTGTCCTTGCCAACGGAGCGGCAGCTACGGGTGAGAAGGTTACGATATTCTTCACTTTCTGGGGACTGAATGCGATAAAGAAATCGGTGAAACCGAAGGTGAACAAAGATATTTTCGGAAAGATGTTCTCATTCATGCTCCCCTCTGATTCAAAGAAGCTCAAGCTCTCTAAAATGAATATGGGTGGCATGGGGAGCAAGATGATGCGCTACATAATGAAGCACAAGAACATCGACTCCCTGGAGCAGCTGCGCGATGCAGCCGTCAGCAACGGCGTGGAGTTCATTGCCTGCCAGATGTCGATGGATGTGATGGGAATCCAGCGCGAGGAACTTCTCGACAACGTCACCATAGGCGGAGTGGCAACCTACATGAACCGCACCGACGACGCCAACCTCAACCTCTTTATCTAAATAGCAAAGCGGATCCGGAATTCCGGGTCCGCTTTTGTCATAGCCTGCAAAAGAGGGTCACTTCTTCAGATTCGGCAGGAACACTGTGATGAGACCGAGCAGAGGCATGTAGGCGCATACGTTGTAGACGGCGTCTATGCCGTAATGGTCGGCAAAATATCCGAGTATGGCAGCCGCTATGCCGGCCACACCGAAGGCAAATCCGAAGAAGAGGCCCGATACGAGTCCGAGTTTGTTGGGAAGCAATTCCTGGGCATAGAGCAGGATGGCGGGGAAGGCCGAGGAGAGCATGAAGCCCACGCAGAAGCTCATCACGATTGTGAGCGCCAGTCCGCAGTGAGGCATGACAAGGCTGAAGGGTGCCGCTCCGAGAATCGAGGCCCAGATTACAGGTTTTCGTCCGTAGCGGTCGCCTACCGGGCCTCCGACGAGTGTGCCGATGGCTGTGGCTGCCAGAAATACGAAGAGGTAGATCTGTGAGGCTTTGATGCTCACGCCGAAATGGTCAATGAGATAGAAGGTGTAATAGTTGGTCAGCGACGCCATGTAGATATATTTCGAGAATATCAGCACCATTATCACCCCTATGGCCATGAGTGTGCGCCGTGTTGAGAGTGGACGCGGAATGTGGACTGCGCGTGTGACGGCTTCGGTGCGTTTTGTGGCCAGATGATGTGAATACCAGCGGCATATGGTGCGCATAGCCATGAAGGCCATGGTCGAGACTATGAGGAACCAGGCGATGTAACGGCGTCCGTTGGGGGCCACGATGAAGGCAACAAGCAACGGACCGACCGAGCTGCCGAAGTTACCACCTACCTGAAAGATTGACTGCGCGAAACCTCTGCGTCCATGACTGGCCAGCGAGGTTATGCGCGATGCCTCTGGATGCAGCGTTGATGAACCCATGCCGACGAGAAAGACAGCCACAAGCACGGTGGCCATCGACATGGAGAAGGCGAAAAGTATTATACCGAGCGAGGAGAATATCATACCCATGGGGAGACTCCCCACAAATGGGCGTTTGTCGAAAATCAGACCCACCACCGGCTGGAATACGGAGGCGGATATCTGATAGACAAGTGTGATGATGCCTATCTGACCGAATGTAAGGCCGAGGTCATCCTTCAGCATGGGATACACGGCCGACACTACCGACTGCAGAAGGTCGTTGAAACAATGCACGGCACACAGGGCCATCAGCACCGGGAATGTGGCTTCCTTAGAGATTGATTTCAGTTTGAAAAGGAGTGTTGACATATTTTTTGCTCTGATTTTATCCTGTCATCTTTGAATCAAGCTGCAAAGTTAGTATTTCAATTTTACATTTCAGGCTATATTGATGATAAAAGGGGGTGGCTGCCACGAAATGACATAATAAATTATTACCTTTGCGTACTAAACACTTTTGAATATGGCTACATCTGTCAGACTCATCAGACGTTATGTATGGCTTGCCGACACTGTAAGGAGTGCCGGTCGGGTCACTCTATCAGAAATAAATGCGAGGTGGCGCAACAGCAACCTCAACGACATGGGGGAAGATGAGATTCCGGAACGCACGTTTCATCGTCACCGTGAGGCAATCCTGGACCTCTTCGGGATTGAGATAGTTTGCGACCGTGTGACCAATGAATATCATATCGCGAATCCTGGTGAGGAGATGGAGTCTGGGATAGCTTCCAGATTATTCAACGTTCTGGCAATTGACAACCGGATTTCCGGGAATCGTGATATAGAGAGACGGATACTTTTTGAGAAGGCTCCCGGAGGGGAGCAACATCTTGGTGTCATCATCGAGGGGATCTCGCAGAAACGTCGGATGAGGGTCCGGTACAGGAAATTCTCAGCATCCACTCCCCGTGAGATGGAGATTGCCCCATACGGTATACGCCAATGGCGGCAACGGTGGTATCTGCTTGGCTTGTTTGAGGGTTGCGGACGGCTCACTCCCTTCGGGCTTGACCGAATTTTGGATATCGAGCTGCTGGGGGATGAATTTGAGTTTTCGGATGAGATTGATATCTGTGATTATTTCTCCGACGTGATCGGTACGAATCTTGACCCGGACTATGATTGTGAGTCGGTGGTGGTGCGTATCTATGGTCTCCAGCGCAATTACATCGACACGGTTCCGCTTCATCATTCGCAACAAAAAATTAAGGAGACACCGGAATATTCCGACTATGAATTCAGGTTACGCCCTGAATGGGAATTCCAGCATGAGCTACTCCGTCTTGGTCCGGATGCGGAGGTCCTCTCCCCGGAGTGGCTGCGCAGCGAACTGCGCAGCCTCACCGAGCAGACTCTTGACCGATATAAAACTTAGAATTGTTTAACCGTCCAAATCGCTTTTAGGAATCATTCTATTTTCCGGTGCCGAAGCGGGAGGTGTCGATGTCTGATCCGGTGGCGGGTTTGAAGCCGTTGAAACGCCAGATGAAGGTTAGTTTGAGATTGCGTGTCATGTCGCGTACTTTCATCCGGAAGTCTTGGCCTGCTTGATTGATTGTCATTGTAGGCGACCAGCGGTTGAATATGTCGTTGGCTTGCAGGTCAATCTCGCAGCTGCGTTTCTTACCGAATTGCCATTTGACTCCGGCATCAATTTTCCACATGCCTGAAAGATCGGCAATCCACTGGATTGACGGTGATAGATATGAGAAATCCACTGATAATGACACAGGTGAGTCCTGACTGAATTTGAATGTGTTGTTCAAGGCTCCGTAGAAGATCCATTTTTCGTTGTCGAAACTTATGTCGTGAAAGCGGTCAGCTTTCTCCCGCTGATTGAAGATGTTGGCTGTCGCAGTGGCATTCCATATATAGCTTACATTGAATGGCGCGTTCAGGTTGAGACCCAGTGTACGCTTATAATTAATGTTGATGGTCTGATAGACAAGAGTAAGCTCATCGGGCGATTGATATGGGAGCTGTACTGTTGCATTATCCTCATACTGTGCATAAAACGTAGCCACATATTTCTGCAGGAAGATGTAGCTGAACTGTCCGGCATAGTTGAGGTAAGGCTGTAAAGCCGGATTCCCCAATACTTTTGAATATGGATTGATATGCGATGTGCCATTACGCAGTTCCCAATATGAGGGATAGACACGAATTGTCGACAGGTTGAGCTGGAAGATACTTTTCGGTGTCTTGTAGTAGGTGGCTCCGAGTTGGGGAATAAAATTCCAATTGTGCTGATAGCTGGTGTGATAGTACTCCCCCTTTGCCGACACGTTGAACGACAAGCCCCAGTCGAAAGAGCGTTGCAACCCGATATAGGCATGCGCCACATCCTCCGATGTCGTGCCGGAGAATCCCACCGAGTCTTCGGCCGGATAACCGACTTGTGAACTGCTATCATCAGCCCGTTGGTATTCCAGGCCATAATTGAGTTGCCACCGGCCAAGCTGATGCTGCTGATCAAGGTAGATGTGCCAACGGTTTATCGTCTGCTTGTTCACTTCACCGAGAATATATTCATTCCCCTGAAAAAGCGACTGGTCGCGGTCTTCCCCATAGAAGGTATAGTCTCCCCCGGCTGTCAAACCGAAAGGTGATGCATATCGTATTGCGATATTATGGTAGTTTATAGGGCCGTCGTAGAGGTAGTTGTTGGTGAAGCTGCCAAGTGTGCCGTCTGAGAGACTCCATCCTTTTGCCGATGAAGTTATCTGCCCGTTATAAGTAAGGCGAAATCTTTTATATGTGGCGGAGGCATAGATTGTATTGCTCCAATTCTCCGAGATGCGGCGCATATCATCTTCAATCATTGTACGTTCGCCCTTGAACAGATGATTGGAGAAGGTCTCCTCGTGATTCCATGTCTTTGAACGAGACAGACCGTAATTGAGGTCAAAAGTCCAGTCCTTAACAGCGTAAGTCGCTGCGACACCTCCTCCAAATGAGCCATAGTGCCCTTGGTTGTATCCGGCGCGGACTTCACCTTGCAGACCGTCGAGAGGTGTGGGAGTTTTAAGCACCACGTTTATCACAGCACCATTGACATGATACTTTGCAGGAGCGGTGTACATCACCTCCACTGTTTTCAGACGGTCAACGGGGGTAGTATAAAGAAGCTGGTACAGATTCTGCAATGGCATGTTTGTCAGTTCGCCATTGAGAATGATGGTTACATCTGAAGCTCCGGCAAGACCGATCATATTGTTGTTATTGACTACGCCGGGGAGATAGCCGAGGGCTTCCAAGATATTGGAGACAGGTTTATCCTTTACAATTTCAGGAAGGTCAACAATCATAATGCCATCCTGGCCCTTGATTTGCGGTTTCTCACCTTTGACTATGACCTCCTCGAGATGTCGGGTTTCAATACTGTCAGGAGTTGCGCTCTGTGCAATCATTTGATTCACAGCAGTCAGAGCAAGAAATATCATAAAGAATTTTTTCATAGATGGTATGGTGTTGTTATGACGCAAAGTTATCACCAAAATCTGCTGCAATCCTTATCTGGAGCCTTATTTAGTCTTAACCATTCCCTTATTTTGTCTTAACCATTCCCTTATTTTGTCTTAAATCTGCAGTGTATTGGTAGGAGGAACGGAAGATTATTAGTAAATTTGCTCCGCATTGAGTTATCAGTTATAGATTCCCGGCGATTTTCAATTGCGTATGAAGAGGTTTAGAATCAACTCCATAATATTCATATCTGTCATTGCGGTGATTTTTGGCTGCAATGTATTTTATCTTGTACAGCTATACGGATCCATCCGGAAGGATGTGGAGCGGGAAGTGATGACGGCTCTTGCCGATACTGATATAGATGACATGTGGGAACGCTCGGAGAGAGCAAAGCAAATGGCACAGGCTAATAATCAACCTCTTTTGTCGAAGGAAGAAGCTGATTCCATATATTATGCCGAACATGGTCAAATATCCGGCCAGGTGGATGAGGAGGGTAACTTTGTCACAAGTACACAAAAAGAGAATGGAGACACTTCTGTAGCACGTGCCCCATTGAGGCGTGACCACTCATATACCAATCAGATGATGAAAGCGATGAGTCAACAAATGCACGAAGCAATGGATAGATATTATGGCTATGACTTGAATATTACCGACAGTATCTTCCGTGCCCGTCTTGCCGACCGCCGGATATATCCTGATTCAGTGGCAATTGAAATCGTCTCTGAAACTGACTCTGTTCTTTTGGGCAATGCACATCTTCAAAATGGCATTGACGGCTATGATGTATTCCGATTATGCTTCAACCCGGAAAACAGATGGTTTTACAGGGCAAGCGTAACTCCTCTCACACGACATATACTTTCTCAGATGATGGGGGTGATTGTGACGATATTTCTTCTTATGGTAGCTTTTGCCTCAGCATTTTGGTATCTCTTCCGCACAGTATCCTGGCTACGTACAATCGAGGAGATGAAGGATGATTTCGTCAGCAATATGACCCACGAGCTGAAAACACCTATCTCGATAGCCTACTCCGCCAATGATGCCTTGCTCAATTATGACACGACGAACGACCCGGAGAAGAAGATGGCTTACCTTACAATAGCCATGAAGCAACTGAAACGTCTTGGCGAACTTGTGGAGAATATTCTCGCCATGAGCATGGAACGCCGGAAAACCATGCGATTGAAGCCGGAGAGAATTGATTTGCCGGGAATGGTAGAGGAGATTGCGGAAGCGCAGCGAATGAGGGGTGAGAAGGATATTTCAATTGATGTCCGGACAGAGGGACACATCGCTGTGACCGCTGACAGATCACATCTCTCGAATGTACTGAACAATCTGATTGATAATGCAATCAAATATTCGGAAGAGTCTGTGACAATCAAGATAAACATATACTCTGAGGGGATAGAGATTGCTGATAATGGTATTGGCATACCTGCAAAGAGTGTGCCTTATATCTTTGATAAGTTCTACCGTGTTCCACATGGCAACCGTCAGGATGTACGCGGCTATGGGATAGGCCTGTATTATGTGAAGATGATTCTTGATAAGATGGGCTGGAGTATCTCGGTCAGGAGTCAGGAGGGTAACGGCTCAGTGTTTACAATTAAATTCGGCTGTGATGAAAGCTAAGATATTATTTGTTGAGGATGAACGCGACCTGTCGCTTATTGTCTGCGACACTCTGCGCCAGGAGGGATATGATGTTGTGGCCGCATTTGACGGTATTGAAGGACTGGCCAGATACAAGACTGAGGGAGCGGATCTCATTGTAGCTGATGTGATGATGCCACGGCTTGACGGTTTTGCAATGGCTAAGGAGATACGGCGCCTCTCAGGCAGTGTGCCGATTATCTTCCTGACGGCCAAAAGTACGATTGATGATGTGGAGGAGGGATTCGATATCGGAGCAAACGACTATCTGAAGAAACCGTTTGAACTCCGGGAACTGCTTGTGAGGAGCAAAGCACTTTTGCGTAATCAGATGAAAAACCGAAATGAGAATATTGTCTTTCATATCGGAGGTTATCTCTTCGATGCTAATACCCAATTACTGACTTTCGACGGGAAAGAGACTGTAATATCAAATATCGAGAGCCGGATATTGGAAAAATTGGCAATCTCCATCGGCAGGACTGTCGATGCTTCGGAGTTGATGATAGCCGTCTGGGGGCGTGATGAGATGAGCAACCGCAATTCTCTTCACGGCTACATCCACAAGCTTCGCCGTGCATTCCGGCATGACCCCGATATAAGCATCATCAATCAGCGCGGTTTCGGCTATATGCTGACGGTTAGAGATAGAGGAACACATTAATTTGAATGAAATGAGAAAGGTATTGTATATATTATACGCTGTAATGGCTTTGTGCATCGCGTCTTGCACAAAGTCAGCTTCACAGCACGCTAAGGCTATAACAGAGGCGGAGAGAATGATGCTGACCAATACCGACAGTGCAATGGCGGTATTGGATGCGATAGAACCGAGTGAGCTGGCGATTGACTCAACCCGTGCCAGATACCACTATCTCAGGGCATGGGGGCACCTCCGTCAAAACCGTTCAATGATCGGCGACTCGCTGATTGTTTTTTCCCATAATTTCTATAAAGGGAAGGATATGGTGCGCGAGATGCGCAGCGGAACAGCCTTAGCATGGTATAAGTTCTGGGTGGGCGACACGCCGGGTGCCATCAGTCTGCTTGAC
This sequence comes from uncultured Porphyromonadaceae bacterium, assembly GCA_947575235.1. Lineage (GTDB taxonomy): Bacteria > Bacteroidota > Bacteroidia > Bacteroidales > Muribaculaceae > Lepagella. The sequence goes on from CANPMT010000001.1 coordinate 139,728, forward strand.
TCTATATCCAATCTGAACAATGTGGCGGACTCGTTGAAGCTCCAGGCGTTGAGAATACGTGTGCTTCTTGGAGCATCCGAATACCAGGGGAGAGAGCTTATCCCGTTCGCAAGAAAACTGGAGGCTGTCGAAAGAGACACCCTCAGGAAGATGGAGGCGAAATTCATGCTCGTAAGTGCATACGAATATGCCGGTGAATTGGATTCGGCTTTGCTCCTTACTGACAAGCTGATTGAATATGCCCGCCAGAGCAAATGGGGAGAGAAACAGTTTCTGTTTGAGATAGAACGTGCGCAGATTCTGGGTGAGATGGGGCGTAACAGAGAGAGTGACGCTGTTATTGACGGCATATTCGCCAAGTCGTCGCCCGACAATGGAGCAGCCGATTATCTGCATATCCAATACGCCATGAACGCTTTGAATATGGGAGACACGCAACGAGCATCCAGGGAACTTGCAATGGCTGACAGTTGCGCAGTGAAGCTGAGACACGATGATGATACCTACTATCACAGCTACAGCAATCTGCTTCGCACGATGATTGAGTTTAAGCAGACCGGAAAAATGAGGATCACCCATGTATCGGGCTTGAACAATCGTCAGCAGGAACGCTACAACCGCATAAGGGCGTCCCAATGGGAGTCGGAGCGGGGGGCTCTGCAGCAACAGAGCCGTGCATTGGCGCTCAAGGCGGAAAGCGGGCATAAGACTGTGGTCATACTCGTCGTGTCGTTGATAAGTTTCATTCTTCTTGCGGGAGCGGCCCTGATAATACGGCAGCGCCGCCAGCGTGAACTTGAAAATGAGGAACGTGCCGAAGCCCTTAAGAAAATGATTGAGGAATTGAAAGCCAACCCGACCTCTACCCCATCTGACAGCACATCTTCATCATCGGTTTTGCGCCGGGCCATGCTTCAACAGCTGGGCATCATCAAAATGGTTGCCGAGGCACCCACAGAGCAGAACCGTGAGATGCTTCGTAAGATCTCATCCATCGAAAGTGACACCGGCGGAGAGTTGGTAAACTGGAGGAATGTTTATGAACTCATCAACAACCTTTATTCAGGATTCTATGACAAACTCCATTCAGCCTATGGGGAAGCTCTCACACCAAAGGAGGAGCAGATAATCGTGTTGATGGTAGCCGGTTTCTCAACCAAGGAGATCAGTGTCATAACCGGGCAGACCACCTCCACCATCTATGTACGCAAATCGTCAATCCGAAAGAAACTGGGAGTGCCGGAGAAGGAGGATATAGTCTTGTTTCTGCGTGAGAATCTGACCCGTTAAGCATGTATTAAGAATGAAGCCCGGTCTATTAAGACTTTTACGGAACCCGCCTATTGATTTTCAATAGGTTGCATCTTTCGTATTAAGACTTTAAGATTTGGCGTTAAGATTCGTTCAGACCTAATTTTGCATCGGAAAACAAAAATATCCGATGCATATGAGAAAAAAATTGCAAATGCTCGCCATCGCATTCATGATGGCAATCCTCCCGGCTTTCAGCCGTGATATGAAAGGCCGTATTCTTGATGAAAACGACGCGCCTCTTGACTCTGTGAATGCGGTGCTTTACTGTGATTCCATATATATCGCAGGAGGAGTATCAGATACGCCTTCGGCGGTTGAGCTTGGAGAGGTCGTGGTTAAAGCCTCACGTCCGGCCACAACAATGAAGGGGAACGGATTGGTGACTAATGTGGAGGGCACCTCGCTCGCGATTGCAGGGACGGCCAACGATGTTCTTGTGCGAATACCGATGGTTGTTGACAACGGGGGAACATTGGAGGTGTTCGGCAAAGGTGCTCCGGCAATCTACATAAATGGCCGGAAAGTGAACGACCTTCAGGAACTGTCGCAGCTCAATTCAGGCGACATCAAAAATGTGGAAGTCATAACCAATCCCGGAGCCGCTTACGGCGCAGATGTAAAGTCGGTGATACGTATCCGCACAAAGCCTCCCAAGGGCGACGGCTTCAGCGGCACTCTGCGAACCGACAACGGTTTTCAACATTATTTCCGGACTGGTAACTCTATCAACCTCAAATACCGTACCGGTGGACTTGAAGTATTCGCCAACTATGGATGGTGGAGAGGCGACACCCGTTTTGACCGCCTGAATGACATGAACACCACAACATCCGGAGGCACATACCGCCAGTATGTCAGCACTCTCGGCAAAGAATCATATAATGATATGACCGGTAAACTCGGTTTCTCTTATATGATAAACGACCGTCACTGCATAGGCGCATACTATCAGAACAGCTGGAACCGCCACCATACCGAAGGCTCAATCCCAAGCGAGATATGGCAGGACGGTTTGTTGCTCGACCGCTATAATTCAGAGGTCCACAATCAATCAACAGCCGTGCCACGTCATTATGCCAACCTCTATTATAACGGTACGGTCGGTAAACTCAACATTGACTTCAATGCCGATTATGTGTGGTATAAGAACCGAGAACTGTCATTCAATGATGAAGTCAGCGAAACGGGTGATAACCGCGAGGTAAATACCACATCCACCGCCCGTAACCGGATGTTTGCGGAGAAACTTGTTCTGACTTATCCCGTATGGAACGGTCAGCTTGAGGTTGGCCAGGAGTATACCGATACCCGCACCACTAACCTTTTCTCTGCCAATATTCCCGAAGCTCCGGATGCAGATAACCGCGTGGACGAGAGCAATGTGGCTGCATTTGCCGAATTTGGCCAGCGACTGGGACGCTTTATGATTGGCGTTGGGTTGCGTTACGAACATGTGACGTTCAACTACTATGAGATGGGAATCCTTCAGGAGGGTCAGAGCAAAACTTACAACAATCTCTTCCCCTCGCTCAATATCGCCACGCAAGTGGGCCAAGTGAGGATGGGACTGAACTACACCGGCAAGACTGTGCGTCCCGGTTACGGGCAGCTTGACGGTGCGGTAAGTTACATCAACCGTCTTACTTATGAGACGGGCAACCCCTATCTGAAACCAACAAAGCTGCAGACTGTGGAATATATGGCTCAGTGGCACCGCTTCTTCGCCCAACTCTCTTACACTTATTTCAAGGATGGTGTGTATCATATCACAGAGCCTTACGGCACTGATGGCGAGGCGACTATCATCCGTACGGCCAATCTCGACCACCGCCACTATTTCCAAGCATTTGTGGGTGGAAATTTCCAGGCAGGCATATGGCAACCTAAGGTGAATGTCGGCATGATGAAGCAGTGGCTCACTCTCCCGGTAAATGGAGAGCTTATGAGTATGAACTCCCCTATCTTCATGTTCCAATGGCAGAATGCGGTGCATCTTCCCTTTGACATCTGGCTTAATGTGGATGCGCAACTGATGACCCGCGGTTGGGAGAACAACACCCGACTGACAAACATCCCGTGGTATGTCAACGCCAAGATTTACAAAGGGTTCTTCAACGATGCTTTCAGCGTGACTCTTGAGGCCAAGGATCTGTTTGATTCAGCAAAGAACAACTTTGACCTTTACAGTGACGCTGTACAGATTCAGCAGAAAAACTATTCACCGGGCCGTTCAATAATGCTCACGCTGCAATATCGCTTCAACACGACCCGCGACCGCTATCGCGGCACGGGCGCCGGGAACAATGAGAAATCCCGGTTCGAATAGCATCTGTAATTCTAAAGGACGTTTCCCATTCCTAAAGCTATACCTAAGATAATAAGAATGATAAGATATATCAGCAACGCTGTCAACAGATAGAGAGCGAAATAGCCTACGCGGCGTTTCTTTGAATCTATCGGAAAGGCGAAATACATACTCATCGCACAAATCAGAATCGAATAACCGAAGCCCAAAGCTGAGTAGAGATCGTCCGAGAGTATGCTGATTGGCAAAGTAATTACATTGAAAATAATGAACGAAGTTGCCATATAAATCATGGCTGTAAGATATTCGGCCATGTTATATCTACCTGCCCCTGCCTTGCCATACACTATTGGTATGGCTAATAAGGCAGGGAGATAGACCGTCAGATTCTGAGCCAACGCATTGTTCATCAGGAAATACCCGGCGGAAAGGATTATGTGGTGAAATACCGGGAGATTGGCATCACTCATACCTATGACAACCGGTTGTGTTTCTGCTGAAAAAAGTGCGCCAACAAAGGTGCTTATAAAACACACGAGTATAAGCATTGATATCGGCGCTACATAACGCACTCTACGACATTGGATATAATCTCTTATTACCTTCCAGGGGTGAATCAATAAATTCCAGGCCGTGAAGAGGAAGCCCTTGTTGATACGGGATAAACCGGAGATTAGTCCAATGAAGAAGGTGCGGTTTTCAAGTCGCCTTTCTTTAGTTGACTGTCCGCAGTTTGGGCAATAATTAGAAATGCAAGAACATCCGCAGTTCTTGCACTCCATGATTTGAGTGCCATCTTTAATTTGGTCGGTTGTTTTTACCAAACTCATTTTACAATCTTAAAAGAAACGTGTGTCAACTATACCTTTATTATAATGCAGAAGCGCGGGTGGATAGGCGTAGTTAGACCTGCGCCTATCCACATGCAAAGTTACGAATTTTTTTGAAGATTTTAACGGTTCGGCGTGATGACCCGCGCCCAAAACGTCACAACCCACACAGCCCGTCGCAGCCGTATCACCAACTGTTTTACCCAAAATTCCAGACAGTGTCTGGAATTTTGAGTTGGTCTCATTGGTTCGAGTTGATAAGAGCCGTACAAATAGCTGCTGACACACATAAGAGCATTATTACAGCCAAGAGGGAATTAAGACGCTGGTGATGAAAACCACCCCGACATGGAATTCTACGATGCCAAGCGTAAGTTCAAGGAAGAACAGAAAGCAAAGCAGAAAGTCCATCAAGGACCGAAAATAGGTCATTGATAGAACACTGTTCATTTGGTGATAGAGCCAGTCCCCGATGTACCCATTTAATTTTTTGATTCATGAATACTTTATTTCAAGATGCCTGATGATGCATTTCCAGAGACTGCTGGTTCATCATCACGTTTTACTTTTTTGCCAAAGCCAAATGTATATGTAGCTACTAATTGAACGAACGCTCTACTCTTACCTCCTAATAGAACTTCATCAGTGTCGTAATATTTGCTTCTCATTACGAAATGGTCATTCCGAAAATTCCACCTTGTAAAATTGATTATATCTCCACGAATATTCCAATGAGAGTTAGACCACCCGACTGTGATATACCAATCACTTTTTCCATAAGCCCACAAACCATTCATACAACCGTCTGCACTGGCGTTATCAGAAGAATACGTTAATGTAAAATTCCAATTTTTCAAATAGTAACGAACACGGGCATACCAGTTGATATAGGAATGGTTCACATTATACGGAATTCCATTATGATTTAACAGTTGACCTATCCTTCCCGACAACACCAAAGAGCGGTCAAGAAATTTGGCAGAGCCACTTATACCATATGTTCCCTGCGCAAAACTGCCCATAGGCTGTTTTATGGTGCGTAAAATCCCGGTCGAGGATACTTCATAGTCGTACACATATCTGTCTCCTACAATCCAAGCCCATGCAAAAGCACTAAGACTGTAATTATTATTGGGAATCCATGTATATGTGAAATCAAAGTCATAACTTTTGGATGGCACAAGATTTGGATTGCCCGTGTATTTCATAAGGGGTGTCGCTTCTATGATCTTGTCACTCTTATAACTTGGAGATGGGAGCCATGATTCATAACTGGCAGAGATCCTGAATGAGTTATGGTCATTAGGTGCATATTGTAAGGAAAGATTTGCTTTAGGTGTAGAGGGTCTGTCAACTATATCTCCAAATTGCAGCCTATCCCAATCCCATGCAAAAGAAGCAGCTCCATATATCTTGCCGATTGTAACATCATAACCGATACCTGCCTCGATACGTGATGATTTTGCCTTATCAAGTGCTGTTGCAGACCCTGTGTAGCGAGTCCTATTATATTCGTAAGACCCATTTAGTCCAAACAACAAATTTCCGTAATCACCTAAATTTTGTGTAAATTTGAGATTTGCAGAGAATTTATTTGTGTTGTCGGACGCTCCATTGTGAATAGCGGCATACCCATTCTCTTGATAAATAGAGTTCTGTTCAGTATGGGAATAACTGTAAGTCGGGCTAAATACCATTGAATTATTCTTGGTCAACTTGAAAAAATAATAACCTTCGTATGCTATATACTGAGATTGTTCATTCATTCCGGAAGAATATTCAGAGTTGTCAAAGGAAGGAGTACTGTAAGTAACACTTCCTCTATTTTCTGAATTGGGCAGCCTGTCAACTCTACCTTTAATCTGTGATGAGGCTTGTATATTATCGGAATCATAAGTAGCTTTTATAGTTGCGAAGTACCAATTCCGCTTTTGATTTGAGGCTGTTGTATTAGAGATACGCTGAAACTCCTTGACTTCGCCATAATCTTGCGGAAGACGATATGTTTCAGTGAGTTCTGTGCCTTCATGTTTGCGATCATAATGATATGTGGATCCCATAATATCATATGTCATGTTCTTCCGCTGAATGCGTAAATTCATTAAAATCTCCCCCACAGGATTACTTATTAGATTGGTATGCCCAAAAGTTTTCAGGTAACCACCGTATTCATATTTCTGCATGATAAAATTGACAACATATGGATTTCCTTGAAGCCGGGGGTCAGATGGATATTCATAATATTCCACTCTTTTGACATCTTCAGTCCGCATTGCCTGTAGATCATTTTCAGTAGCAGGCAAGTAATCGATGAAAACGGAAACAGGATTACCTGCATTCGTAACTACGCCTCCGCCAGATATAAGACCCAGCTGTGGAATAGCCATGTGTTCGAGTAAATCAGTACCGGTTTGAGATGCATTTTTCTGGCGCGCAGTCGGGATGTAGACTGAACGGTCTGCATATAAGCGAGAATTTTCCGCTTCTACAGTTACAGTTCCGAGCTTAACTGCTCTTTCTTGCATAACGATTGTTCTTATGTTAAACGAGTTGCACTGATGATATGTCGTTTTATAACCCATGCAGGATAGTTTGGCTATTACATTGGTTAGGTCACATGGTATTCTGAAACGACCCTCCGTATCTGCTATTCCGAAGGTCAATACAGTTGAGTCATTTGGAGCGAGAAGCATTACAGTGGCGGCCACCACTGGTTCGTGGTCTGAGCCAATAGCCTGACCCGTATAGATGTATCTGCCATATTGGAGTGCCTCAACATAATAGGTACTCTTGGCTTTGACTACGGTGACAGGATTCAGTCCGATTGTCTGACGGAGTGCATCATAAGCATTTTCGGCATGGACAGACGCGCTGGTGGTGTAGTTTTCAAGTTCATTGTAAATGAAGCTGATGTCGAGTTCGGGGTGATTCTCCATAATCCGCTGAATCGCTTTTGGTAGCGGAGTAGAGTTGAAACGGTAGGAGAAAGTCTCGGCAGTGGCCATGAGAAAAGCTGACATGGCACAGATAAGCATAATAATTCTTGCCATGAATTCAGTCTATTTTGATGGTTTTGTCCTTGACGGAGAGATTTATTTGCTCGAAGTTGTTTAGGCTTTCTAAAACTTCATCGAGAGGCTGTGCCTGATTCCAACGGAAGTAAAGTCGAAGTGACTTTGATAAGTCAGTTGAGAACTCTACTTTACAGCCGTAATATTCGCCTATGCGGTTGATGATAGTCTCCAAAGGCTCGTTGTCAAACACTATAGTTTCCGGAGCAACGGCAGGTACTTCCTCAACTACTAAGATTGTGTCTATTGATGTGACATTCTCTTTTGTAGTCGGGGCAATCTCTGCTATTTGGTTGTCAGTATTCATATTGAGAGCATAATTAACGCTTACTCCAACTACTGCGGCTACGGCAGCGAGAGAAGCAATGCCTATTGCAATGCTTGCTGCCATATTACGTGAAAAGAGATTGAATATGCGATATGAACGAATCTGTTTGGCAGTATGTGAATTGCTGAATCTGCCCCATTCAGCATCAATATCGGGAGTGGAAATTGGAGTAAGGGTCGCCTTGGTCTTGTCAAGCAGGTTATAAACCTTCCTAACTTCCGGATCTGACAGCAACACCTCAATCTCCTTTTCGGAATAACGATCGGGATGCTCAATAGCATCAAGCAATCTGTCTATTTTATCCATTTTGAGATAGTTTTGAGCGTAAGATATCTATTGCATGACGCAAATGCTTATAGACAGCAACTTCGCTTATACCCAGTTCCAGTGCAATCTCCTTATAGCTCTTGCCAGCTGTGAATCGTAATTCCACCACACGACGGCACGCGTCCGTCAAGTCGTTGGCAATAGTTTCGTGAATTTTGGCGATTGTCTCATCATCAGGCCACTCTTCGTCGGCAATCTCCTTTTCATCAAGAGCGTAAACTTCAAGAATACGCTCCTTTGTAGAAAGCCCACGTAAGTGGTTGAGGCATCGGTTGCGCACCGCACGAAGCAGATACTGGTCTGACACGTCTGTCAGACCGGTGTTGAGAAGCGACTCGAAGACATCGTGCACAATGTCTCGCGAGGCATCCTCATCGCGCAGCAGCAGCATCGCCAAACGGTACATATCCGTGTAATGGGTTCTGAATAGCCGTTCTATGTCATTTGTTATCGTCATACACTAATAAGACACGTCACTTGCGAAAAACCTAACCTCAAAATTAATTTTTTTGAAAAAAATTTTGTTGATAAACTCGATTGCAAAATTAACGATTTGTTGAATAAATTTTAACGCTCATACGGGGTGATCCGGATGATTTTTGGTTGAGGTCACCACATTTTTTGCGGTTGGTTATGGTTAAACTCTGTTAAAGGCTGGGGTTGCCGGGCTGTGACTTTTGTAGTGACTTTTGGAAATAATCACTATCTTTGTATTCGGGAAACACACCGAGGTTTTGTAACCCGAATCAACCTCAGGGAAATAGTCACGAACTATCTGCTGTGGTTTCCCATTGAATGAATGTGACCGACTTCTATGGCACTGGCACAGGATATAGCTGTATTGAGAGTTTAGCAAGAAAAATGAAATCATCTAAAAAATTTAATATTAATTATTGGAGATTCCATTTCAAGTATCCCAATGAATATCAACAGACTTATGGGCGAAAACTTTATGACTCATTATACTGTCCTATTGAAGTTGATAGAATTGGGACGTATAACCCATTCGCTACGTGCCGTAGTATTTTATATATTTCATCGATAACTCCAAAATCATAATGATACTTTCAGTTTCGAGACGTACCGACATACCGGCCTTTTATAGCGAATGGTTCTTTAATCGTTTGCGTGATGGTTTTATTGACGTTAGAAACCCAATGAACATACATCAGGTTAGTCGTGTAAAGATAACTCCTGACGTTGTAGATTGCATTGTGTTCTGGACAAAAAATCCTAAAGGCATGCTTGCGAGGTTAGATGAACTGAAAGGTTACAATTATTATTTTCAATTCACATTAAATCCATATGATAAAAGGATTGAATCGAACGTGCCCAAAAAGAATGAAATAATTTCGGCCTTTAAAGAACTATCATCAAAAATTGGGAATAACAGAGTTGTTTGGAGATATGATCCGATACTCATTACTGATGTAATTGATGTTAACTATCACATTCAATATTTTGAGGAATTAGCAAAGCGGTTGACGGGTTTTACCAAACGGTGTGTAATAAGTTTTGTCGATCTTTATAAAAAGACAAGTACAAACACAAGGTATCTTAATTTGCGTGAGCCCAATGAGGAGGAGATATTTGCTATTGCAAAAGCATTTTCAAAAATTGCAAACCACTTTGGGATAGAGATTGTTACATGCGCAGAGAATGTTGATTTTCATAAATTTGGAATTGAGCATGGCCATTGTATTGACCAGGGTCTGATAGAAGAGATTTGTGGCTACAATATTGACACACGAAAAGACAAAAATCAAAGGAAAGAATGTGGTTGCATAGAGAGCATTGACATAGGCGCATACAATACTTGTTGTCATGGTTGTGCGTATTGTTATGCGAATTTTAACAATGAGGCGGTTAAAGTTCAAAGCAGTCGTCACATAAAAACGTCCTCATTGCTCACTGGAGAACTCCAAAACGATGACGTAGTAAAGGAACGAAAGGTTGCTTCACTTAAATCAGATGGTCTTTTTTAACTTGATGCCTACCTTGTGAGTTAGGCATCAAGTTAATCTTATTCTGATTGTGCAATATATTTTTGGTTATGACAATTAGACATATCCGGGATATTCATTGCCAATCCATTATTAATTAACAGATTGATATATTTACTATTAATCTTAACTATCTGTTTATATCATAGATAATCCATAATTTCAGCTAATGAACGAGATCCTTTACAGAAATCTATGATGTTATATCCAGGAGCATTATTCGTTTGATGTGATTCCCCGACTTGGGGGTGACTTGTAGGTTGCCTCCAAGTCAACCCCCAAGATCATGTTTTTCTTTTCATCAGCTCATATATAGTTAAGGTTAGTTAATCGGGCGTATATATAGCCCGAACCAAACTAAACTGATTATAATTATCCACGACGGTGCCAAAGGTAGGTAAAAAAATGCCATTTGGCACTCTTGTATAATACGCGATTCGAGGTGTCCCACACCTTTAGGTAGGTACGACTTTTGTAGTTCATGGAGCTGTCGCGCTTCCAAATGTGGTGTAAAAACATTAGATTTGGAAGCGTGACGTAGGAATACCACATGCAGCCTGCACGGAATATTATTTCATTCCGAATTTGGTTTTGTCGCAAATATATTGTATATTTGCGACAAAATTACTCCAAAAAATCAAATGCAATCTCTTGAAGATAGAATAATTACGAGTATATCAAAACGCGGTAGGGGCGTAATAGTATCACCTCTCGATTATGCAGGATATGGAGATTCAAAGGCAGTACAAAAAGCCTTTGAACGACTGACTGTAACAGGAAGATTGATAAGAGTGGCACGTGGTATCTATTGTTATCCAAAGATTGATAAGGTTTTGGGGTTAGGTATTCTTTATCCGACCATTGAGGAGATTGCCGCCGCTATTGCGAGGCGTGACAAGGCTAAGATTGTTCCGACAGGGACATATGCGCTTAATAAACTCGGACTGTCAACCCAGTTGCCGATGAATGTTGTATATCTGACAGATGGGTCAGCACGTAAAGTAAAGTTGGAAGGAAACAAGGGCATACAGTTCAAACATACTTCTAAAAAAAATCTGGCTTTTCAGAATGAAATTGCAATGCTTCTTACATTTGCTCTACGTGAAATAGGAGAAAATAATATCACCGACACTCAGCTTGCCCATGTCCGCAATCTGGTTAAAACCATACCATTCGAAACTATAAAAAAGGACTTTGCCCTGATTCCGGCATGGATCCGTAAAATTATACTCGATTCCTATGAATAAATTTATGACACTTACTGAGCCTCAAAGAAGAACCGTATTTGAGCAGACAGCAGCAAAGATAAAAATTCCTGTAGCTGCTATTGAGAAAGATTTTTGGGTAACGGAGATACTCAATATTCTTTTCTCACTGCCATACGCTGACAAAATGGTGTTCAAGGGTGGAACATCACTCAGTAAAGTATGGGGCGTTATCCGACGCTTCTCCGAAGATATTGACATTGCCATAGATCGAAGTATGTTCGGCATAGAGGGTGATGTAACCAAGAAGCAATTAAAGAAGCTGCGTAAGGCATCATCGGTATTTGTCCGGGATACACTTGCTAATGACCTGACATCGGCTATAGAAGAAGCTGGGTTAAGTGAATTTGTTACGATAAAGGCAGACCCCGATGGAGAAGGAGACGCGACCTACCCTGAGCCTCGGCAGATTCATATAATCTATAAGTCTGTTTTACCCTCCGGTGCTAATCCATATCTTCGTGATGAGGTGCTTCTTGAAGTTGGAGCACGTTCTTTGTTTGAACCGACAGCCAAAGCAAAGGTTGAATCCTTTGTGACAGGAACGTTCCCGCATCTTACATCAAATGACAGTAAAATTCAGATAGTAGCGGCTGTGGCAGAAAAGACCTTCCTTGAAAAAGCATTCCTGCTTCACGAATTATACTCAACAGATGGTTGCCGTAATGCCAACCGTAAATCACGACATCTGTATGACCTATGCAAGATGTATGAGGCTGGAATTGCCGACAGGGCTATTCCTAATGATGAACTATGGGAAACCATTCGTCATCATCGGGAAGTATTCACTTCAATACGCGATGTTGACTATACACCGGACATTCGCAAACGGATTACCCTCACTCCCCCTGCAAGCGTTATCGAGGAATGGAAAAACGACTATGATACTATGATCATGAATATGATATATGAGGATAACGTACCCTCATTTACAGACATACTCTGTGTTGTGGCAAATATAGAAAACATGTTTAAGGCTTAATATTCAGTTTATACTAACAAACTATTAAAACATGGAAACGACTTTTAAGCGAAGCGTAATAGTTGCGGTAGTCATTTACGGAGGGGAAGTTTTCAGGGTGCGCTTCGCCGTATAACCCTCCGGCGTTCATAATCTCGATGTGCACTATATCAGAGCCGTAGAGGCGTGATAATTTGTATGCGTCCGAATTTTCAGGCACAAAAAAAGCGCACACCCTTCAATGCCTTAACTTGTCAAAATACTCCTTTCAGATGCAAAGTTAACCAAAATTCTGAGCCGACTTACCAAATTATTCAATGTTAAATAATGCATTATTCTCGTATCATAAATGCTATTTAGTGCGTTTTAATTTCAATTTACATGCTGATTAGTGCAATGAGCTCCCCTATCTCGTCTTCGGCTTCTGCACCGGACTTCAAATGCGTGACAGGCCACACCGCCCGACTCACCGGAATCACCAACATGTATCTGAGCCATAAATACAACATCGTACAGATGATGCACGTCAGAGGCCATAAGACCCAAAAGACTTTCATTGACTACATCAAACTCTCCTCCGAGGAGACAGCCGACGAATTGGTTAAATCGGCGAATACCTTAAATTTCTACACAATATGAGCCAAATCGCCGCCCGAACCAAGAAAGACAGCGAGATGTGGCGAGTTGACAAGCCTCTTATCAATAGTGCTAAATCTCTATTCATGCTTGAACTTGATGGTTTTCTTTGTGTTGCGTTTGGGATATTTGACTTTTATTGTT
>CANPMT010000002.1 GCA_947575235.1 uncultured Porphyromonadaceae bacterium
TGGGGATTATATTAATTCGAGTGCTCCTCGATGTAAGAGATGGCGTCGCCAACAGTTGTGATCTTCTCAGCGTCCTCGTCGGGGATGTTGATGCCGAATTCCTTCTCGAACTCCATGATGAGCTCAACGGTGTCGAGAGAATCTGCGCCGAGGTCCTTGCTGAACTCAGCTGCGGGAGTAACTTCGTTTTCGTCAACAGTGAGTTTGTCAACGATGATAGCCTTTACTCTTGATGCTATATCTGCCATAACGTATTGAAATTTTTAGTTGTTAATTAATGAATTTGCGTAATTTCAGACTGCAAAGTAAACTAAAAAAATCCAATTGAGGAAATTTTTCAGTAAAAATTGCACGAAAAAACTGTTTTTGTGCAGTTTTTACCCCCTCAGCCGGGGTGCAGGAGATGCAAAAGAGAGGCCGGGAGCAGGTAGCTGCCCCCGGCCTCGTCGGGTGGGTATCCCCTCACTTATGAGGGGTGTGCATGGCTGCCGCCGGGCCGGTTCACACGGTCCAGGTCTCGGCAGTGCGAGTGATCATGTCGCGGAGCGAGGTGAAGCCTTTCTTGGCTTTTACCTCGGCCACCTGTGCCTCTACGTCTGATTCGTAGCTGGGTGCCTCTACGTCGCGTATCACGCCCAAGGCCAGGGGGAGTTCGTGGCCGTCCATGAGGGCGAGCTGACGGTGCAGCATGTCATCCTCGGTGTGGGCGTCGTGCACAAGAACATCGTCGATGGTGTAGCCATCCTCACCGATGGTGACAGCCTTGAGGGCGAAACCGTCGCGTACCAGACCCTTGTTCTTATCCTTGCCGAAGAGCATCTTCTCACCCTGGCGCAGAGTGATGGTGCGCTCCTCGCGTACCTCCTTGTCTGAGAGCCAGGTGTGTATGCCATGGTTGAAGATGACACAGTTCTGGAGCACCTCCACAACGGCTGCGCCCTTGTGGCGAGCGGCAGCCACCATTATCTCGCGGGTGGTGTCGAGGGTTATGTCAAAGCCGCGGGCAAAGAATTTGCCGCGTGCGCCGAACACTAACTCAGCCGGGATGAAGGGATCCTCGGTTGTGCCGTAAGGTGATGATTTCGACACGAAGCCACGGTCGGAAGTAGGTGAGTACTGACCCTTGGTGAGACCGTAGATCTTGTTGTTGAAGAGAAGTATGTTGAGGTCGATGTTGCGGCGCAGGGCGTGGATGAAGTGGTTGCCACCGATTGCCAGGCCGTCGCCGTCGCCCGAGATCTGCCATACGGTGAGTTCGGGACGGGCTGTCTTCAGACCGGTTGCTATGGCGGCCGCACGGCCATGGATGGTGTGCATGCCATAGGTGTTCATATAATAGGGGAGACGCGAAGAGCATCCGATGCCCGAGATGACAGCAGTGTCTTTCGGAGCAACCCCGACCTCGGCCATAGCCTTGTGGAGCACGTTGAGGATAGCGTGGTCGCCACAGCCGGGACACCAGCGGGCTGTCTGTTCGTTCTTGAAATCGCCCGCAACGAATGTGTTTGTGTTATTTTCCATAAGGTTATGCTTCAGCTATGTGTTTCTTTACTCCGTCAGTTATCTCTTTCACCAGGAAGGGCTGACCCTCGATCTTGTTGATCCGGAGAATCTCCTTGCCGGGTAGGTGCATCTGCAGGTAGTCGGCAAACATTCCGGTGTTGAGCTCGGCCACGATGATACGGTCATATTTACGCAGCTCCTCGAGAGCGTTCTTGGGGAGCGGGTTGATGTAGCGGAAGTGGGCGAGCGCTACGGGAACACCCTCCTTGTTGAGCTCTGTGGCGGCTGTGAGAAGATGGCCGTAGGTGCCACCCCAGCCCACGAGGATAGTCTTTGCAGAGGGGTCGCCCTGAATGTGGAGCTCCGGTATGTCGTCGGCTATGCGGGCCACTTTCTCGCGGCGCACGTTCACCATGTGCTCGTGGTTGGGGCCGTCGGTAGAGATGACAGAGGTCTTGAAATCCTTCTCCAGGCCACCTACGCGGTGCATACCCTTCTCCATGCCGGGGATCGACCAGTAGCGGACCTGGTTTTCGGGGTCGCGGTCATAAGGTTTCCAGCCGTTCTCGAGCTGGTCGGCGCTTACGAAGTGAGGTTTGATGGTGGGGAAGTCATTCTCCTCCGGTATGCGCCATGCCGATGATCCGTTGGCGATGAAGGCATCGGTGAGCAGGATTACGGGAGTCATATGCTCGATGGCGATACGTGCAGCCTCGAAGGCCATAGTGAAGCAGTCGGTAGGACTTGCGGCTGCGAGAACACAGAGGGGGCTCTCGCCGTTGCGGCCATAGAGAGCCTGCATGAGGTCGGTCTGCTCAGTCTTGGTGGGGAGGCCGGTAGAGGGGCCGCCACGCTGCACGTCGATGATCACCAGAGGGAGCTCAGCCATAACAGCCAGACCGATACCCTCGCTCTTCAGAGCCAGACCGGGGCCGGAAGTGGATGTCACAGCGAGATGGCCGCCGTAAGAGGCGCCGATAGCGGAGCATACTCCGGCGATCTCATCCTCCATCTGGCAAGCCTTCACACCGAGGTCCTTGCGTTTGGCAAGCTCGTGAAGGATGTCAGTGGCAGGGGTGATGGGGTAAGAACCGAGGAAGAGGGGGCGTCCGCTCTTCTCGGAAGCCATGATAAGGCCCCAGGCGGTGGCAGTGTTTCCGTTGATGTCGGTGTAAGTGCCGGGGATAGCGGCCTCAGTCTCGATGCGGTAGGTAGGCATTGAGGCGTGGGTGTTGTGACCATAGTCCCAGCCGGCGCGCACCACCTTCTCGTTAGCCTCATAGATGGCCGGTTTCTTGGCGAATTTCGCCTTGAGTTTCCCGAGCACCTTATCGACCGGACGGTCGAGGAGCCAGCAAATGAGACCTAATGCGAGCATATTCTTGCACTTCATGATTCCCTTGATATCCATGCCGGAGTCGGCGAGGGTATTTTTCAGGAGGGTAGTCATTGGCACGAGCATGATGCGGGCCGGGTCGATGCCGAGCTCAGTCACGGGGTCGTCAGTGGCATAGAGAGCCTTCTTGAGGTTGGCCGGGGTGAAAGAGTCGCCGTCGCAGATGATGATACCGTCAGGTTTGAGGTACTTCAGGTTTGTCTTGAGAGCGGCGGGGTTCATTGCCACGAGCACGTCGGCGCCATCGCCGGGTGTGTGGACGTCCTTGCCGACGCTTACCTGATAGCCGGAAACGCCGCTGAGCGAGCCCTGCGGGGCACGAATTTCAGCCGGATAGTCAGGGAAGGTGGAGATGAGGTTGCCTTCGCCTGCTGATACATTTGAGAAAATGTTGCCTGCAAGCTGCATGCCGTCGCCGGAATCACCCGAGAAACGGACTACCACCTTGTCGAGGGTCTTGACATTTGTAGACTGTAGCATGATGTCTAAATTTGTTTGTTAGAAGAGTTAATCTCTTGTATTGTGTAAAATTTATGTTGCAAAGTTAACAAAAATTGTCAGTATTAGGAAATTGATTCTGACTTTCTGCGCGGATGGTGAGTTTTTCAGAACGTTTTTCCATAGTTTCCACGGTCGAGAGAGCGGTAGCCGATTGCCTCGGCTATGTGCGCGCTCTGGACGCGCTCGGAGCCTTCGAGGTCGGCGATTGTGCGTGCCACCCGCAGTATGCGGTCGAATGCACGCGCGCTCATGTCGAGCCTCGTCATACGGTCTTTGAGGCGGGCCAGGCCAGCCTCGTCGGGCCATGCGTACTTGTGCAGATGGCGCGAACCCATCTGTGCGTTGCAGTAGATTCCCTTCTCATTCTGGAAGCGGAGCTGCTGTATGTTGCGTGCCCTCACCACACGTTCGCGTATGGATGCGCTGCTCTCGGCCGGGGCACGGTTGGCCATGTCGTCGAAGCTTACCGGCTGTATCTCGATCTGCAGGTCGATACGGTCGAGGAGCGGCCCGGAGATGCGGCTCATGTAGCGGCTCACGGCACCCGGGGGGCAGGTGCATTCTCGTGTGGGATGACCGTAATAGCCGCAAGGGCAGGGATTCATCGATGCCACCAGCATGAAAGATGCGGGGTAAACGACAGTGTATCGGGCACGTGAGACGGTTATCACACGGTCTTCGATAGGCTGGCGCATCACCTCCAGGACTTGTCTTGGGAATTCGGGAAATTCATCAAGAAAGAGCACCCCGTTATGGGCAAGGGATATTTCGCCCGGCATAGGTGTGGCGCCACCTCCGACGAGAGCCACGGGCGACACCGTGTGATGCGGCGTGCGGAAAGGGCGGCGTGTCATTAGCATCGAGCCACGGTCGAGCTTTCCGGCCACGGAATGGATCTTGGTGGTCTCGAGAGCCTCCCCTAAGCTGAGCGGGGGGAGGATCGAGGGGAGGCGCTTCGCCATCATAGATTTTCCCGCACCGGGCGGGCCTATCATGAGAAGGTTATGACCGCCGGCGCAGGCCACCTCGAAAGCACGTTTCACAGCTTCCTGCCCTTTCACCTCAGAGAAGTCGAACTCGAAGTGGTCGGCTTCGGCGGCGAAAATCTCGCGTGTGTTCACCACCACCGGTTGCAGGTCGGAGGCTCCAGTCACGAGGGCGATCGCCTCACCGAGAGTTTTGACGCCATATACCTCGATACGGTTCACCACGGCCGCCTCGGTGACATTCTCCTCCGGGACGATGAGACGTTTCACCCCCATCTCACGGGCCTTGACAGCCATCGGGAGCGCACCTTTCACCGGCAGGACGGATCCGTCGAGCGAGAGTTCGCCGAGCATCATATAGTCGGAGAGGGTATCCGACTTAATCACCTCATGCGCCGTGAGCACCCCTATAGCCATAGGGAGGTCGAACCCGGCCCCCTCCTTGCGGATATCAGCGGGGGCGAGATTGATGGTTGTGCCTCTGTGAGGGAAGCGGAGTCCGGTGTTTGTAATGGCCGACATCATCCGCTGATGACTCTCCTTCACGGCGGTATCGGCCAAGCCCACGATTGAGAACATAGTGCCCGGGCCGCCATCGGTCTCGATGGTGACGGGGTAGGCGTCAATGCCCTGGATTGCTGCTGATAGTATCTTAGTGAGCATCGTGGAGAGTTTTAAGGTAACTGTTATGAAAACTTTTCAGGTATACGTGGACTTCCTGTCACTGCGTGGAGAGGAGGCGGCGGAAAGCGGCGATAGCTTCAGGGAGGTCATCGCCACGGTACACCTGTTGGCCTTCGGGGTTAAGGATTATATAGAACGGCACGCGGCAGACATTAAGGTCGCGCAATGCCGGGTCAGCCAGACCGGAGGGTGCCCACAATCGGGCCACATCATGCAGAGAGTCGCTCCTGAGCGGCGACTTCCAGCTTATGGAATCGGCGTCGAGGCTGACGTCGGCTATGATGCGCCGTGCGGAGTCGGGCCATTCCTTTGTCATTGCCTTGACAGAATCTATTAAAGTGCGTCGGGAGTCGATGCCGTTCTGCCAGAAGAAGAGAGCTGTGGCCTTGGCTGAAGCCGGGCGAATGGTGTCGACTCCGTTATGAAGCGAACGCATGGTCATAGACTTCAGCGTGGCGGGTGTCATGACTCTCTGGTTCTGTATATCGCTTCTCCCCACCATAGTGAGCCAGTCAGGGGCGGAGGTAGGGGTGCGCAGGCTGCGCCAGAGGGTTCGGAATAGAGGCTCGTTGTCGTGTCGGGAGAAACCGGTGAGCAGCAGGAGGGGGGCGATTTCAGAGTCGGGATTCCGGCTGACGAATTCCGCGACGGCCTTATCCATCTCTGTGCGGTTGCCCGAGGCGAGTTGGGTCTCATAGGCGTGACGCCACTTTGAGAGCTCCTCATTGATGTCATTACCCCCTATTTCCCATTGCACCGGGTTTTTACCCGAGCCTTGGATAGGGATTTTCTGTCCCCGTCTTGCGTAGATCACCACCGGTTCGCTTTGGCCAGAGTAGAGATACAGGAGGACGGGGTTATACGTCACGCACCGTAGCGATCCTTTCCCTTCGGAAACGGTCGCCACGCTCTCGACCATCATCCCTCCCTTGGAGTTGGAGGCATAATAGACCACCTTATAATTGGCGGTGACGTCGGTCGCCAGGTCGAATTCAAGGTAGAATTCGTTTTTGGTGCAGCCGGTTGCCATGAGCAACACAAGGATGCAAAAAATGCGTACGATTAAAATCATACGCAAAAGTAGTGAATTTTTGAAAATGTGTCAAAAATAAATCAAAATATTATGGGTTGCCCGCGTATTTTTCTGCCATACGGCTAACCTGGGAGGTGATTTCATCGCGCAGCCAGGCCGGATAGACCACTTCAGAGTCGGTAGCCTGCGATAGAATGGCGGCTTTGAACTCCTCGCCGGGAATGAGGTTGAACTCGAAGAGGGAGAACCCGTCGTGCACCATTACCTCCTTCTGAGTCTCGTGCATGGGTAGTGTGCGGACCTTGTCGCGTGTGCGGCCACCGATTTTGACGCCTATGGTCACCGGTTCCGATTTCTCTGTAATATCCATTGCAAAGTATTTCTGCAGGAATTCCTTCGGGCGGAAGTCGGCGGGATAAGTGAAAGCGCGGTCGGTGCGTCTCACGTAAAGCACGCGGTCGAGCCAGAATGGGTGGAGCACCCCGGTGTCGGTATCCTTTCCGAGCAGATACCATGATCCGTGGCAGAATCTCAGGCAATAGGGCTCTACATTGAGAGTAGACTTGCTGTCGGTGGGAATCGAGTAGGTAATGGCTACAGTGCGGCGAGCCTCCATTGCATCGATAAGCTCCATCAGCCCGTGTGTGTTCTCGGGATGCCGGTCCAGCAGGATGCGTCGTGCCACAGCCCTGGGGTTGTCGTCGGGCGAGGGGAAGCTGAGCTGATGAAGCATCCAGATTTTAAGGCGCACGGCATTGTTGTCCGGATAGTCCGCAATATAATATTGGTTGCGGTCGCTCCGGTCGCAAGTAATGCGGATACCGAACAGGTTCTCGATAGCCAGTCTGTGATTGTGGAAAGTGCGCAGAGCCAGCTCCGAGTGATCATCGTTGAGGGGAGAATGAAGCCATTGTTCCGTAATCCCCTCAAAAGGAATTTTCTTGGCATGGCGGATCGTATCGACGAGCCACGCATATCTCCGGAATAAATCGCGTTTCATATGATAACTGCTTTTTCGCTGCAAATATAATAATAAAAAATCAGATTGACAAAAACAATATCAATCTGATTTATTATTATTTTCGATTATTATGTGCGTTACTTACCGGAAAAGGGGGTCGTGATGTGAAAGAATCAGATATATTTCTCACCGAAGCGTCCTTTCACCTCGTTCACTACCTGGCGGATTTTCTGCTCGTCGGCCAAGGGGCAGATGAGGAGAGCGTTTCCGTTGTCGGCCACGATATAGTCCTTGAGACCGGCGGCCACAATAATCTTGTCGCCGCTTACGGCAAACATCGAGCCCTCGCAATCGGCGGTAAGCACTTTGCATCCCTGGGTGACGTTCCCCTCGGTATTGTGGGGGGAGGCATCGTATAGAGCGTTCCATGTGCCGAGGTCGCTCCAGCCCACGTCGACAGTCTTGACGTAGACGTTATCGGCTTTCTCCATGATGGCATAGTCGATGGATATGCTCTGGGCTGTGGGGAAGACCTCGTCGATGAAGCGCGGTTCGTCGGGAGTGCCATATTCCTTCTCGCCGGCGTCGAAGAGGTGGGCCATCTCCGGGGCATATTTCTCGAAAGCCTTCAGGATGCTCTTTGCGGTCCAGAGGAAAATTCCGGCGTTCCAGAAGAACTCGCCGCTGCTCAGGAACATCTTGGCCATCTCCAGGTCAGGTTTCTCGGTAAACGACTTCACCTTGCGGATACCGTCGAATCCGTCGCCTGCGGGCACACCCTGCTGGATATAACCGTATCCGGTGTTGGGGTTGGTGGGTTCGATGCCGAGGGTGAGCAGGCGGTCGCCGCTCTCTACAAATTCGAGGCCCTCCTCAATGGCGCGGTGGAACTCACTCTCCTTGAGCACGAGATGATCCGAGGGGAGAGTCACGATTGAAGCCTCTGGGTCGAGGGCGAGGATATGGTGGGCCGCCCAGCAGATGCAGGGAGCCGTGTTGCGGCGGGCCGGTTCCAGGAGGATGTTCGACTCCTTCACCTGCGGCAGTTGCTCGCGGATGAGGTCGGCATACATTCTGTTGGTCACCAAAATTATATTCTCGGGTCCCACGATGGGAGCGATACGGTCGACGGTAAGCTGCAGCAGGCTTTTGCCTGTGCCGAAGAAGTCAAGAAACTGTTTCGGTTTGTCGTTGCGGCTGAAGGGCCAGAATCTTGACCCCACCCCGCCGCACATTATCACGCAATAGCGATGTCCATTCATGTCTTGGGGTTTTTATTCAGTTAATCAATTATCATCGGCCGGACGGAACTGATGCTTCACACCCTCCACCACATTGAGCATGTAGTCGCCAAGCTTTTCAGCCTCGCTGATGAGGTCCATGAAGAAGATTCCCTCCTGATAGCCGTATTCCTTATTGTTGATGTTAAAGATATTTGAATCGCGCAGGCTGTTGCGGAGGTTGTTGATCTCGCGCTCCTTATTATAAGCCTGTATTATGAGCGAGTCCTCGGGGGTCTCCATCTCCTGAAGGAGCTTGAGCATGTTGCTCATGGCCCCCTCGACGAGTTCATACATGGTGTCGATCTCCTTCAGCACAGAGGGAGCGAACTCCACATGGTTGTTGTGCTGACGGGTCAGAGCCTTGGCGACGTTGAAGCAGCCGTCGGCGATTGACTCGATCTCGCTGATGACGCGGAGCATACCGGCGATACGCATCTTGCCTTCAGGACTGAGGCGCCCCTCGGCCACATGGTTGAGGAAGTTGCCGATCTCAATCTCCATACGGTCAGAGATCTCCTCATATTTCTCCAGGCGATTGTATGTCTCGTTATATTTGGGGTCTTTCACCGGAAGGTGTATGAGGGAGTGGGCCATCTTGAGCATACGTTCCACACGTTCGCCATAGACTGCGATCTCCTTCTGTGCCTGGGTGATGTTAAGCTCGGAAGCCGAGAGCATTCCGCGGCCGATATACTTGAGCGAGAACTCCTCCTCCATATCCTTGTGGCGTGCCGGCATGATCCAGCATACAATCTTGACATAGAGTTTTGTGAACCATATCATGATGAGGAGGTTGCAGGCATTGAAAACTGTGGGGAACATAGCAAGGCCGAAAGCCACCGAGGCCTGGGCCTTTGCAGTGAGGCCCCCCTCGGGAGTGATCAGCGTGGAATCAGCCATGGCGGCCTCCTCGGCGGCGGAGAGGTCGAGCGGGTTGAGTCCGTTGCAGGCCTTTGTGATCACGGCCACGAGGTCGACAAACGGCATGAAGATGCAGAGCACTATGATTGAGCCGATGACGTTGAAGAGCACATGGCCCATCGCGGTGCGTTTGGCAGCGAGGTTACCGCTCAGAGATGCGAGGATAGGGGTGATTGTCGTACCGATGTTTCCACCCAATATTATAGCGCAGCCGAGCGAGAATGAGATCCAGCCCTGTGAGCACATGATCAGCGTTATGGCGAAAGTAGCGGCCGAACTCTGGGCCACCATGGTGAGAATGATGCCTATGACAAAGAAAATAAGCACCGAGCCATAGCCGAGAGTGGTGTAATTAGTCACAAACTGTAGCATGTCGGGATTTGCCTGGAGGTCAGGCACATACTTGCTGATAAGGTCGAGACCCATGAATAGGAAGCAGAAACCTATGAGGAACTCGCCGAGCGACTTATATGTGCTCTTCTTCATGAAAAGCATCGGCACGCCCACGGCGAGCAGCAGTATGCTGTAATCAGAGATACTGACCTCGAACGAGAAAGCCGAGATGATCCAGGTAGTGACCGTGGTGCCCACGTTTGCACCGAAAATCACAGCCATTGACTGCGCCAGGCTCATGAGTCCGGCGTTTACGAAGCTCACCACCATCACGGTAGAAGCGCTTGAGCTTTGGATCAAGGCAGTGATAACAATGCCGGTAAGGACACCTGTGACACGGTTCTTGGTCATGATTCCCAAGATGTTGCGCAGGCGGTCGCCCGCGACTTTCTGCAATCCCTCGCTCATGACCTTCATGCCATAGAGGAAGAGGCATACAGAGCCAAGCAGACTGATGAAGTCAATGACTGTGTAGTTCATCGGGTTGTAGTTAGCCGACGGGGGAAGTTTAGCCCGTCGTCGGTGGCAAAATTAGTGAAAAAACCTAAACGCCCCAAATTCTTAGAGACAAAACTATTCTATAGCCGGGAAATATATCGTCAATTATTCAGAGCTTAAGAATCTGTTTTATCTCATCCTCTGAAAGATTATATATGGATGAAATTATCTGTATACCCAGTTCTCAAACATGGCTTTGATAGCTTTATGTCTCTCTTCGGCGCGACCTTCAGCGCGACCTTCGGCTACGGCATATTCTATAGCCAGTTCGTTTTCACGCATCTTGGCGTAAGATTGACTGTAGAGAACCATGCCGCGCTCTGCCAGTGACCTGATTTCAGCCGCAAGAGAATAATGTGTTGATGGATTTGCCATATTCATCTCTATTATAGTCGCAAAGGTAATCAATTTTTTGATAGATACCTAATATTTTTAATTTTGAGGTAAAAAAATAGTTTTTGGTTGAAGTATAGAGGTGAGATTTGGAAAATAAGAAGTAAATTTGCAGTATTATCCGGATAGCTTCATTAAATTATACTGAGATGGCTAATTCTAACGATGTTATATCTAACAGACGTGCATCTGACGCACGGACATATAGTAAGGAGTTTGTGTATCAATTGCTCGAAGAGGCGATTGGTAAGACGCTTGGTGAGGTGGATGAGGCGGCATCCAGACAATTTGACAGAGCTGAGAAGAGTACCAAGATAACAGGTATTGCGGGGGATGTGATTGAACAGTCGTTATTTCGTTATGAACGAGACAGTAAGCAGGAATGTGATATCTGCATAGATGGCATCCTCACTGAATTGAAGACCACTGGCGTAAGAGTGCCTAAGAAAGAGATTTCAAGAACCAAAGGAAAGGTCTGGCAGGAGTATGCCAAATGGTTTGGAGCAAAAGAGGGGATAAGTATTACCGGAGTTACTTTTGTACCATGGATTGAAGAGGATTTCGACACTTCGCATTTCTGGGAGAAGTCAGAACATCTGTTGATAGTGTTTTATGAATACCGTCCTTATTCAGCTGTTCCTGCGATAGCCTATAAAGATTTTCATATAGTAGGCTACTGTTATAACCGCTTTTCAGAAAGTGAGGTCAAGCAATTGAGGAATGATTGGGAATTGGTAAGAGATTATCTCAAAATAATTTATGAGACATATCCCACACAGGAACAACGGGACTCAAATCTGGTTGGGTTCACTCATAAACTGCGTCCGAATCTTCTTCTTATAGAACTTGTTCCGGGGTTCTCCAAGAAGAAGACAGGAGGATATCAGCGTCCCAGATACCGACTTAAGAAAACCTTCATAGATACGATTGTACGGGGTCATTTCAACCAGACTCGCGATGAGGTCAATCTCAAAGAATCGTTCTCCAGTTTTGCGGAACTTGATAGGAAATGTCATGTTCTTACGGAAAAGTATAAGGGTAAGACTCTTCTTGAGCTAAAAGATATTTTGCATGTTGAGACCACACTCAATACTAAAGACTTCGCGGCAAAGTGCATTATCAAGATGTTTGATGCCAATTGTAAGAAGTTGAGTCAGATACTTGACTTTACCCGGGCTGGTATTATTCCTAAAACTATACGTCTGACATCCACAGGACATCGTACTGAGGATATGAAACTCTCGCCGATAGACTTTGATGAATGGGGCGACCGTGATATTGATTTCGAAGATTCCGAGATAGGTCTGTATTTTACAGAGCATAGTTTCCTTTGTCCTATATTCGTAGAGCAAGAGGAGAATAATCCCGCAAAAACCATCTTCCAGGGATTCAAGAGATTCGCGTTCGATGATGATTTCATACAGAATGAGGTGAAACGCACCTGGGATGATGTAAGAGCCTTGATTCACCAGAATACGCTTGAATGGGTGTACGACATCAACAAGAAGACAGGAGAGCGGATAAAGAATAAGAGCGGAGAGTACAGAGGAGCGCCAAACTTCCCTAAATCTTCCAATTATACAGTGTTCCTACGAGGAGGAGCAAAGGATTCTTCGGAGGATTCAAGGACAGAGATTGTCAACAATATAAAAATCATTCCCCAATATTTTTGGCTGAAGGGTGCATATATTGCTGATAAACTCAATACTTTACCATATCTATAAACCAAAAAATATATAAGCTGGAATAAAAGAGATGGCAGCGAAACAACAAGATAATATAAGACGAGATAATATAAGAGAAGCTACCAGGATAAGGGTGGCGGAACTGTTTGCCGGTGTGGGTGGATTTCGCATCGGTCTGGAGGGTGCGTCAGATGATTATGATACCATCTGGAGCAACCAGTGGGAACCGTCAACCGTGCATCAGGACGCATCTCTGATCTATCAGGCGCGCTTCGGGAAAAGAGGGCATTCAAATCAGGATATAAATACTGTAAAGACAGAGGATATTCCTGACCATGACTTGTTGGTAGGTGGATTTCCTTGTCAAGACTATTCCGTAGCAGCAACTCTCAGTCGTTCGGGCGGTATCGAGGGTAAGAAAGGTGTATTGTGGTGGCAGATTTACCGTATCCTAAATGAGAAAGGGGATAAACGTCCCGATTATGTATTCTTTGAGAATGTTGATCGTCTGTTAGGTTCACCGGCTAAACAACGAGGACGCGACTTTGCGATTATCCTTGCATCCTTGTCAGACTTAGGCTACACCGTGGAATGGCGCGTGATAAATGCCGCTGAGTATGGTATGCCGCAACGACGCAGACGTACATATATAGTGGGTTATCGCAACAGCTCAACCGTAAATTCAAAGATAGAGAATCTGAAAGATTGGGTACATTATGACGGTGTGATGGCGAAGGCATTCCCCTTTGAAGAGAAGGAGAAAACTGTCTCATGTTTCACCATCGAGGGTGATATGCCGGAGATTTCTGCAAATTTCAACAAAGGAAAGAAAACATCTCCTTTCGGGAATGCAGGGATAATCCGCAACCGTGAGGTATATTCAGTTGATGCCGCTGCTCTCTATGACGGCCCTGTGATGACTTTAGGTGGAAATCTTGTTGATGAATCGCTTGTGCCCGAAGAATTCTTCATACCGGATGCTGAGGTGCCGAAATGGGAATATGAGAAGGGGGCAAAGAAAATCAACCGTGTGTCGAAGGAGGGGTTTGAATATGTGTTTTCAGAGGGGGCGATGACATTTCCCGATTCTCCTGAAGCTCCTTCCCGCACCATAATAACTGGTGAAGGAGGGGCTTCCCCTTCAAGGTTCAAGCATGTGATAAAGACTCCGTCAGGGAGATACCGCAGACTGATATCCATTGAATTGGAACGATTGAACATGTTTCCCGACAATCATACCTTGCACCCGGAGGTTACAGATGGCCGTCGGGCATTCCTTATGGGTAATGCTTTGGTATGCGGTATTGTGCGGAAGATAGGTCAGGAACTTTACAAGATGGCTTTTGGAAGGAACCCTGTATCAACACGACCTATTGAGATGAGCCGGGATGCGGAGCCCAAGCTGTCGCTCGACCTGTTTGCGGAATCTGAGCAACCATTAGTAAAGAACCAGCGGAAGAAAAAATTTGAACTTTATCCGTCAAAACATCTCTTCATCGGTTTTGTGAAATCAGATAATGAGGATTATTTCCTTGATGGAAATTTAGATAAATTGTATTATACCGGTAAGACAAAGTCCTTCCCATCAACTGTGGCATTGAACAAACTCTATTATTTCATGCCATATATTAAGGGAAAGGGGGTGAGAGATATTTATTTGATTAAAGTAGCTCGGATTGGAAACAAGGCCGAGGTGCATCCTGAAGGGAATGACAAAGATCCACGCCTGGTATTTGAATTGGAATATCTCACCAGTCTTCCGGAATACAAGGCTATAAAATTAAACATATTCCAGACCTACAGAGATACCGTTCTTGGGAGTGTGTATGAAGATAAAGATTTAAGGGAATTAAAGAGTAAATAGTCTAATAGAGAGAGTATGAGAATCAATATGATTGTGGCGGCGGGGCGCGATGGAGCCATCGGCCGCGAAGGAGAGTTGATATGGCGCGTGCCGGCCGACCTTAAGCGTTTCAAACAGCTCACCATGGGGCATCCCGTCATTATGGGGCGCAAGACATGGGAGTCACTGCCGAAACGTCCGCTGCCGGGACGCCGTAATATCGTGGTGAGCCGCGACCCTTCGTTTACTGCACCCGGCGCTGAGGTCGCCTCTTCTCCTGAAGCCGCCATGTCGCTTCTCACTAATGTCCCTACCCCCGTGACCGCTGACCCTACCCCCGTGACCGCTGATCTGCAGGAGATGAACGAGCCGTTTGTGATGGGTGGTGAGCAGATTTACAAGGCCTTCATGCCGATGGTCGGTCGGATCTATCTTACCGAGATAGAGGCTGAGTGTCCTGAGGCGGATGCTCGTCTTGACTGGCCCCTCAATCCTGAGGAATGGGTGGCCACGGATGTATCGGAGGTGGAGTTCACTCCGGATGGTATCCCATACCGATACGTAACATACGAACGTCGATGAACAATACGGTAGAGTGAGATTGAGAGTAACCTGACTTAAATATTCCTGAGGATGAAGATTGTACTCATAAACAAGAGTGATTCAACCGGGGGAGCAGCCGTAGTGAGCCGCCGGTTGATGGAGGCATTGCGTGCCGAGGGTGCCGATGCCCGTATGTTGGTGGTGGAGAAGTTGACCGATTCCCCCCATGTTGAGGTGGCTGCTTCAAAATGGAGGGCTGCCGTGCCTTTCTTGGCGGAACGGTTGAAGATATTTCTGCGAAACGGCTTCAACCGAAAGACACTCTTCAAGATAGACACAGCCTCTGACGGCCTGCCGTTATGGAAGCATCCTTTGGTGAAGGATGCGGATGCTATTCTTCTCAACTGGGTAAACCAGGGTATGCTCTCCCTCAAAGGGATTGATAAGATAATCCAGCTCGGTAAACCGGTGATATGGACCATGCACGACATGTGGCCCCTGACCGGGATATGCCATCATGCCGGTGAGTGTACTGGTTATAGAAAGGGATGCAACGTATGCAAATTGCTTCCTAAGCCTCTTTTGCCGAAAGTGGAGAGGCTAAGTTGTAACGTCTGGATAAAGAAAGGGGCGGTTTACGGAAATCTGTGGAAACCGCAGAGGATATTTTTTGTTGCGGTAAGCAACTGGCTGGCAAAGAAAGTGTCTGAAAGTTTCCTGTTGTCCGGGTGTGAGGTGCGCGTTATTCCCAATGCCTTCCCTGTCACAGGAGAAATGAGGGTGCTGACGGCTTCACCGGAGAAAATCCGGATACTCTTCGGGGCTGCCCGACTTGACGATTCCATCAAGAATCTGCCTGCGTTGATCGAGATGACAAAAGTGTTGCGTTCTGAATATCCCGATCTGGCGGAACGTCTGGAGCTGGTGACCTTCGGAGGTGTGAAGAATCCGGCTGCCCTTGACGGGATAGCGATAGCGCACCGCCATCTTGGGATGGTGAAAGGTGAGGAGGAAGTGAGGAAAGTATATGAGGATGGTCATATATTGGTGTCATCGTCGAGCTACGAGACGTTGCCCGGCACGTTGGTGGAGGCACAGGCGTATGGGTGCATACCGGTAAGTTTTGACCAGGGTGGTCAGCGCGACATAGTTGAGCCTGGGGTAACCGGGTTTATAGCAGCTTATTCAGAGAATCCGGAGACGGGTGGTAGACGGTTGGCTGAGAAGGTGGTTGAAGCTGTCGGGATTATCAGTGATACAGAACGGTACCGGGAGATAATCCGGACGATGCACCGCAATGTGACAGAACGTTTCTCAGCTCAGACCGTGGCAAGACGTTACCTTGACTTAATCAGAGAATTGCAAAAATGAACTTGTAAAAAGTTTTGTTGTTAAGAATTATATGGTTAACTTTGCAAAGATATCAATGTAACTATCAAGATAAAAGAAGATTTGCAGATGACACAATTGACAATTAATATAGAAGACAAGTCTATTCTTCCGCATCTGAAAAAAATACTTAATGCATTGGAGGGTGTGACAATCGCCAAACCTGCCAAGAAGAATAAGAAAAGTGGAATAGAGCAGGCTCTTGAAGATGTGAAAGCAGGAAGGGTAACTCAATGTAAAGATGTAGATGATATGTTTCATCAAATTCTTGGGATATGAGTTATTGTCTTTCATACTCCCATCAATACAAGAAATCTTTGAAAAAATGTTACAGAAGAGGCCTTGATATTGAAAAACTTAGAGTAGCTATCGGAATCCTTGTAGAGGAAGGTAAACTTCCACCTGAATATAAGCCACATAAACTATCAGGTAAATTTTCCGGTTTATGGGAATGTCATATTGAGCCGGATTGGCTTTTAGTATGGGAACAGAATGATCAAGCGTTAACTTTGTTGATGATTGAAACCGGTACACATTCCGATATCTTTAAATGATATAAAGCTTCTTCATTCGGAATAAAATAAAAGTTCCGCCTGGGTACGCATGCAAAGCCTAAACGTGGCGGAAGAATAAAAACAGTCGGCCTGGTGGACAGGTCGACTGTTTCAGTTGGTTTATGGTTGTATGTGCGATTTTATTTCTCGTCGATAACGAAGCGGATCGGACACGCATCGCTGAGGTTGTTACGGGTGTATGAACCGAAGTCGAAACTGAAATAGTTCATATCCCATCCGGCAGTGTCAGTATATTCATCCTCTCCTGTGGACGGCTTCGGCTCTATGTGACCATCCTTTCTGATTATATCAGTCCAATAGATTGCTCCTGTTGCGTATGGGAGATTGTATGGTATAGGACGATTATAATTGATGGGACCGGTGAGCGGATTATATACGTCACCATAACGTAGATAACCGGCACGTTTAGGATAATTCTTGATATCTATATTAAACTCTGTGCGTCGTCCCATTCCCTTCTTTCCCATAGGGAAGAAAATCTGGTTACCTGTATCACGACTGTAGACAATCACTCCACGGGTACCTTTTGTGCTACGTGTCACATCATTCTGTCCTTGGTCGTAACCATAGGCCTCTTCTACAGTGGAGGCAGTTCTGGTAGCTCCGTCACCATATAGAACTCAGAATCCGAATTCAGCATCATCAAGAGCTTTGAAATCATCATACCCTGCAACTCTATAGTACGCTCTTGGCCGTTTACGGTAGAAGTGAACTGTCTCCAGCTTTTGGTATAGCTGACCGTAGTTGTGTTCGTAATCTTGGCCCATTCAGCAGATGCTCCTGTAGTCAGGCTTAAACTACCTGGATTTTGCATTATACCATACTTGTCGTTGTTTGACTCCAATATTCCATCGCGTACATTAAGCCGTTTGAAGTAAGACCCGAATGCCAACGGATTCTTCGTCAGTACGGCTGCTGTATTAGAGGGATTGGTAGTGGTGCCATTGTCGGTTTTATAGAGATTGAAGCTGCTCCAGCGTTTCCCTCCATTCACCACACTGCGGGAATCCTGAACGGTATGCCGAGATGGTGCGGACGATGCACCGGAGTGTGAGCGAACGTTTCTCAGCGGAGAGGGTGGCGAGACAGTATCTTGACCTCATTGCAGAACTTCTGAATTAGCCGAACAATTCAGAATGGCTGCCTAAACGTATAAGTTTTACTATATTTTCATCTTTATCTAACCAGATGAGCAAGTAGTCACCCTCTATATGACATTCCATGTGACCGGCATAGTCCCCAATAAGCATATGCGCATGATATTTAGCAGGGATAGATTTTCCTGTACGCAGATACTCGTCGACGAAATCATATAACTCTTTAAGTTTCTTCGGCTGATTGAGGTAACGTTTCAAGTCTTTTTTGAAACTCTTGGCAGCTTTAATTTCCTTCATTTAATGTCGAGGGATTTAAGGAAGGAGTCAAAATTGGTCATATCAACAGAGGTAAGATTAGTGTCATCTTCAGCTTCCTTCATCGCTGCGACAGTAGCTGCGTTGGGAGTATTGAAAGCGACATCCATAAGAATAGTTTCCACATAGTTGTTGAGACTGCGATTATCTCTCGCTGCCAATTGTTTAAGACGATCCAATAGTTCTGTACGAAGTCTGAACATTGTTGACTTCCGATTGATTGCTATATCCATAGTGCTATCATTTATGTTGCAAAGATATATGCTTTTATTTCAAAAACAAAATTTTTTGCAAAATTTTTTTATTATTTTCTATTCTGTTTTTTTAATTTATATTATCACCCTACTTTAATAAAATGTGGTCGGCTCTTACGCGCCGACCTCTGTCAGTTGGTCACGATGAGTTTGATGGGACGGGCATCCCTTAGACGGTCGCGGAATTGATCGGGATAGGAATTGAAGTCAAAAGAGAAATAATTCATGTCCCAGCCGGCTACCTGATATTTACCATCCTTGCCATTCTCCTTGATTGTATTAATCCAATAGATGGCACCTGGATAGGTCGGCAGATTGTATGGCACAGGGCGATAGTCGTTGCTTTTGCCGTTGGCGTAAGATAGTACATACGAGGTGTCGGCATAACGTAGTACCCCTTTATATGGGTTAAGATCGCCGGCGAAGCTGAAGGTAGGTTTCACATTGAAGTTCGTACGACGTCCCATACCATTCTTACCTACAGGAAAGAAAATCTGATTGGCATTCTCCGCATTATACACAATTACTCCTCGCGCACCTTTTCCTGTATCCGGTCCGTTTTCAAGATTATTAGGAGCCTGATAACCATAGGCTTGATCGAAGGTGGTCTGTGTTTCTGTTGTTCCATCCGTATAGAGTACACCAAATCCGAACTCAGCATTATCGAGAGCTTGGAACTCAGCGAAATTAGGAAGCCTGTATGTCCTGTTTTCTCCGTTTACTTTAGATGTGAACGTACCCCAGGTTGAGGTGTAATCGTCAATAGCGTTATCTGTCACATTGGCATAAGGTGCTATGTTATCCCATGTCTTGCGTTTGTCGTTAGTGAGAAGGAACGTTTTCCCATTCGGCCCATCCAAAGGACCTAAATCATTATTATTGATGATTCGGATGCCCTCAAGAGTATTGTGACGTTTGAAGAACGTTCCCAATGCAAGCGGATTGGTGGTCATTGTGGCAGCAATTTCCTTTTTGGGAGTACCGGAAGTAGCGGCATTGGTGGAGCAACTATACAGTGAGAAACTACTCCACTTAGTAGACCCTACTACGGCCAACGGAGACATATAACCTTGTCTCACCATTATGCGATGCACGCAGTTATTGCCGTTATAATCAACTCTGACCACAGCACAGGCAGATTCTTTATCACCCACTCCCTTAAAGTTGAGTGTGAACTCAATGGGAGCACCGGTGTCACCATATATAGTATCAGTGACATTCGGTAACTTGTAGCTTTTGCCGTTTGGCTCTAATGTGAGGAAACTCCTTGGCATGACCTCAATGTATGCTTTCCATTCTCCTTCAGAATTGAAGGGCACAAATACTTCGTTCGTCACATCAGGAATACGAACAAGATTTACATTGAAATCCGCGTTGTCATTCCATTTTCTCCATACACCTTTCGGATTGACTATGCGCATCACCTGAAAAACAGGTACTAACTTCACAATCTCAGTGGTACCACCACCTTTAGTACGGAAAGTTCCCTTTATTCTTATGACAGCCTTACGCTGATAAGAGTCATAAGGATTGTTGCCGGAAAAACCTGAACCGCTGATCATTGATTTGTTCCTTGTGAAGAGAGGCACCATCAACATCTTTGCATCCTCATCCATCTTGGTTACCTGCCACCCATTGAGCCCTTTGTAATAAGATCCTTTCTCCGGCCCGTCATATAAGAGTTGAGCTTCTGAGAATTTTCGTTTCTCCTGCGAGCCGGTATTCCAACTTGACACACCGTTATTGGTAGTGAAGTATGTCTTAAGCTCATTTTGCGGAGTCTCACCATCATCGTTGTCGTCATCATAGAATGATTTCGTCACGATATTTTTCTCAATAGTTTTCGGATCATTTGTAGGCACAGCAAGAGCCAAGAATCCGAAATGAGTCTTGTTTGTGAGGTCTTTTTCCGGGGTGGTCTCAGTGATAATCTTCTGCTTGTACTTACGTTTCCATGCGTCTTGGTTCCATTTGAAAGCCTGTTTCCCAAATCCCACTGTTGCAGGTGGTACCTCATCACGGGAAGTAGGATCATACGGTGCCCAGTTATTCTCCACAATCTGCATCTCCAATCCTATGCAGTTACCTACAATCTTGATGGGCATCATATGCTTGACATTGTAAAGGTAAGACACATAGAACTGGTCAGGAACGTAAAGCCCCGGATCCTCTTCATAATACTCAATGTTCCATTTAGGCTGGTTTGCCCATCCTTCAAAACCGAGAGTCAGCTTGAAGTGATGATTACGCTGGGAATTGAAATTATAGGTTTCATTTTTACCCAACATGAATCGGTATTTGATTTTCCCTTTGGTGGGGTTCTGAGGATTCTGGGATAGATAGTAACCTGACACTTCAATGTAAGTGCCATATTCAATTCCGTTCTTATACCCCTCCTCACCGGGAGATGTGATGCACTCTCCGACAATATCAGCCGAACCGACTTCCTTGTTATGAGCCTTATTCCCTTCATGGTCGCCCTGCATATTCTCAAAGAAATACAATGCATTTGCAGTCTCGCTGTGATCAGATCCTTTTTTACCGGTTCCTTTAGCAAGGGTAAGCCATTTTGAGTAAACCTCCTTGGGAATATCGCTCTTGAAATCCTCATGACCATCGGTCTGCCCCTCAGGAAGTTCACCGTTTACATCATAGATAATCTTTGATGTGGCCGGAAGGTCCGTCAGAGGTGTGTCATAATGATTCAAAAGAGAATCTTTATTGAGGGGAGTGTTATAATCACCTAATTTGCAGTAAGCCGGGATATCCCTTATAGATACATCATGAATATAGATCCAGACACCCTGGTTAAGTCCGGAGGGATCGAATGCTACCGTCACTTTCGAGGCAGCTCTTTTTATCCATGCATGGATTGATCTCATATCCTGACTTATGACGATTGTAGGAGCGTCAAATCCGTCAGCTCCACCATTCTGATTAATAGTAGAGGTAAAGTATCCGAACATCGCGTTATTAGCAGCGATATCAGTCGGATTCCATTTCAGTTTGGTGTTCTTAAGTTGGTTTATATCTGCGGCATCCTCTTTCGATATATATCCCATGTTTGCAACGGCATACATCTTGTACTTGCCATATGGCAAGGTAGGGAGTGTAAAGGAGGCTTTTACAGTTGTAGCCTCAGCCTGTCCCCCTATAGGTTTGCCCTCAGTATCCACAGGCATATTCTGATTTACAGAGGTTTTGTAACTGCTATAGGTTTCAACATTGTTGAATACATCCACCAGTTCATGCTTCTCGTTGTAAACTATTACAGTGAGATTATTAATCTTCTTAATGGCCTCCCCGTTGGAACGGGTATCCTCAAGAGCTGCCGTAAGAGGTTCAAAATTAACTTCCACGGCAATTTCGGTCTCACCCTCCCCATAAGAGAATGAAGGCAAGTCCTCGTCGCGGCACCCTGTAAGAGAGAGGGCCAAGACGATAATAGCGAATATATGTAAAAAATATTTTTTATCCATCTTGTTAAGGGTGTAAGGGTTTACCAATCATTCGGTTTATCATGATCACCGGGTAATATCTCGTCGAAGCCAAATCCGGGCTTCAAGTCTATGCGAATGTATGGAACAACGTCTACTTCCACCTCGATTTGATCGAAATGCTTAGTGATTGTATACTTATACCAATAATTGCGCATTACATCAAAATGGTCTCCAATAGCCAAACCACTCACATATTTTCTGAAGAAGATTGGAATCTCAACAGATGATTCCTCAAACTTCACGAGAATCTGGGTCTGGTCATTGTAGTGCAACGGGTTGTCTTTTGAGGCGAGGTTGGCGAACTCCGGGACGTATATCACATAGCTGCCGGAGGCGGTCCGTGTGAAGTGGACATTCTCGGCTTTGACGGTTGTAGAGGGGATCGACGGGGAGAGTGTGTAATCACCCTCGTAGTTGTCGTGCTTGTAATCCGACTCTTTTGTCACACCCTGCGCCAAGGCGTAGGCCTGCGTGTTGACACGGCTCAGACGTACATTCTCAATATTGAGAACCGAATTCTCCGAATTGATTACCTCTACCTTGGCGTAGGCACGCAGCATATGTATCGTGCCGAAGTTGAGGTATTTCTTCTCGTTGAATGGCACTTTCTCCTTGAAGTTGGAGATACCTGCCATCGGTATTGTATGATCAGCGTCGACAACAGTGTCCGATTCCGGGTCGAACTCAATGAGATTTGTGGCATCCTTTGCTATTTCGGTCAGTTTCGTCTCATTCTTCACAGGCTCGGGATACCCTCCCCAGTTGGCCAACATCATGATTTTGAGCGACAAGGTGTTGTCGACAACTAACTCAGGCTCGAGCTGTCCCATGATGAAATAGGTCTTGGAAGTCTCCGTCTCACTTATCGGCACGATGTTATGTTTGTCGAACGAGCCGACAAACGTATCATCCTTGTCGAAGAAAAACACACGGTAATCCTTCGCGTCAAGGTCGATGTAATTCTCATAGCCGCTTCCCGGGTCATAGTCCCCCTCCGGGGTAGAGCGGGTTGAGGTAGGCTGCTGGAGCGTCACGGTGAATCCGGCATGATAGATATCAGACGATACCTCCGGCTCCACCACCTCCGAAGAGGCGTCGCATCCCCCCATGAGAGGGATGACGGCAGCCAACATGACCGCCGGGATTATCCGCGCGGCCATACGGCGTAAAGTCATTAGTGCAGTCATATCATAAGTCGGTATTATTCAGCACAACGTGCCAGGAGTTGATGTAAATGAAAGCGTCGAGCCACTGCTTGTCGTCGTCGAGGAAGAACACCATCGAATAGTCGTCCTGACGGTCCAGATATTCCTGGTCGGGCATATCCTCATAGTGTCCCTTCACGAGGAGGGAATAGTCGGTCACAGGCACACGGGCCACTATGTCGCCGTTGTCGGCGCGTGTTATGGTGAGCACCATGTCGCAGTCGGTTGTCATACGGCCAACGGTAAACTCCGCGATGGCCGCGCTGAACTGCGCCGAGGAGAGGTCGTCGGGCACGAATCCTTGAGCCATGCCCGATTTCACCTTCCATGGGCGGTAGGTGAGTATATCGTCGTCCATGAGCGAGTTGTCATGATCCATGACACCGTTCATGGCGGTAATCTCGAATTTGAAATCCTGCGGATTCACAGGTTTGCCGGAGAGATGCTGCAGCACGATATGTATGTCATTCGTGTTACGCATCAGTCTGACGGTATGCGTGTAAGTGCCGTATTCAGCCGGGAAACTGCGGAGTTCGGCAAACTCTCCCGGAAGGTCCTTATAGAGACGGTCGAGGTCGACATCCACGAGGTGAATCTGCGATGCGTCGGATTCGCCACGGGTAGGCACACGGTTGATACGTGCGCGAAGCAGCGAATAGTGGTCGGAGGGTAGAGAGGGGTCGGGTTGCTCGTCACCACGGAGGTGTTCGAATCCGAGGGTGAAATGGTCAGGGTTGATATGTCCGTCGCCGGCCCAGGCCATAAGCTGATAGTCGCCCGGTTCCAGTCCGGTGACAGTCATCTCGTAGCCCTCGGTAAGGATAGCGTCAGAAGAGTCGGTTTTTTGCCATACGACACGGCCCGAAGCCGGGTCGATGATATAGAGGGTTACGGCGTTGACCTCCTGACTGAACGCATCGGCCTTCTTGAGGTTATAGTCATAACGGAAGCGCACCTTATACTCGGTGACACACTCTTCGGGGTCTTCCGTCATCATAGAGCAGCTTGAGGCGCCCATACCGAGAAGGATAAGGGCGGAAGCTGTAAGATATCTGTAGAGGTGAAAAAGTTCCATATTATTAATAAAAGCGCCGGGCGCGGGATGTTGCGCCCGGCGCATAAAGTCAGGTTTGTAGGTTCAGTAAATTGGTGGTCAACAACCTATGTCGAGGATCAGAGGTCAACGTTATTGGTGACAATCTTCCATGAGAGGATGTTGATGGTAGCACCGAGGTACCAGTTGGGATCCTTGGGATCGGGATCGGGCTTGATGGAAGTCTTTTCGTCATTGGGGTCGAATACACCGTTACCGAGCTTCTTCACATTGTTGATGTTGATTTCGTAACTGTGGTTGCGGACTACACCGAATGAACCCTCCTCCCAATTGTCGAGGTCGCCAGTAGAATCGTAAGTGGGCGAGTTGAGGTGGGCGATAGGAATGTTGTAGTACATGCTGCCATCTTTGAAGAGACGGGTACGCACACCGCTTGTAACGGCAGCGAGGTCGCTGTTGAGCTGGGCGTGGGTAACTGCATCACCTTCCTTATCATTTTCCACATCGTAATAGTAGAGTTCGGTAGATACCTCAGACTTCACAGTCACGAACACGTCGCTGTTGTTGTCAGTACCGTTAACCATGAAGTCATCAACGGTAAGCTGAGTGTAAGTGTACGTTACAGTTCCATTTTCTGCACTTGCTGAAGTGCGGATGTAGGGAATCTTGCCGGAGCCTACAGAAGCGAGCACATAGTTCAGGAAGCGGTCGGTTGTGAAGTAAAGACCATTATGCTCAACAATTTCGAGTTCCTTGAACGACTCACCGATAACCTGACCTACGGTAGCCTTCAGGATAACCGAGGTGAGACGCTGCTGGTTGGGTCGGCCATTGTTGTCAAGGGCAGTCTTGGTGCTGGTATTCTCGTTGAAATAGTCAACATTGGCATAGTTCTCGTTAGTGAGCCCCTTGCTTGTGGTGGTATAGGGGAAGAACTGCAGTTTTTCCTCACTCTGTTTGTTGTCATAATTGATAGACTTACCCCAGAAGCTACGGTGAAGATCCGCTATGTTCCAATTCCAGTAGCCACTTGCAGTAGACTGTATGTTTGAGGTGCTGTTCCAACCGCTGAGCTGTTTTGCGAGATAAGACTTAGCCTCAGTGCCGTTGACATACCAGCCGTCGATACGTACGGTCAGCTTGGTGGCAGCCTCGTTGTCGTTGGTACCTGCCTCCGGATTATCACCCTCAGCACCTGCTACTGTAGCAAGAATGGGGAAAAACTCATTTGATTTAAGACGTACACGGCTTGCCACACGCTCCACATAAACATTCACTGCAGTTTGGTTCTTGGCCTCCTCAGGGGTGCGTGAGAAATTAGCCTCAGTCAGCACTGTAGCGAAGGGATATGTGTCATCGTGGTTAGTCTGGGTCTTATCGCTGAAATAGCTTGAAGTCACCATGATGAAGCCAAATTCCTTGTTCTCGCCCCAGTTGATGGGGAGTTTGCTGAAGTCATCGAGGCTCACATTGTTGAGCTGTTCATTAGTGAACGGTTTACCGTTGAGCACAGTCACCATATACTTGGGATACTTGTTACCCTTCAGGTTGTCAAGCACCACGAGGCTCTCGCTCTTGAATTCGATATTCTTATCTTCTCCGTCAGAAGTATTCGTATCTTTCCAGATATTAGACTGGCCTACGTATATGCCCTTGTCATCGAAGAAGTAGAAGCGGGCCATGTTTACTGTGCCCTCGTTGTTTGAGCCATACTCGAAGCCGCCGTTGCCAGAGCCGGGGAGAGTAGGTGTGCTGGGATCTCCCTCCTCCTCCCCGGCGCGGGTGGCGAGGTCGTTGGCGTCGCGCAGCGTGATGTTGAGGTAAGCGGTCTCTCCAGCCTCGAAGTCGATGTTGCCACCGCTCACAGGCTCCTCATTTGAGCAAGACCAAAAGCCTACACCCATGCCAAGCGTAAGCGCGCATGTGGTAAGTTTTGCAAATTGTTTCATACAATTAATTGAATTAGTGATTATTAGTTAGGGATTTTCTATTTCTCTCGTGTGTTTCAGGCGAGTCTTGATCACAAACCTTGTGGCTCGCAGATGCGGGAACCATTTCGGCAGGATAAGGTCGCGGTAAAGTTTGCGGAACTTCGGGTCGGTGTTCAAACGGCGTTCCTTCGCGTCATAGTCAGAGGGGCCGTAGGCCGGCTCGTCAATCAGCTCAAGAAGGTCAGCGCGCTGCTGCTCGGTGATCTCGTCAGACGCAACCACCATCTCGCGGAACTCTCCCCAGTTCTCCGGCACTGCCGAATATGTGCATGCCTCCTTCGGGAGGTTGTAACGCTCGGCAAGATACTCCGCCAAGGCACGAGAACGTCCCGTGGCGAGCTGGTCGTTATGGATGTAAGGCGATTCTGGCGAGGCATATCCGGTCACTTCAATCGCTGCAATCTCAACCAACGGGTCGGAGAGCGCGTATTTCACCGTGTCGTCAATCTCCTTGAGTTGCAGACGGTTGTCGATAACCTGCCCGTTGCGGGCCACGTAACGGTCGGGATGAAGCTCCGTGCGGTCAACCTCAAACTGCACCCTCGCCTTACCCTCATGAATGCTGTAGAAGGTCTCGATATGTTTCTCCACAGGGGGAGTCACAGGGGCCGGAGGGGTGAGATTCAAGGCGATAGGGGAGCCCGGGGCTCCCCCCAGGAAATTGCCGCAGCCGCAGGTGTCAGCCGGAAAACTGATGGCGGCAGAAGAGCCGAGCATCCACTCCTCAAGATCGAGCGACGTGTGATAGCTCACCGTCTGCGGCTCACCGTTGCGGCGGCGCAGCGCCGAGAAGATATCCGGATGGCGCTCATCGGCAGCTTTGATCACCCCCCTTTCGAGAGCGAACTGCATATTGCGGCCGTTCACCAACAGAGCCGGGAGAGTGGCGAGATTGCCCGTGGAATCAGAGATTACGGGAGATATGTAGACCTGACGGTCAGCACGCACCTCGAGCGAGTCGAGGAGAATATTGGCCGACACCTCTAAGCGTTCGCCGTTGCGATGCACCGAAAGTCCTGAGGTGCCCACTTTCGCCGAGGCGAGAGCCGAGGCACACATCAGCAGGGAAGCTGCAAAGGCAGCCATGTATATGTAAATGCGTTTCATTGGAAAAATCGGCAGATAGGGGATGATTAGAAGATGTAAAGGAATGAAAGACCTAATTTAGTGACGCCGAGATAGTTCGACTGTCCTTTCTTGACCAGCGAGGAACAATCCATACATGAATACTTCTCATACCACACATGGTTGTAGCCCACACCGACCTCAGCCTCGATGTTGAAATGTCGCGAGATGTTCCACTGATAGCCATAGGTGACGCCGGCACCGGCGAACGCACCCTGCACACGATGGTCTTTCACATCAGAGCGGAGGTTCGACCCGGCGAAGAACGCCCCCGGCAGCGGGAGGTTCATCTTGGCGGCGTTGAACTCACCGCCCATGGCGTGGACGCCGAAGAAATGGCCGTTGAAAGCCGTACAGAGCCAGCGGCGGTATTCAGGCATCACAACCCAGTGCTTTGCCTTACGGTCGTCGCTGAAAGTCCAGGGATTGAGTCCATACACAAGATTTACGGAATTGCGGGTGTTGAAAGCCACCTCCACACCGAGGTTGGGCGTGGTGAGAGCGTCATAGAGCAGGTTGGTCTTCACCGCCACCTGGGCTTTCGTCTCGCCACAAGTCATAGCTAAGGATACGGCTACGCAGAGCGCGGCTAATGTTTTTTGTATCATACGTCTGTAAAGGGGGCGGCAGAGCCGACTATTAGTAACAGGATTAATAAAAAATAATTAAATCGTTTCTTAATTATGGATAAGCGGTCGCGGACAATGTGTCGAATGAGTGAATAACAGGAGAGAGGCCTCCCGATTACGCAAGTCGTAGGGTCAGGTTCAGCTTTTCCGGCTGCAAAATTACAATTGGAGAGCACCGTTTTGCAAATATTTTTGGTTAATTCTTGTGGTGATGTGCAAATAATGGTTAACTTTGCACACATTCTATGAGAAAGAGTCTTAAAAAAGACTCAATAAATCCCTTATGCCACGCGATTTAATAAGCAGATACGTCTGGATTGTAGACACACTGACGCGCTACGAACGCCTCACCCGCAAGCAGCTCAACAGGCTGTGGCTCCGCTCCCCGCTATCACACGGCGAGGAGCTGCCTGAACGTACCTTCTTCCATTACCGGAGGTCGATCGAGGAGAATTTCCACATCGATATAGCCTGCGACAAGGAGGGACGCTATTACATCGACCGCGACAACTCGCGCCAGAGCCGGGCCTTCACCAACTGGATGCTCGACTCCTACGCCGTGAGCAGCGCCATAAAAGGGAGCGACGCGCCGACCGACCGTGTTGAGATCGAGGATGTGCCCTCGGCACGCGAGTTCCTGCCGATTGCCCTCGACGCCATACGCAACAGCCATAAGCTGGTGTTCACCTATGCCGGATTCAACCGCTCGCGGGCCGAGCACGACATCATCTTCCAGCCCTATTTCCTGAAACGCTACAAGCAGCGCTGGTATATGATCGGGCTGCGCGAGAAGAGCAACGATATACGCACCTACGCCCTTGACCGTGTGAAGGAGATGCGCACCATCGACGACCCCTTCGAGAAACCGGCCGACCTTGAACTGGCCGACCTCTTCGGAAATATAGTGGGCGTAACCTCGTCGCAGGCTCCCGTGCGTACAGTAAAACTGCGCGCCACACCACGCCAGGCAAAATATTTCCGGGCCCTTCCGCTGCATCCCTCGCAGCAGGAGAGTGTGCATGACGATTACTCCATCTTCACCTATCAGCTGAAACTCAATTACGAGCTTGCCCATGAGATTCTCTCACTCGGCGACGCTGTGAAGGTGCTGGAGCCCCCTGAACTGAGGGCTATGGTGGTGACCCAGCTTGAGGCTGCCCTGGCGCAGTATGGCGTGAGAGGGTCAGGTGGTGGCGAAAGAGATAAACAGGAGGAGAAAGAATGAACAGATATCAGGATAACAAGTCACATCAGCATGAGCATATGGTCTATACAGAGGCCACAGTGCTCGATGCCCTGAAGAGAATCAACAATCTTCCGGGAGGGTTGATGACCCTATTCGCCATAGATGGCGAGGGGAGGCTGCAGGGCACCGTCACCGACGGCGACATACGCCGCGCCCTCATAGGGGGGGCGGCCATGACCGACAGTGTCGCGAGCGTGATGCACCGCGATTTCATAGCCGTGCGTCCCGGCGACGACCTGCGCAGCGTCATAGCCCGGGGACGGCGGCGTAAGGTCAGTCTCCTCCCAGTGCTTGAGGATGGCCGCATAACGCGCCTTCTCGACATGAAGACCCTCAAGACGTCGCTCCCCATCGACGCCGTGCTTATGGCCGGAGGTCGGGGTGAACGTCTGCGCCCACTCACGGAGAATGTTCCCAAACCCCTTCTCCCCGTGGGAAGGAAAGCGATAATCGACTATAATGTGGATGAACTCGAGGCATGCGGCGTGGAGAATATCTACGTGACGGTCAATTATCTGGCCGAACAGATAGAGAGCCATTTCGCCGGACATACCGGCTTCGGCACAGTCACCTGCGTGCGTGAGCCGCGCCGGCTCGGCACAATGGGGAGTGTGTCGCTCATAGAGACACTGCGCCACGATAATGTGCTGGTAATGAACTCCGACCTCCTCACCAACATCGACTTCGAAGAGATGCACACGCGCCATGTCGAGAGCGGGGCCGACGTCACCATGGCCTCGGTGCCATACTCAGTGTCGGTGCCATACGCCCTGATCCGTCTGGAGGGTGAGCGCGTGGCCGGTCTGGAAGAGAAACCCACCTACAACTATTTCGCGAACGCGGGCGTTTATATTATACGGCGCAGCCTTCTGTCATCGTTGCCTAAGGGTGAATATCTCGATGCCCCCGACTTCATCTCGTCGCTCATAGCGGCCGGAGGGAGAGTGGAATGCTATCCAATAGAGGGGACGTGGATCGACATCGGGTCGCCCGACGATTACCGCTACGCCAACGAACTTATGAACCGCAAAACAAATTAGGGTAAAACAATTTAGGGCAAAATCTTATGGCAGAGTCAAACTTCATAGATTACGTAAAGATATTGTGCCGCTCAGGTAAGGGCGGCGCCGGAAGCCGTCATTTCCACAGGGCAAAATATGTGCCCAAGGGTGGCCCCGACGGGGGTGACGGCGGTCGCGGAGGTCATATCATACTCCGGGGCAACCGTCATATGTGGACCCTCCTTCCGCTGCGTTACCAGCGCCACGTCTTCGCCACCGACGGCGAGAGCGGCGGTGCCGGGCGTTCATTCGGCAAGGATGGGGAGGACCGTATAATCGAGGTGCCTGTGGGCACGGCGGTCTTTGACGCCGAGACCGGAGGATTCCTCTGCGAGATCACCGAGGATGGCCAGGAGATCAAACTGCTGCGCGGCGGCAAGGGTGGCCTGGGCAACTGGCATTTCGCCACCTCCACCAACCGTGCCCCGCGTTATGCGCAGCCCGGTCAGCCAGCCATAGAGAAGGCTGTCATTCTGGAGCTTAAGCTCCTCGGAGATGTGGGTCTGGTGGGATTTCCCAATGCCGGCAAGTCGACGCTTCTCTCAGCCATGTCGGCCGCCAAACCGAAGATTGCCGACTATCCCTTCACTACTATGGAGCCGAGCCTGGGAATCGTAAACTACCGTGGCGACAAATCATTCGTCATGGCCGACATACCCGGCATCATCGAGGGTGCCAGCGAGGGTAAGGGGCTCGGTCTGCGATTCCTGCGCCATATAGAGCGCAACGCTGTGCTGCTCTTCCTGATTCCGGCCGACAGCGACGACATAAAGCATGACTACGAGGTGCTTCTTAACGAGCTGAAGGAGTTCAACCCCGAACTGGCCGACAAGAGCCGCGTGCTGGCCATCTCCAAGTCGGATATGCTCGACGATGAGCTTCGCGAGGAGATTGCCAAAGACCTTCCCGAGGGTATACCCACAGTGTTTATCTCAGCTGTCACCGGTCAGGGGCTCACAGAGCTCAAAGACCTGCTCTGGCGCGAGATAAACTCCGAGGATAACCAGGTGAAACAGACCATGACCCACCGCGACCTTGACGTGCGTCACCGTGTGGAGGAGGAGGATGAGTTCATCTTCCAGCAGGATGACACCGACAATGACGACTTCTCCAACATGACCGACGAGGACTGGGAGGATGAGTTCTGGGACGAAGAGGATAAAGTGAACGGTTGATTCAGCCACCTACTGACTGATACTGACTGAAACATGATGATGAAAATAGATCTGCACGCCATTCTAAAGGAACGGCTGCCGAAAAAATACTCACGCTGGGTGCCGGGATTCATGATCTCGGCACTTGAGCGTATCATACACCAGGATGAACTGAACGAGATGCTACGTGTGGCCTATCCCCTGCGGGGATCAGCCTTCGCCACGCGTATTCTGGAGCACCTTGGGATAGAGGTTGAGGTGACGGGTGAGGAGAATATGCCCGACGCTCCGGCGATGTTCGCCTCCAACCATCC
The DNA here is from genome assembly GCA_947575235.1 of uncultured Porphyromonadaceae bacterium. Classification (GTDB taxonomy): domain Bacteria; phylum Bacteroidota; class Bacteroidia; order Bacteroidales; family Muribaculaceae; genus Lepagella. Next base: position 31,533 of record CANPMT010000002.1, read on the forward strand.
CTTGGGTGGTCTTGACGGGATAACGCTGATATCAGTATTGGGGAAGCGCTATGGCGATGACGGTATGCGTTTCCTTGTCAACGACATGCTGATGAATGTGGAGCCGCTCACCGATGTTTTCCTTCCCATCAACAAATACGGCTCGCAGGGGCGCAAGGCAGCCTTGGCCATCAACGAGGCGTTGGCCTCGGATAAGCAGATTCTGCAGTTTCCCGCCGGGTTGGTGTCGCGTCTGCACGACGACGGTAGCATCTCCGACCTGGAGTGGCAGAAAGCCTTTGTGGCGAAAGCGATAGAATACAGGCGCGACATAATACCGGTGAGGTTTGAGGCGCTCAACAGCGGCCGTTTCTACCGCACGGCGCGCTGGCGCAAGAAGTTAGGGTTGAAAGTCAACATAGAGCAGGCGTTGCTTCCCGGCGAGCTGTGCAAATCGCGCGGCAAGCGCTTCCGTGTGGTCATAGGTAAGCCCATACCGGTGGGGGAGCTGATCGCCAGCGGCAAGACCTGCAAGGAGCTCGCCGCCGACCTCCGCAGCCTGGTGCATTCATTGTAAGCACCTGTTTAGAATTAAATTAAACGGTGTCTAAAAAAATTGGGGAATACCGCGTTTAATTCGCGCAAAATGATTAATTTTGCATTTTCAAATATAGAACGGAACGTGGAAACAAGGTACATCTTCGTTACAGGCGGCGTGGTGTCGTCTTTGGGCAAGGGGATAATCTCCTCTTCGCTCGCCCGGCTTCTCCTATCGCGAGGCTATAGAGTGACAATCCAGAAGTTTGACCCTTACATCAATATCGATCCGGGCACCCTCAATCCCTATGAGCATGGAGAGTGTTACGTTACGGTCGACGGCCATGAGGCCGACCTTGACTTAGGTCACTATGAACGGTTCACAAATATCCAGACCACCCGCGCCAACAATGTCACCACGGGACGTATCTATCAGAGTGTTATCGACAAGGAGCGACGCGGCGACTATCTCGGCAAAACCGTGCAGATTATCCCGCATATCACCGACGAGATAAAGCGAAGCGTCAAACTGCTCGGCAAGAAAGGGGAGTATGATTTCATCATAACCGAAATCGGAGGCACCGTGGGAGACATCGAGTCGACCCCCTATCTGGAAGCTGTGCGCCAGCTGCGTTGGGAGATGGGCCGCAACGCCATATGCGTGCATCTTACATACGTGCCTTATCTCAAAGCCGCCAAGGAGCTGAAGACCAAGCCGACCCAGCACTCGGTGAAGATGCTGCAGCAAGCCGGTATCCAGCCCGACATCCTGGTGCTCCGCACCGAGAAGGAGCTCCCCGCATCGATGTGCCGCAAGGTGGCCCAGTTCTGCAACGTCTCGCCCGAGGCCGTTATCCAGAGCCTTGACGCCCCGACCATCTATGAGGTGCCCCTGATGATGCACAGCCAGGGACTCGACAGCATAGTGCTCGAGAAAACCGGCATAACACCCGGCGGCGAGCCTGACCTCAGCGCCTGGAATCATTTCCTGCATAAGCTGGAGAATGCCACCGAGGAGGTCCGCATTGCCCTCGTGGGTAAGTATGTCGAGCTTCAGGACGCCTATAAGTCGATCAGCGAGAGCCTCAGCCATGCGGCCGCCTACCTCGACCGCAAGCTCAAACTTGTGTATGTGCATTCCGAGAAGCTCACCGAAGCCGACGTCGAGGAGAAACTCTCCGGAATGGATGGCGTGGTGATTGCTCCCGGCTTCGGCAACCGTGGAATCGAGGGTAAGTTCGTGGCTCTCAGATGGTGCCGCGAACATGATGTGCCCACCTTCGGCATCTGCCTCGGCATGCAGTGCATGGTGATAGAGTTCGCCCGCGACGTGCTTGGGCTGGAGGGTGCCAACTCAACCGAGATGGACCATCACACCCCCCATAACGTCATCGACCTCATGGAGGAGCAGAAGAGCGTATCAAACATGGGTGGCACCATGCGTCTCGGCGCCTACGACTGTGTGCTCCGCGAAGGCTCGAAAGCCGCCGAAGCCTATGGCAGGAGGGAGGTGAGCGAGCGTCACCGCCACAGATTCGAGTTTAACGAGGACTACCGCGCCCGCTTCGAGGAGGCCGGAATGGCCTGCGTGGGTGAGAACCCCGACACTCATCTCGTGGAGGTGGTGGAGATTCCCGGCAAACGCTGGTTTGTGGGCACGCAGTATCATCCCGAATACCAGAGCACGGTGCTTCACCCGCATCCGCTCTTCATGTCGTTTGTCAAGGCCGCGGTAGACTACCGTGATTCAAGACAGTCATGACACGAGAGAAATTTTTCAAATCAGCAACCATCAAACGAAAGAAACAATAACGATCAACCGAAAGAATGGATAGAAACACCGTCATCGGCATGCTGCTCATCGTGGCAGTGCTTTTCGCCTTCAACTGGCTTAATCCGCGCAAGGCTCCTGTGGCCGACAGCGATGATGTGGAGACAGTGGCCTCCACAACGCAGCCGCCATCATCGATCGACTCGCTGACATCGACCGAGAAGGAATGGCTTGTAAAGAACATCCTTGAGAACGGCGAGACAGTGATTCTTGCCGACAGCACACGTGGCGCCCGTCTTAACGACGGCGCAATCTCACTTACCGCCGTGCGCGACTCCGTGAGCGGAACCGTCACAGTGGACGGACGCACCCTCAACTGGGCCGACGTATGCCGCGGCGACCTCGGCAAGATGACCGTGGCCGAGCAGCGCAAGGCTATCGAGACCGTACGCAACGCCTCGACCTCAATGGGCCGCTACGGCAAATTCGCACGTTTCCTCTCAGGCAACGACTCAGTGCTTAAAATAGAGAATGACGTGCTCAAACTTGAACTCAGCGCGAAGTCGGGTTCGATAACGCGTGCCGAGCTCAAGAAGTATGACACGGAGTATACCCCCGACGAAAGCCAGAAACGTAAGGAGAAAGTGGTTATTTTCGAGGGTAACAGCAACAGCTTCTCATTCGAGCTCCCCCTCCCGCAGCCGGTGAACACAGCCGACCTCTACTTCACACCCAGCGTGCTCAACGACAGCACCATCCTCATGTCGCTCCCCTTGGGTAAAGAGGCGTACTGGGGTATAGAATACACGCTGCCCCGCGGCGAGAGCTACGTGGTGGGGATGCGCATCGTGCAGAAGAACCTTGGCGGAATCATAGAGAGCAACAACCGCAACCTCGGTTTCAACTGGCATCAGGACCTTATCCGCCAGGAGAAGGGTAAGATGTTTGAGGAGCGCAACTCCGCCCTCTATTACAAATTTGCCGGCGGTTCGGTTGAGAATCTCTCTGAAAGCTCAAACAAGAGCGAGGAGCGCCAGGCCAAGATTCGCTGGATCGGTTTCAAGAACCAGTTCTTCTCATCTGTTATCGTGGCCGACCGTCCCTTCAATACCGCCGACTTCCATTCGCAGGTGCTCAAGAACGACCCCTGGCTGCTGAAGAAATTCGACACCAGCGCCGTTGTCAACGACTATGACTGGAACGCCGCGCAGCCGGCAGCCTTCTCTCTCTTCCTCGGTCCCAACCTTTACCCGCTCCTCTCATCGCTCGACCACCACACCGTGGCCGACGAGGACCTCAAGCTTACGAAGCTCATCCCCCTCGGATGGTCGATTTTCCGCTGGATCAACACAGGTGTCGTGATTCCGATCTTCACCTTCTTAGGCTCGTTCATATCGAACTACGGCATCATCATCCTCATCATGACCATCTTCATCAAGCTTGTGCTCTTCCCGCTCACCTACAAGAGCTATAAGAACCAGGCCAAGATGCGTATACTCGCTCCCGACATCAAGGAGATCAACGACAAGTATCCCGGCACAGAGAACGCCATGATACGCCAGCAGAAGACTATGGCACTCTACAACAAGGCCGGGGCAAACCCGATGTCGGGCTGCCTCCCCATGTTGCTCCAGATGCCTATCCTCTTCGCCATGTTCGCCTTCTTCCCCTCCGCCATAGAGCTGCGTGGCCAGAGCTTCCTCTGGGCCAAAGACCTTGCGGCGCCCGACGCCATCATCTCATGGAGTGGCAACATACCCTTGGTGACCCAATATTTCGGCAACCATATCTCACTCTTCTGTCTGCTCATGACAGTTACCAACATCATCTACACCCGCATCAACATGCAGAACACTCCCGGCCAGATGCCCGGAATGCAGTGGATGATGTATCTCATGCCGGTGTTCTTCCTGGTGTTCTTCAACAACTATGCCGCAGGCCTCTCATATTACTACTTCCTGTCGCTGCTGATCACCATAGCGCAGACTTACGCCATACGTTACTTCGTCACAGAGGAATCTGTGCGCAAGACAATGGCCGAGAATGCCAAGAAGCCGAAGAAAAAGAGCGGTTTCATGGCCCGTCTTGAGGAGATGCAGAAGCAGCAGCAGGCCATGATGCGCGAGCAGCAGAAGCAGCGCAAGCGCTGATGCGGCTTCATCACACACGAGATTGAGAAGACACTATGAAAAATCTGCGTCTCATACGTATCATACTGTCGCTTATATTCCTGATATGCGCCGTGGCTTATCTTCTGATAAGCCCGGCGTTTCGCACTTTCACACAGGTGGCCGAGAAGACACAGATCATACTCTCGGCCCTCTCCACCACGATGGGTGTCACCATTGTATGGGTGATATTGACCCTGCTTTTAGGACGCGTCTATTGCTCGACGGTGTGCCCCATAGGCACACTCCAGGATCTGGTGATATGGCTGCGCCGCAAGGCGGGGGGACGACGCCATCCCCTCCGCTATAGCTACCGCAGCGCGGGGAAGATGCGCTATCAGGTGCTCATTATATATATAGGGTGTCTCATAATAGGGGTCATGGCCATACCATACTGGCTCTCCCCCTGGAACATGATGCGCAATATCTGCTGCATAGCCAACCCTACGGCTGTGCAGACCACCTGGCTCACTCTCGGAATGGGAGTGACGGCCGGAATGGCGGCCGGTGTGGTGTCGGCCGGGCTCATCATTGCCTGCGCCCTCTTCACCGGACGCGGCTATTGCACCGATATATGCCCGATCGGCACCGCCTTGGGACTAATCGACAACTTCGCCCTCTATCATATCGAGATTGACCCGGAGACGTGCGTGAACTGTATGAAATGCGAGGAGGTCTGCAAGTCGCAGTGTGTGAAAGTGGTGGGACGTTATGTCGACAACTCGCGCTGCGTGCGTTGCTTCGACTGCATGAGCGTCTGCCCCAACAACGCCATCAGGATGCAGATCAACCGCAACCGTCCCCGTAACCCTCTATTACAAAAATCAACAACCCATGCAAACATACCTTGACCTTCTACGGCATATATTGAAAAACGGTCATGAGAAGAGCGACCGTACCGGCACAGGCACCATATCCACCTTCGGTTATCAGATGCGTTTTGACCTCTCTGAGGGATTTCCGCTTCTCACCACAAAGAAGGTACACCTCAAAAGTGTGATCTACGAGCTTCTGTGGTTTCTTGCAGGCGACACGAATGTGAAGTATCTTCAGGATCACGGGGTGCGTATATGGAACGAATGGGCCGGTCCTGACGGTGATTTAGGGCATATCTACGGCTATCAGTGGCGTTCATGGCCCGGCTATGACGGAGGGTTCATCGACCAGATCTCGGAGGCCGTACGCACCATAAAGGAGAATCCCGACTCACGCCGCATCATAGTGAGCAGCTGGAATGTAGCCGACCTTGACAATATGAATCTTCCCCCCTGCCACAGTCTTTTCCAGTTTTACGTCAACGACGGCAAGCTCTCGCTTCAGCTCTATCAGCGTAGCGGCGACAGTTTCTTAGGGATACCCTTCAACATAGCCAGCTATGCTTTGCTCACGATGATGGTGGCCCAGGTGTGCGATCTGCAGCCCGGTGAGTTTATCCACACCTTGGGAGACGTGCACATCTATAAGAACCATCTTGAGCAGGTGCGGACCCAGCTTGAGCGGGAACCGCGCAAACTTCCGGTGATGAAACTCAATCCGGAGGTGAAGAATCTGTTTGACTTCCGCTACGAGGATTTCACCCTGGAGGGTTACGACCCGTATCCCGCCATCAAGGGGGAGGTCTCGGTTTAGAGGAGAGAGAAGGAGAGAGAAAGGATAGATAGGAGAGAGGGGGATAAAGTTATGGCCGGTGCGTCTCACGACGTACCGGCCACTTGCGCTTTAATAATTGATTTTATCAGTTCCCTAATTTTTAATTTACACCTAATTATCCATTTATATTTTCTGAGTCAGTACTCCACAAATCTTGTTGAGATAACTGTCAATATGAATTACTGCTTCAAGCGAGAGATTCTTGTGAAATCTATTCTGTCAGGTTTTAAGAAATAATTTTTCAGTAGAGAAAAACTCAATTTGAAAAATGGGTTTTTCTTAAATTCACTGCAAAATTATAAACAGAAGGAAAAATCTCCAAATTTTTCAGGCAAAAAATTCAAAAAAAAATTATTCAAACGATTGAAAAAACTGCAAACGTTTTAAAAGGTACAAAATTTGGTATAGAAAAGTGTTTTTTGGGAGACAAGTAGGGTTAAAGATTGAGTAATATAGAGGCTCATGTATAGGGGAAAAGATTAAGGAGTAAGAAAAAAAAAGAAAAATTGATATGCTAAAAATTTGCATTATGAAGAAAAGGTGCTTAACTTTGCAAGCGAAAGCATTCGCTTTGGATTCAAGGATGCAAGATGTTAAATCCGCAAGGATAGCGTTTTTCATTCAATCCTCACTCCTTAAAAAAATACCGCTATGCCAAATGAAGCCCCAAAGTCGAAGAGAGTAACTATAAAGGATGTTGCCAGACATCTGCAGTTATCACCCTCCACCGTATCCCGCGCCCTTGCCGGAGACACGAGTATACGTCAGCAGACCCGCGAAGATATACTGCGGGCGGCCGATGAGTTAGGTTACCGTCGCAACGGACTCGCCGCGAGTCTTAAGATGGGCCGCACGAATATGGTTGGTGTGATAGTTGACAGTCTACTCTCCGACCTTAACTTGCCAATACTGGAGGGAGCCGAGCGCCGTCTCCATGCCCGAGGAATCAATATGCTGGTCGGCAACTCCGCCCAGTCGGTAGAGAAGGAACGAGCCACGCTCCATATGATGGAGGGAGCTCTTGTAGATGGAGTCATCGTCATGCCGTTGGCCGGCGATGAGAATCTGAAAGAGTTTCTCCGGTTCAAGCGTGGGGGGATGCCGGTGGTGTTCCTCCGTAATGAAGTGCGAGGCATAATCGCCTCCTCCGTCATGCCCAAGACGCTTGATGTGCCCTCCGACCAGCGCAACATGGCCGAGGCCGGTGTGGATCTTCTGCTTGAGATGATAGAGAATCCGCTTGCCCAGCCCAGGCGGGTCACCCTCTGAGCCCCTCGGGTAGGGGAGTGTGTCATTATGTGCCGATGACATGAGGGTGGCATGTCATCGAGCAAAAGATATATGCTTATACAGGTTATGAAGTAAAATAAATTGACCGTTTTAAATATTATTAACATTAAAAGGGTTATTATTAATAAAAAAGTCCTTATATTTGTGAAATTATTTCCAAACTTCATTAACCTGTTATCATATGAAGAAAATCTTTACCATTCTGAGTGCGTCTCTCCTTGCCGGCATGTTCGCCGCATCAGCAGAGACAGTAGTTGTGTCAGTCGAGAGTTACGATGAGGCTTCTAAGAGCTACTATGAGGTGGCGCAGCCTTTCGAATCGGACCTTATCCTCAACGAGGATGGCTCGCTCACACTCTCGCAGTTCTTCAACTCTGGCTATCCCGCCTCGTTCAAGTTCGAGGATGGCGGGGTGGAAGCATACAGCACCTCATTCGAGATGACCGGCAATCTTGACCGGAGTGATACCTATCCGTATCTGCTGACACCTGACGGCGACTATATGACCTGCTACGCCTACGCTGTCGGAGGTGGGCCGGATGACTGGACAGCCATCTATTGGCCGTATGTCTTCGATAGTGGCGGATATAGCTGGGTCTACAGATATGATATGTCAGATCCTAAGAATATCTATGAGTACATGGGATACATTGCCCTGAGTGGTTCAGTAGATAATGGGGATGGGACCTACACCTCGCCTTACTACTATCTGAACTTCATGTTCAACATGCCGGAGCCCTTAGGAGTGGAGAGTGTTGCGTCTGACACTGAGGCTCCTGTAGAGTACTACAATCTCAACGGCCTCCGCGTCACCAATCCGGAGAACGGTCTCTACATCCGTCGTCAAGGCTCTGCCGTCAGCAAAGTAATGCTGAAGTAAGAGTGGTCTTGTAAAACCATATCAACCCGGTCAATGTGAACAGCATTGACCGGGTTGATTGGTTTTACATATGAGGAATCATTCTTGGTAATTAAGCAGTTTTTCAGATAATCATAGTTTGTAATATAGATAGTTATTGTTATATTTGCAGTTAAATATCTATATTTGAAACTATGGTAGACCTTAATTATATAACAAACCAAGAGATAATGACGTTATTGGCAAAGAGAGTCAAGGAGTATCGTCTCGCGGCACGCCTGAGTCAGCGGGAACTCTCGGAACTGTCGGGGGTGGGCTACACCACTCTCAGTCATTTCGAGCAAGGGAAACACCTTAACTTATCGCTTGGCCATTTCATTTCCCTGTTGCGGTGTGTGGGAATGGAGAGGAGAATGCTGGAGGTGCTTCCGGAACTCCCTGTACCTCCAATGGCTCTGCGCGAGATAAACCGTCTGATACCAAAACGAGTAAGAAGAAAAGAGAAGAGATGATTGAACGACTTGACGTGTTTCTTTGGCAAAAGAAGATAGGTAGTCTGATAGCCTCTAAAAAGGGTTATCATAACCGGATTTGTTTCTATTTCAATCCCGATTATCTGAATGGCGGCTATGATTTCGCTCCCCTTTGTGCCTCTTTATCGGGAGTGGCCGCTCGTAGAGGTTTGCCGATATATCCGGAGGAGAACAAGATTTTCAATGGTCTCCCATCATTTATTTCCGATTCAATGCCCGACCATTGGGGAAATATAATCTTTGCTGAATGGGCCAAGGCTCACCATATACGTATGCGCGACCTCACACCTCTCGACAGATTGGCCTACATAGGGAGACGGGGAATGGGAGCCTTGGAATTTCTTCCACCATCGTCGCCTGAGATGGAGATGCCGTTTAAAGTAGAGGTGGCTGAGTTGTCGCGTCTGGCACAGATGGCACTCAACGAGGCGAAGAATTTCCATGCAGTCATGAGTCCTGGATTAGTGATCGAGAGTCTCTTTAAGGTTGGCACATCCGCCGGAGGACGTCGTCCGAAGGCAGTGATCAATCTCAACCGGCAAACGGGTGAATGCTATTCGGGGCAGGTGCCTGCTCCTCTCGAGGGCTTTGTGCCGATGATTATAAAATTTGATGAGCACGGTGAGATTCCAACCACAAAAATTGAATACAGCTATTATCTCATGGCTTTGGAGGCCGGGCTGGATATGATGCCATGCAGTCTGTTCGAGGCAGGTGATGAGACGCATTTCCTGACTGAGCGTTTTGACAGGCGGGGAGAGGAGAAGATACATGTACAGACATTGGCTGCCATGAATCCTTTGTCAACCTCATACGAGGAGCTTTTTGATACGGCCGTCCGGATCGGGATTGTAGCGTCAGAGCTGAAGCAGCTGTTTCTCCAGATGGTAATGAATGTGGTTGGTGGAAATGTGGATGACCACAACAAGAATTTCAGCTTCCTTATGGGAAAGGATGGTGTATGGCACGTCGCTCCGGCCTACGATTACACTTTCTCGGTAGATACATCCGGCCCATTCTATGTAAACCGTCACAGCATGACAGTAAATGGTAAATGTGAGGATATCACAAAAGAGGACCTGCTGGCAGTGGCCACCGCCTACAGCATACCGAAGCCGGAAAGCCTTATCGGCATGGGAGTTGAGATAGCGGGCAATTACCGTAGATTTGCACGGGAGGCGCAAGTTCCGGAGAGGTGGATTCAGAAAATTGAATCAGAACTTTCCGAACGGCTTTTATTATTTAAATAATATTTGGAGGGGATGTGAAATTTTTGTAATTTTGCGCTGAATCGGTGCCGATGCCTCACAGGGCAAAGGCTTAATAGGGAACCGGGTGTGAATCCCGGGCAGTCCCGCTGCTGTGAGTCTCAAGCTGTTGCCACGGGAATTCACTAACTTTAAAAACGTGTCGACAGCAGCTGACGTCCAACAAAATGGTCACTGACCTCCATTTCCGAGAGGGGGTTGGGAAGGCCGGACAATGTCAGGAGACAAGCCAGAATACCTGCCGTTTCAGATTTTGTCTGTTGGAAGGCTTGCGAGGACGAGCCGGGACGACACATGGACCGGGAGTTTTCCCAGATATGATATAGAAACAACAGGTTAACTCTGACGCAGTGACTGCGGCGGATTTAGAGACGGCTTAATTATTCAACTCGGTTCATGGCGTGCCTGACTCTGCCCCCGCAGGCTTTCTTTTCCTCCTTTTATCCCCTTATAAAGTGAATATTATCTGCATAATCGCTTCAAATTGTTGTCGGTGTGTGGATTTATTTGTAAATTTGGCGATTATTTACGATAAACAATGCCTCCTGCACACTATCCCTGAAGGTGGGGAAGGCTGAAAACGGTTTTACAAAGATGAAAGTGATGAAGTTTGGAGGCTCCTCGGTAGGCACCGTCGAGAGTCTCTCGAACGTGAAAAAGATTGTGGAGGAGACACCCGGTCGTAAAGTGGTGGTGGTGTCGGCCTTAGGTGGGATAACTGACCTGCTCATATCGACGGCTAAACTCGCCGTTGCCGATGACATCCGTTATCTCGATTCCTATGCCCGTATTGTGGAACGTCATCTCACCGTAATCAACGGTGTGGTGCCCGCCACACGTCGCGATGCCACCGAGGCTATGGTGAAGATGATGCTCGATGAACTTGCCAACATCTATAAAGGCGTCATGCTCCTGCACGACCTCTCCCAGCGTGCCCTGAATATAATTGTAAGCTACGGCGAACGTCTCTCAAGTGTGATTGTGGCAAACATCATAAAGGGTGCCACACACTTCGATTCTCGCACATTCATACGCACCCGCAAGGATGCCCACGGCGGCGATATGCTCGATTCGGAGCTTACCTACCGCCTGATTGACGAGTGCGTGATGGGCTACGAGTGGGAGACAGCCGTAATGGGCGGTTTCATAGCCTCCGACGCCAAGGGTGAGGTCACCAACCTCGGCCGTGGCGGAAGCGACTACACTGCAGCTATAATGGCCGCCGCCCTCGATGCAAGTGTGCTCGAGATATGGACAGATGTCGACGGGTTCATGACAGCTGACCCGAAGGTAATCAACAACGCATATGTGATCGAGGAGCTCTCGTTCACCGAAGCCATGGAGCTATGCAACTTCGGCGCAAAGGTGATTTATCCCCCCACGATATATCCGGTATATCACAAGAATATCCCGATTCTTGTAAAGAATACATTCAATCCCACAGCCCCCGGCACCCTGATCAGCGCCAACCCGACACATCGCGGCCACGCCATCAAGGGTATATCATCGATCAACGATACCTGCCTTGTCACCATCACCAGTCTCTGCATGGTGGGTGTGATCGGTGTCAACTCACGCATCTTCAACGCGCTCACGGCAAAAGGTGTGAGCGTATTCCTCGTGAGCCAGGCCGCCAGTGAGAACAACACCACGATAGCTGTGCGCAACGCCGACGCCGACCTGGCCGTGGAGACCCTGCGCGAGGAGTTTGCCGTGGAACTGGCATCCGGAATGTTCAACGACATAAAGGCGGAGCGCGACCTCGCGACTGTGGCTGTGGTGGGTGAGAAGATGAAGCACACCACCGGTCTGGCCGGAAAGCTCTTCAACACCGTTGGGCGCAACGGCATTAACGTCATAGCCTGCGCGCAAGGCGCGTCAGAGACCAATATCTCATTCGTGATAGAGAAGCGCAGCCTCCGCAAAGCCCTGAGCGTTATCCATGACTCATTCTTCCTCTCCGAGAGTCAGGTGCTCAACGTCTTCCTTGTGGGAATCGGCAACGTCGGGAGCAGTCTGCTCAATCAGATATGCAAGCAGCAGGAGAAGCTTCTGCGCGAGAAGAACCTGCGTCTTAATGTGGTGGGAATCGCGTCGAGCCGACGTGCCGTGTTCAATCCCGAGGGTATCGACATAACACGCTATCATGAGGAGCTCGAGGAGAATGGCATCGACGCCAACCCCGACATCATCAAGGAGGAGATCCTGAAGATGAATATCTTCAACTCGGTGTTTGTTGACTGCACGGCATCTGCCGAGATAGCCGCCCTCTACAAGGACCTGCTGGAGCATAACGTCAATGTGGTGGCCGCCAACAAGATCGCCGCCTCGTCAGACTATCTCTCATATCAGGGGCTCAAACGGACCGCCCGCCGCAAGGATGTGAAATATCTTTTCGAGACCAATGTCGGGGCCGGACTCCCCATCATCAACACCATCAACTCACTCATAAATTCGGGCGACAAGATTCTGAAGATAGAGGCTGTAGTGTCGGGTACGCTCAACTATATCTTCAATGTGCTGGCAGAGGATGTGCCTCTGAGCCGTGCCGTGGAGATGGCCAAGGAGGCCGGTTATTCCGAACCCGACCCACGCATCGACCTCTCAGGAAAGGATGTTGTGCGCAAGTTAGTTATTCTGGCCCGCGAGGCCGGTTACAGGGTTGAGCAGGAGGATGTGGAGAAGAACCTTTTCGTGCCTGAATCGTTTTTTGAGGGTGAGGCAGCCGACTTCATACCGAATCTGCGCGGACTTGACGAGGAGTTTGAGCGGAAGCGCGGTGAGGCAGCCGCCAACGGCGAGCATTTCCGCTTCGTGGCTTCGTTCGACAATGGTAAGGTCAGCGTGGGTCTGCGCCGTGTGGGGGCTGACCATCCCTTCTACAATCTTGCAGGGAGCAACAACGTCATCCTGCTCACCACCGAACGCTACATGGAGTATCCGATGGTGATAAAGGGGTATGGAGCCGGAGCCGAGGTTACGGCGGCCGGAGTCTTCGCCGATATAATAAGCATAGCCAATATACGATGAAACATATAATAATACTTGGCGACGGCATGGCCGACGAGGCCTGCGGGGCGTTGGGTGGACTCACGCCGTTGGAGGCGGCCTCCACCCCGGCTCTCGATGCTCTCGCCGCTGCCGGACGCAACGGGTGTCTGGCTACAGTTCCCGAAGGTTTCCATCCCGGCAGCGAGATAGCCCATCTCTCGCTGTTGGGTTATGATGTGCCCGCTGTGTTCGAGGGTAGAGGCACCCTCGAGGCGGCCAGCATGGGTGTGCCGATTCTTCCCGGTGAGATGGCCATGCGCTGCAATCTTGTGTGCATAACCCCCGACGGCATTCTGAAGAATCATTCAGCCGGACATATATCCACCGAGGAGGCTGACCAGCTGATAAAGTTCCTTAACGAGAATCTCGATGACGGACGCTGCAGTTTCTTCACCGGTGTGAGCTACCGCCATCTGCTGAAGATAAAGGGTGGCGACAAGCGTGTGGAGGTGACACCCCCTCACGACGTGCCGGGACATCCTTTCCGCGATGAGCTGGCGCGTCCGCTTTGCGATGACGCGGCTGCCGTAGAGACCGCCGCCTATATCAACCGCCTCATACTCAAATCGCAGGAATTGCTTGCCAATCATCCGGTCAACCTGCGGCGTATAGCCGAGGGTAAGGATCCGGCCAACAGTATCTGGCCCTGGAGCGCGGGTTATAAGCCGGCCATGAAGACCATGACTGAACTCTACGGGATAGGGAAGGGGTATGTGATCTCGGCTGTCGACCTTATCCGTGGGATTGGTGTGTATGCCGGGCTGGAACCTGTAATCGTCGAAGGGGCCACCGGACTTTATGACACCAATTACGAGGGGAAGCTTGAGGCCGCTCTCGATCTCCTTCGCAAGGATGCCGATTTTGTGTTCCTGCACATCGAGGCCAGTGATGAGGCCGGTCATGAGGGTGACGCGGTGTTGAAGAAGCTCACTGTTGAATATCTTGACCACCGTATCGTAGGGCCGCTTATGGAGGCGTTGAAAGATTTCGGCGAGGATGTGGCTGTGGCGGTGCTGCCCGACCATCCCACCCCCTGCCATATCCGCACGCACACGGCCAATCCTGTCCCCTTCATTATCTGGTATCCCGGCATAGAGGCCGATTCAGTCACCGCCTACACCGAGAAGGAGGCCCAGCGCGGGAGCTACGGCCTGTTGAAGGAGGATCAGTTTATCCGCACCTTCCTTGAGAAATGAAAACAAATAGATTGAATATGAAATATAGAAGCACTGCAGGGAAGTCGCCCGACGTATCGCTTGAAGAGGCTGTCGTGAAAGGGCTTGCCCCGGACCGGGGTCTGTATATGCCTGAGCGTATCGGCCGTATGCCTGACGGGTTCTTTGACCGTCTGCCGGGTATGGCACTCCCCGAAATCGCTGCCGAAGTGGCAGCCACGCTCTTCGGTGAGGATATCGATGCCGAGAGTCTCGACACCATCGCCAAGGACACCCTTAATTTCCCCATTCCCCTCGTGAAGGTGAAGGAGGGGAGGTATTCGCTTGAACTCTTCCATGGCCCCACGCTCGCATTCAAGGATGTAGGGGCGCGTTTCATGGCCCGTCTGTTGGGTTATTTCAACCGTGGCAATAATGGCCGTATGGTGAATGTACTGGTAGCCACCTCAGGCGACACCGGAAGTGCCGTTGCCAACGGTTTCTTGGGTGTGGATGGCGTGAGGGTGTTTGTGCTCTATCCCAAGGGGAAGGTAAGTCCCATCCAGGAGTCGCAGTTCACCACCTTAGGACGCAATATCACCGCGTTGGAGATAGACGGCACGTTCGACGATTGCCAGGCCCTTGTGAAGCAGGCCTTCCTCGACAAGGAGCTCAACGGGATGATGATGCTCACGTCGGCCAACTCGATCAACGTCGCCCGCTTCCTTCCGCAGATGTTCTATTACTTCCATGCGTGGGGACAGGCGGTTGCAGCGGGGGCTGATCCGGAGAATATCGTGGTGTGTGTGCCGAGCGGAAACTTCGGCAACATCACAGCCGGACTAATAGCCAAGCGTATGGGGCTTCCTATAAAGCGTTTTATCGCCGCCAACAATGCCAACGACATCTTCTATGAGTATCTCAAGACAGGTGAATATAATCCGCGTCATTCCGTGCAGACCATAGCCAACGCCATGGATGTGGGCGACCCGAGCAACTTCGCCCGTGTGCTTGACCTCTACGGACACTCGCACGACGCCATAGCGGCCGAGATCAGCGGCTGCACGTATACCGACGGGGAGATAGCCGCTACGTTGAGCGCGACATTGAGAGAGACCGGTTATCAGCTCGATCCGCACGGTGCGGTAGCCTACAGGGCTCTGGAGGAGCAGCTCCGCCCCGGGGAGACCGGAATCTTCCTTGAGACGGCCCATCCGGCCAAGTTCAAGGAGACGGTAGAGGGTATCACCGGAGAGGAGATAGCCATTCCGGAACGTCTGGCCGCCTTCATGGCCGGAGAGAAACGGAGTGTGCCGCTCCCGGCCGACTACGAGGCCTTCCGTCAATGCCTGAAAGAGTCGCTCTGACAAGATAACAGAAAAAAACCGCCTGTCAATTGCAATATTGACAGGCGGTTTTCTGTTATCTGAACCTGAGGTTACTTGCCCAACTCTTTCAGGAGGGTCTCTACGGCTGTGCGGAGCTGGCGGTCCTCGCCACGTACGATGGTGGCCGGGTCGTTGGCTACCTTCACATCCGGTTCAAGCTGGGTGTTCTCAAGGTAGTTCCCCTCGGCAGTGCGGTAACCGATCACCGGTATGCCGAACACGAGGTCGGGATCCTGCATGTCAACCCAGTTGACAGAGGTCATGGTGCCCGGTATAGGCATACCCACTACCTTGCCGATACCCTGGTGCTGATACACCCAGGGGGTGCCATGCGCGTTGCTGTAGCAAGGCTCGGCCACGAGCATCACCGAAGGCTTGTTCCAGCGGCGTGAGGGCATATCGCATACCTCCTTGCCGCGGATCACCTGGGTCAGGTATTTCTCACCGGTGAAGAGCTGCTCGATATCCTCGTGCATACGGCCACCACCGTTCCAGCGGATATCAATCACGACACCCTCGCAGTTGTTATACTTCCCTAACAGCGCGTCATACATCGGACGGAACGAGGCATCGTTCATCGAGGGGATATGCACATACCCTAACCGGCCGTCCGACCATCGGCGCACATCCTCCTCACGCTGCTTCACCCAGCGGTCGTAGAGGAGACGGTTCACCTTGGCAGCCGATACCGGCAGAGTGATCTCCTCCACCTTGCTGCCATCGGCCGTGGTGAAAGCCACGAGGGTCTTCTTCCCTATGAGGGAATTAAGGGCACGGTCGGCATCAAGTGGTGTCTTGATCTCAGTGCCGTTGATGGCCGTGATTACGGAACCCTCGCCGATTTTTGAAGTGGACTTGTCGAACGGGCCGTTCACAATCACCTCAGCCACCTTCAGACCCTCACCCGTGTAAGCAGGGTCATAGAGCAGACCGAGATTAGCCGTACGGTCGTATGCGGTGCCCATATTGCCGTAGAAACGTCCGCCGGTGTGCGATACGTTGAGCTCACCTAAAAGTTCGGCGAGAAGTTCGGCGAAATCGGCGTTATTGTTGAGGTGGGGGAGGAACTTGCGGTAAGCCTCGGTCATGGCAGGCCAGTCAACGCCATGCATCCCCTTATCGTAGAAACGGGCGGCCTCCTCAACAACCATATTATCGAACATCGCCTCCCTCTCGGCGGCAGCGTCAATCTTATGGCGCGCGCTTATCTTGACAGGGGTTATCTTACCCGAGTTGGGGTCGAGTTTCTGCAGACGTGCCCCGGTCAGGAAGAGGTTGGAGCCATCCTTGTCAGACTCAATCCCCACACCCGAGCGGCTCCCTAACTTCGACACCAGTTCAGGGTCGCCATCGCGGAGCGGCATCTTCCAGAGGTCGAAGCCATTGTCAAACGCGCTCAGGTAATAGAGAGTCTCGCCATCAGCAGTGATTATGGCATCGCTAAGAGATGATGAATAGGGTGTGAGACGCATCATACGCGATTCGATATCATCGAGTTCCACCACGATACGGTCATCGTCGGCCTTCGGCTCCTCCTTGTCGTTCTTCTTACCCTTCTTACCTTTCTTACCCTTCTCCTCCTTTGCAGGCTCGGCATTCTTCTTGGCCTCCTTCTCTGCATCCTGGAGCAAAGCATAATCCTCCTCAGAGAGCATGAAACGGTCGCGGGCCTCACGGTTGAGGAATACGATCATGACGTCCTCCTGCGAGCCCCAGGAGGCCTGTGCGCGGAGTCCGTAACGCTCGGTGAAGAAGATAACGGCGTTGCCGTCGAGCACGAAACGGGGATTGTTGCAGAAATAGCCCGACTGAGTCAGATTAGTAATCTCGCCGGTGTCGACATTAAGCAGTGCGATATCGGAATAAGGGTCGCGCATCTCCGGAATCAGCTCGATAGCCAGCCAATGGCTGTCGGGCGACCATACCATGCGCACTCCGTCATCCTGTCCCGGATAATTGCTGCCATCGGTAAGCTGGCGCACATTGCGCGAGGCAAGGTCCATCACCCAGATCTGGTTGCGGTCTTTTACAAACGCCATCTGCTTCCCATCAGGCGATATCACAGGGTGGGAATACTCCGTCACGGCATCCGTGAGTCTGGCGGGAGCCGGCACATCAAACATAGGCTCCTCCTTCACCGACATGGCATTCGGGAAATTCGGGTCCTCGTCGCGGTCCATTGTGGCGCGGTAGATATTCTTATGCCCCGAACGTTCAGAGGTGTAATAGAGAGTACGGTTGTCATCCCCCCAGCTGATATGGTCCTCGGCGGCCGGTGTGCGGGTCACCTGCATAGTGGTGGGATACTCCACCGAAGTCACGAAGATATCGCCACGGCTTATGAAAGCCACCGACTTACCGTCGGGCGAGGGCATCTGTCCGCCTCCGTCAATACCGATCTCGTCATCCTGCACGAGGTCATCCTCCACCACGTCCACGGTAAGGCGCACCGGATTCTTCGAGCCTGCGGGGAGGGTATATATCGCGCCGTCATAAGTGAAAGCGAGAGTGCCGTTGCCGGCACCCGAGAGGAAACGGACTGGATGGGTGTCAAACCGGGTGATCTGGGTTGCCTGCGAAGGGTTGTCGATAGGGAAAGCCCACACGTTGAAAGAGCCCCCGTCACGCTCGCTGAGCAGATACACGGTAGAGCCGTCGGGCGAAGCCACCGGGTTACGGTCCTCCCCCGGGCGGTAATTGGTGAGATTGGTATGCTGTCCGGATGCGGGGTCATAGAGCCAGATGTCGCGTGTCACAGAAGAGGTGTGATGCTTGCGCCATTCATCCTCGATACCCTTCACATCCTGATAGAGCATCTTTCCGGAGGGGGTGAAAGAGGTCATCTGAGCCGGAGTCCCGAGCACCTGGCGCAGAGATTCGCCATCGGTCGATACGGCATAGAGCTCGGTCATTCTTCCGGAGGGGAATACAGCGGAGGCCGGTGGATTCTGGATAGCGGCCGAAAACAGCACCTCCTTGCCATCGGGAGTGAAGCCCTCGGGATACTCCGACGCCGAGTTGAAAGAGAGACGGGTGGCGGGACCGCCGTTGGCATCCATGATGAAGATATCGGCGTTTCCGTTACGGTCGGACGCGAAAGCAATCTTCTTACCGTCAGGGCTCCATACCGGTTTCTCCTCATACGAGGAGAGGGTTGTAAGGCGCTTGGCCGTGCCTCCGGAGGAGGCCACGGTATAGATGTCGCCCTTATAGCAGAAAGCGATTTCAGAGCCATCAGGCGAGATCTGCACGTCGCGCAGCCACAGCGCTTCGGCCGCTCCGGCCGGCAGGGCCGACACAGCCAGAAGGAGGAATGGGTAAAGTTTCATGTGAGAGGTGGTTTTATGATAATGAATTAGGGGCCGGAGAGATGACCCTGTTGTTATTTCTTTTTACGTGCCGGGGTGCGTTTCGGAGCCGCATCCTGCGCCTCCATAAGCTTGCGGCATTCCTCAAGCGAGAGCTGTGAGGCATCGGTGCCCTTCGGAATCTTGTAATTCGTGGCCTTGCGGGCCCCTTCCGGCTTATAGGCTATGTAGGGGCCGTAACGACCGTTGAGCACCTCCAGCCCCGGCATCTCCGGGAAGTCCTTGATAAGGCGGTTGGCTTCCTCCTCCTGTTTCTTGCGGATGAGAGCCGTGGCCTCCTCGATGGTGATTCCCTGCGGGGTGAGTGTCTTAGGAATAGAGACGAAGAGTTTGCCGAAGCGCAGATAAGGACCGAAACGACCTATTGCCGCCACGACAGGCTGCCCGTCGAGATCACCCACTGTGCGCGGAAGCTCAAACAGTTTGAGAGCCTCCTCAAGGGTGATGCTCGCCACACTCTGGTCGGCCTGCAGACTTGCGAAGAGAGGCTTCTCCTCGTCAGAGGCATTACCGATCTGCACCACAGGGCCGAAGCGGCCGATCTTGACCGACACCGGACGCCCTGTCGTGGGGTCGTCGCCAAGCAGACGTTCACCTATCTTGCGCTCCATACGCATGGCGTTGATCTTCTCGATGTCAGGGTGGAAGCCCCCGTAGAAGTCGGATATCTCATTCTGCCAGCCTAATTTCCCCTCCGAGATGTCGTCAAATTTCTCCTCCACCTTGGCAGTGAAGTTATAGTCGAGGATATCAGGGAAATACTCCGTAAGGAAACGGTTCACCACCATACCGACGTCGGTAGGCACGAGGCGTCCCTTCTCGCTTCCGGTTGTCTCAGAGAGTGTCTCCTCGGTGATTTTGCCGTTTTTGAGTGTAATCACCTCATAATCGCGGCGTACACCCTCCTTCTCACCCCGTTTTACATAATCGCGGGCCTGGATAGTGGAGATGGTAGGTGCGTAGGTGGAGGGGCGGCCGATTCCCAGATCCTCCATCTTCTTCACGAGCGAGGCCTCCGAATAACGTGCCGGGGGCTGCGAGAAACGCTGGGTGGCAGTCACCTCGTCGGCGGTGAGAATATCGCCGGGTGTCATCGGGGGGAGTTCCACAAACTCCTGCTGGCGGGCGTTCTCCGTTTTCCACACCTTGAGGAAACCGTCGAATTTCACCACTTCACCCTCCGCCTTGAAGGTATCGTCAGTTGCCGCTGGAGCGTCAGTCTTTGAATTATTATCGATTCGGATCTCCACATTGGTCTTCTCAATCTCAGCGTCGGCCATCTGCGAGGCCACCGTGCGCTTCCAGATCAGCTCATAGAGGCGCTGTTCCTGCGCTGTGCCCTCGATGCTGCGGTTGGCGATATAAGTGGGTCGGATAGCCTCATGCGCCTCCTGGGCACCCTTAGAGTGGGTGTGATAGTGACGTATCTTGAGATAATTCTCACCAAGCGAGCTCTTCACTGTAGCCGCTATATCCTTCAGCGCCATCTCCGAGAGATTGGTGGAGTCGGTACGCATGTAAGTTATCTTACCATCCTCATACAGTTTCTGGGCAATCATCATGGTCTGGTTGACCGAGAAGCCGAGTTTGCGTGAGGCCTCCTGCTGCAGAGTGGAGGTGGTGAATGGTGGGAAGGGGGAGCGTTTCAGCGGTTTCACGCTTACGTCAGCCACCGGGAAAGATGCGCCCTTGCAACGTTCGAGGAGTTCCCGGGCCTCTTCGGCATCAGCGAGGCGTCGGCCTAACTCAGCCTTGACAGGGCGGTTTGAGCCCGGCAGCGAGAATATAGCGTTGACGCGGAAGAAAGGTTCAGGCGAGAAAGCGTTGATCTCTTCCTCACGTTCGCAAATGAGGCGCACGGCCACGCTCTGCACGCGGCCTGCGCTGAGCGAGGGCTTGATTTTTTTCCACAGCACCGGGCTAAGTTCAAAGCCCACGATACGGTCGAGTACGCGACGTGCCTGCTGAGCGTTGACGCGGTCGATGTCGATGGTGCGTGGATTCTCGATAGCGCTGAGAATAGCGGGTTTGGTAATCTCGTGAAACACAATTCTGCGGGTGGTTTCAGGATTAAGTTCGAGCACCTCCGCGAGATGCCAGGCGATAGCCTCCCCCTCGCGGTCTTCATCGGAAGCGAGCCACACCACGTCGGCCTCAGAGGCAGCCTTGCGGAGACGCTTCACGAGGTCCCTCTTGTCATCAGGTATTTCATAGATGGGTTTGAAGCCATCCTCCACATCGATACTGAATCCATGCTTCTGAAGGTCGCGTATATGGCCGTAGCTTGACATGACGGTGAAGTCTTTGCCGAGGAATTTTTCAATGGTCTTGGCCTTGGCAGGCGATTCGACGATTACCAGATTTTTCATCTCGATTATAATTTAAATACGCCGGGTTAGGGATCGGGTTTACGAGGTGTGAGAGTGGAGTGATACCGCCCGGTCGATTAATGGTGGCGCAAAATTAACACTTTTTTTCTTTAACACACAATTAAGGAGTAAAGTTTTTATGGCGTAGTGGAGGGGAGTATGGGCGAGTCTGTCAAACTCGGAGAGTGGGGGGTGTGAGTACGATAAGGGAGGTATAGGTTTGAGCTTGCCTCTTGTACGAAAGAGAAAGTATAGTTAAAAAGTGTTAATTAGTGTACCAAGATGGTACTTTATCGTTATATTTGTAGAAACTTATAACTTAAAACGATACAGTCATGCAGATAGTAACAGCAAGAGAATTCCGTGCCAATCAGTCAAAGATACTGACGGCAGCGAGAGATGGTCAGTCGGTGATGCTTACATCGAGAGTGGGCAATTTCAAGATTGTTCCAATTACCAATGAGGATGCCATTGTAGAACGTCACTTAAGAACTGCCTTGGAGGAAGTTAAGGCTCATAAGGAGGGGAAGATAACACTGTCAAACGCAAGAGATGTTGTATTCTGATGGAGATCATAGCCACCGATGAGTTTAAACGCTGTGCAAAGCCCTTAGCCAAGCGTTATAAGAGTTTTAATCAAGACTATCAGGACTTGTTGGACGAGTTGGAAAAGAATCCACAGTCAGGAATAGACCTGGGGTCAGGTTATCGGAAGGTGAGGATGGCGATAAAGTCCAAAGGGAAGGGTAAGTCCGGCGGGGCAAGAGTCATCACTCTCGACACGTTGGAGAGAGACGGCTGTCTGTATCTGTTGTATATATACGACAAGTCAGATGCTGACAGTGT
The DNA here is from genome assembly GCA_947575235.1 of uncultured Porphyromonadaceae bacterium. Lineage (GTDB taxonomy): Bacteria > Bacteroidota > Bacteroidia > Bacteroidales > Muribaculaceae > Lepagella. The sequence continues at coordinate 53,764 of CANPMT010000002.1, forward strand.
AAATATTGATGTGATAAGGAGATTGACGTCAGAGATAGATTTGTAAACCTCGTAATCAACTTGTGGATGCCGTTTTTTTTTTGTAATTTTGTAACAAAATAGGGCGTTTTGGCGCCTTGTTTGTGCTAACAAGTAGAAAACATTGATTTATAGATAGATATGGCAGAAGATATAGAAATGCAGGAGAATCAGCCGAAAGATTATGTAGCCGATAATATCCAGGTGCTGGAGGGTCTTGAGGCCGTCCGCAAGCGTCCGGCGATGTATATCGGCGACATCTCAGGCCGCGGTCTGCATCATCTTGTGTATGAGGTTGTCGACAACTCGATTGACGAGGCATTGGCCGGATTCGCCAACCACATAGATGTAGTGATTCTTGAGAACAACTCGATAAAGGTGGTCGACAACGGCCGAGGCATCCCTGTGGACATGCACGAGAAGATGCACAAGCCCGCTCTTGAGGTGGTGCTGACAGTGCTTCACGCCGGCGGTAAGTTCGACAAGGGTTCCTACAAGGTATCGGGTGGTCTGCATGGTGTGGGTGTGAGCTGTGTTAACGCCCTCTCCGACTATCTGCGTGCCGAGATTCACCGCGACGGCAAGGTGCATATGCAGGAATATGCCTTCGGCAAGCCCACCAGCACCCTCCAGGTGATAGGTGAGACCGACCATACCGGCACCACAATCATCTTCCATCCCGACGCTTCGATCTTCACAGAGACAGTCTACGATTACGAGACACTTGCCAACCGTCTGCGCGACCTTGCATATCTGAACGCCGGCATCACGCTGACGCTCACCGATATGCGCGAGCTCGACGAGAAGGGTGAGCCCCGCAAGGATGTATTCCACAGCGACGAGGGCCTGAAGCAGTTTGTGAAATATCTCGACCAGGGTAAGGAGCCGCTTATCGATGACATCATCCACCTGAACACACAGAAGAACGGTGTGCCGGTAGAGGTGGCCATGACCTACAATACCTCCTTCTCTGAAAATATCTTCTCATACGTCAACAATATCAACACCATAGAGGGTGGAACCCACCTCACCGGTTTCCGCCGTGGGCTCACCACCACTCTGAAGAAATATGCCGACGACAACCATCTTCTCGACAAGCTGAAGATAGAGCTCTCGAAAGAGGACTTCCGCGACGGTCTCACAGCGGTGGTGTCGGTAAAGGTGGCGGAGCCCCAGTTCGAGGGTCAGACCAAGACCAAACTCGGCAACAACGAGGTTTCGGGCGTAGTGCAGACAGCGGTGAGCGAGGCTCTGCGCAACTATCTGGAGGAGCATCCCAAACAGGCGCGGGCCATTGTCGACAAAGTGATGTTGGCTGCCCAGGCACGTCATGCCGCCTACAGCGCGCGCATGAAAGTGCAGCGCAAGTCTCCCCTTTCGGGAGGCGGTTTGCCCGGTAAACTTGCCGACTGCAAGAGCCGCGATGCCGTGGAATGCGAGCTCTTCCTCGTCGAGGGTGACTCTGCAGGCGGTTCGGCAAAGCAGGGCCGCAACCCCAACTACCAGGCCATCCTCCCTCTGCGCGGTAAGATTCTCAATGTGGAGAAGGCGCTTGATCATAAAGTGTTTGAGAGCGAGGAGATTGTGAACATGTTCAAGGCACTCGGCGTGACAATCGGCACAGAGGAGGATTCCAAAGAGCCGAACATGACGAAACTGCGTTATCACAAGATCATCATCATGACCGATGCCGACGTCGACGGTGCGCACATCGCCACCTTGCTCATGACCTTCTTCTATCGGAAGATCCGTCCGATAATCGACAACGGTTATCTCTACATAGCCACCCCGCCGCTCTATAAGTGCAGCACAAAGGGTAAGACCAAGACCCAGGAATATGCCTGGGATGAGCAGCAGGTGCAGCGGTTTGTCGACCGCTACTGCGACGGCAACCGCGACCGCATGGTGCTTCAGCGCTACAAAGGTCTCGGTGAGATGAACCCCGAGCAGCTTTGGGAGACCACCATGGATCCTGAGAACCGTATGCTCAAACAGGTAAATCTGGTGAATGCGGCTGAGGCCGACCGCACCTTCTCCATTCTGATGGGTGAGGAGGTTGGTCCGCGACGCGAGTTTATCGAGGCCCACGCCACATACGCCAATATCGACGCGTGATACCAGTGAAGACAATATTCATCATAATCGGCGGCATGGCCGACCTACCGGAGAAAGGCACAGGGGGGAAGACCCCCCTGATGCTTGCCTCCACGCCGTCGCTCGACGCTTTGGCGAAGTGCGGCTGCTGCGGCTCATTGCTGACCGTTCCCGACGACGTACCGCTCAGCACCGAGACGGCTGTGCTGTCGCTCTTGGGCTATGACTTCGCGCGCGGCATACCCTCGCGCGAGACCTTGGTGAATGCCGGGCGGGGATTCCCCACTGGAGAACCGCTGCGATACTTCGTGATACCGAAATATTCTGGTCATGGGGTGGTGATAACTGCCAGTGATTCAGTCAGGGGTATAGGAAAGATGGCAATGTTGCGTCCGCTCTTCCCTATGGGAAGTTCGGTAGTGGCAGGCTTCGCCACCGGGTCATCGCTTGAGGAGAAGGCCAAGGCGGCGATAGCGGCTATAGAATTTTACGATTTCGTCCTCGTGTATGTGGAGCTTCCGCATGAGATGTCGGTACAGGGGGATGAGGATGGTAAGATTGAGGCCTTGGAGCGTATTGACCGCGACCTTATCAGTCCGGTGGCCGATTATGTATGGAGTGCCAAGATGCAGATGAACCTGGTAGTGACGGGTGACCATATCACGTCGTGGCGCACGCGTCGTTGCGAGCGAGGGGAGGTGCCGGCAGTGGTATATTTCAACGATGACCTCCCCTATGACACAGACAGCTTCAACGAGGAATCGGTAAGCGACGGACCGTTGAACGCTCCGTTGCCGGGCGACCTTATCCGCCGCCTCATCAGTTTCGAGCCCCTCCCGCCGGAGCAATAACCTGAAGACACCTAACCGGGAAGAGGCACTGGGTCGTGCCTCCCCCCGGCTATTATGAATGAGATTTGGCGCAAAGAAGCACGGCTATCAAAATTATTATGGCGACGCTTCCGATTGCTATCCAGGAAGTGGTGGAATATGGAGTAGGGAGTATGAGAAGCACCCCTACCATCACTATCAGACCACCGGTAGATATCATTATTCTTTTCAAGTTGATTTTTTGATTCTCTTGCGCCGTATTACATTTTTTCTCGGTCGCTATCAGCCAAATGGTTGTCACAACTGCCGGGATGAAAAGCAACGCAGCTATTATCCAATTCCGGCTTCCCAACGATTCCGTAATATGGTAACATAGATATGCGGCAGGCAATACATATAGGAAAGGCAGAGTGGTCTTTGCATACCTTACCATAAACTGGAGACGGGCAACTTTCTTAAGTTCCCTGACCGGAATGTCGGGAAACATCCTGGCTAAACCATCATAGAAGCCAAGAAACTCCTTTCGGAGTCCGTAGCAGCACCCGCCCACCAATAGACTCCAGAATAGAATCCACCATCCTAATATGCCGTCAAACCAATAAATCCAGGGAGGAGTGAGACCGTAACCCTCGATATAGAATTTGGCGGCGAACAGAAGATATACCGTCACATATAGGGCACCTGCTCCGAAGAGTCCGTATTTTACTTTACTGTCCATAGCAATACGTTTTTAACAACACTGCAAAGATACAGGTGGAGGGGGTGTTTTACCAAATTTTTTGGTGTCTTAATGTTATTCAGGAGATGTTGGAAGTGGTTAATAATCAATTGTATATATGGTGTATAAGTTCTGATGATTATTCACTGCTGATTATCAAGATTTTAAATTGTCAAAAGAATAACTGATTTCATCCTCAGGCGAAATATCCGAGAAATTCCTCCTTGTCGCAGGCATTGCTGTTTGCAATGTATGTACGGTATCGATTTCGGGTGGTATAAAAAGTTTGGATTTTCATATTCAGAATCAGACTGATGGATTGAGGTGAGAGACCACCTATTACCAGAGAGACAAGGCGTGGCTGTTTATCATAAAGGTCAGGAAGCTGTCGGGAAAATCTGGTTATAGCCATCCCGGTGCATTCATCGACATCGGAGAGAAATCGATTTAAAAATTTGTCTGATTTTATCTCTTTTAAGTTTTTATTGAATCTGGAGTGCAATTGGTTCTTTACTACTTGAGACGAGTCAGACAAGTCATAAGCATCTTGAGCAAGGCTGCAAATTGTATCAGGATAAGATCCAAAAATCCTCTTGTGATTTACACGAGTAGAGATTAGACTGAGAGATAAATGTCGGAACTCAGAATGCAGGGACTCCAATCTCGCCTTGTTCTCGGATATTACCTTCTCAGCTTCGTTTAGCTGATGTATCTTATCATCAATCTTCATCTTATACAAGGAGCCACGACTGATTGAATAGGATAGCAAGATATAGGAGAGGTATAATAACCCACCGATGATACCAATCATTCCAACCATCCACCTATCATATACGGCAGTGGAAGTATGACATAATATCAAATTTATGGCCAAAATATGAGTTGTCATAACATAGAATTTAAAGTCAGGTATAAATAGGATATTATATTAACGAAAAATATGAGAGGATATTGCAATTGGAAATTCTTGCCAGTACGAGAAGCGGTAAGTGTCTCATTCCCATTATCGGCAAGAAGACAGCTTCTCTCTAAATAGAAAAAGGCTGACTCACGTCAGCCAATTTTTCCTTCAATTAAAACAACAATAACAACTTTTCAGAACGCTTATAGCAGTATATCTTTGAAACTTCTTGCGAAGTTTATCTGTCTTTTTTTGTTGTAAGGGGCTTTATCAGCCGCTTTACGATAATATAACACGGGCACTTGAACTAAGGTTCAGATGCCCGTGAATTTTTTCTTAAAAGTGCATACATTCTTAAAACATGTCGCGGTAGATTTCGAGCGCTGCCTCGATATCCTTGATTTCAGGGAGACGGTCAATCTCCGGTTCACCAACATTTTTCAGCAATGTGAAATTGGGACGACCGGCCACGGCATTCTTCTTGTCGTGGGCCATCAGCTCAATGAGCAACGGAATATCGTCGCAGGTCACAGAGATGCGCGGATAATGCGGTTTCAACACAGCCGAGGCGTAACGGCTTATCTCTTCCGAGGGGAAATCCTCAAGCATATGGCTCAGGATAAGCTCAACCAACATGCCGTGCGCCACAGCCTCTCCATGCGCCAACGGCTGGTGACGCTCTATAGCCAGACTCTCGAAAGCGTGGCCTGCCGTGTGTCCGAAGTTGAGAATCTTGCGCAGCCCCTTCTCCGTAGGGTCCTGACGCACCACATCCTCCTTGATCTCGACACAACGTTTCATGGCACGTTCCAGACGCTCCACATCCTCAGTAACCTCATCCACATGCAGGAGTGCAGTATAGAGATTACGGTCGGCAATGAAACCGGTCTTTACCATCTCAGCATACCCCGATAGCAACTCCCTGCGCGAGAGCGTGCCCAACGGAAGAGCCGAAATTATCACCTCGGCAGGGAGATGGAACGAGCCGATCTCATTCTTCAGCCCGTTGAAATTGATACCGGTCTTACCCCCTGTGGCGGCATCCACCGCGCCGAGCAGAGTGGTGGGTATGTTTATAACCTTAATGCCACGTTTGAAAGTAGCCCCCGCGAAGCCGCCGATATCGGTGACAAGTCCACCGCCGATATTCACGATAACGCTATGTCGCGTGGCACCGGCTTTCTCAAGAGCGTTCCATATAGCCACGACAGAGTCAAGATTCTTATGGTCCTCACCAGGTTCGATCACCACGGTTCCGGCAGTGGCCAGCACCTTGGAGCCGTTGAAGAGCGGGAGCACATCACGTTGCACGTTACGGTCGGTGAGAAGGGTCACGGTAGCCGGATTCAGTTTCGCCACAGCCTCATCGAGAAGGCGTGCCAACGGCGGGAGAGAGGTCTCAGTCAGGGCTTCGCCGGCCGCCGGGAGTGCGCTTTCCAGCCAATCGGCGAAAGCATCCATCGAAGGGAAAATCATATCGGCACCCTCCTTGACAAACTCCTCACGTGGTATGGGTCCGGTAGTCACCGCAATCGTGAAAGCCCCTGAGGCCTTACCCGCCCTCACACCGAGCGGGGCATTCTCGATAACGATAGCCTGCGCCGGAGTCACCCCCGCCTTCTCCATACCTTTGAGATAAGGCTCAGGATCCGGTTTGCCGTGGGTCACATCAAGGGCCGTTATACGCTTGTCAGCCGGGAAGGCTTCCGGGTAATCCGAATCGAGGGCATTCAGCAGCGAAGGCTGCGCAGAGCCCGTCACAAGCACGCGGGTAATTCCGGCGCGCATAAGGGCAGCGAGCATACGGTCGGCACCCGGCATAGGTTCCTTCTTGCCGGAATGGGTGAATATCTCCGCCTTACGGGCGTAGAGGTCATGCTTCTCCTGCTCAGTGGCGTCGCGGTGGAGCTCACGGTTGAAGATAAGATTTATTGTGGCCGCTCCGGTCATACCCTCATAGAGGAAGAACTCGTCGGGATCGGTAGATATGCCCTGCTCCGACATCATCTGATGCCAGGCCCTGGCATGGTGGGGCATGGAATCATACAACACGCCATCCATGTCAATAAGGGCGGCGCGTATGCCTTGTGGAAAACTTGTTGTCATGATTATTCAACGTTAGATGCGCTGAATGATTGTGCTGACCCGGCATAATACTTTGCGGCGGCAGCCACAAACTCCAGCCAGCCCTGTCTTAGCCACGTCATGATATTGACATCCACGTCATCCTCAAGGTTGGCTGCAATCTCGCGTTCGCGGCCATCCTTTATACCCTTTCCGCCGAAACGTATCTTGGGGTGCCGCCAGTTCCCCACGATGTTCACCCCGAACGGTATGTGGAAAGGTGAGTCCAGCAGTCCGGCGTGGTAATACATCTCACCCTGCAGATTATTCACACCCCCGAGGAGAAGATGGTAGGGCCCGCAGTCGAGAGTGAAGGGGTCAATCTGGAGAAGATTATCGTGGAACGACCCATGCACGTCAAGCCCACTCACAGGGATGGAGTCACCCTTTATAAGCATGAACTTTGTGATTTTCCTCAACTGCGGCTCAGTGCGCGCTATGCTGAGGCCCTCCCCTCGGAGGGTAAACTTACCCTGCATCGAGGGTGTGTTGAGATACATGTCGGGATACATCAGGAAACTGCCGTCGAGGTCAAGGTCGATACTCCCTGCCACCTCGTCAAGCTGCGGGAGATCCTGGGCGAGCATAGGGAAAGCGCGGCAGAAAGCCGGGAGATTGAAATCATCCACATCCACGTCGATATCCATATGGATATCCGAGAGGTCATGAGTGAAATAAGACCAGTCGACAGTGACACCGGCGAACTCCGAACCGATATTGAGGTCGCCTATACGGGCGTTGCCGTCGTGGGCCGAGAGGGTAGTGGATAGCGGGCTGAAACTCCACTGCATGTAATCGGCCCGGTCAGAATGCAGATGCACGTCGGCCGACAGATTACGCGGTATGGCAACGCAGAGCGAATCAGCGGCTGTGGGGGCACCCGGGGAGGGCACTTCATAGTCAGCCCTCTTGCCGGTGAGTCTTGTCAATCCTTCGTAATAGGCGGCTGTGAGCCGGTTGATATCCACACGGTCGAAGCGCATGTCGGCCTTCGCTGTGAGCAACGCCGGAGAGGAGGATGTGAGGAAAGTGCGCAGGTTGCCAACCTCGGCACTTACGTCACCCTTTGTATTGGCCACGGCAATCTCCATGTTATGGAGGGAGAGAGAGTCGAGGTTGGTGGAAAGATCAAGATTGCGGAAAGAATTGTCGGTGGGATAGGCATCGGTCGAGAATTCTCCGTCGGCGATTTTCAGGTGGATATCAGCATCGGCCATTGTGAGAGCCGCCTGCATCATAGCCGGAAGCGCCGGGGTGAGATACAGGGGTGAATGCTGCAGACGCGCCGAAAGGATGGAATCGTCGGCAGAGGTAGGGTGAGCTTCCCAGGTTGAAGCCGGTGAGAACGGGTTGTCGCGCAGTCGGGCCGAATATGTTAGCCTTACGCCGGAGAGAAGTACCTTCACGCCCGAGGAGGCCTCCTTTACGGTAAGGAGCTCCGATTTCAGTTCACCCTTCAGCGCCAACTTCCTAAGCGAGGCATCCGTAATCCCTGACAATGCACAGTTGAGATGCGTCGAGCTGTTCAGTTCACCCGATATGGCAGTGGAATTTGACGGCAGGAGCGATTGCTCCATCTTGCCGAGATTGGCGTTGAGCGAGAGGTCAGCGTCGATTACAGGGTCATCGGCGAGGATATGCCTCACCTCACCAGAAAGATTCACCGCCAGGCCGTCGGCTCCCAAAGAGAGACGCGATATGTCAAGACGGTCAGAGGCAGGGTCGGCGGGGTCATAGAGAATTGATGCGTCGAGCTCGGCATTATTCACCTTCACGTTGCCACCCATAGGCCAGGGTATGCTGAACTTCGCTCCTGGGATATTAACTTTGGCCGAGAAAGCCGGAATCTCTTTTGAATGCAGCTGATAAGGGGCATCGAGCGTAAGAGAGAGGTTAAGCGGGAGCCGCACCTTATATTTTGAGAGCAACGCTGTGGCTTTTGTAAGACCGGAGAGGTAAGCCTCAGGTACATACTTCACAAGATTTCCGGCGTCAGCTGTCGAGATCTCAGCCGAGAGGGAATTTAAGACCGGGGCCCCGTCATCAGTGAGATCCATATTCACCAAAGCCTCCACTCCAGGGATACCCAATGCGAGATCGCCCGTGGAGATGGAGAGCGGATTGAAATCGACGGCGACTCCGCCGTTGATGGTCAGGTCAAGCCTTTGTGGGAGCTCCACGCCTGCGGCAGAACCTTCGACCGACGCCTTCATACCAACATGATATGAATCACGGTTGTCGCGCAAGCGGTAGAGGTCGAGCCAATTGATAGTGGAGGATAATCTGGTGTGAGAGGGGAGGTCGCATACCGACAGCCGCACCGGAGAGTCGAGGCGGAGCCGTCCTATGGTCACCCGCATTCCCTCAGGCGTATGTGTCCCCGGGGGCACGATATTGAAATTCGCTGTGGAATCATCCGCGATTACTATATTTGCGCGCACTCGGCCGGCATAGAGGCTGTCAAGAGAGATGTTGCCGTGCAGAGCCTGAAGAATATTGAGTGAGCCGCTCAATTCAGATGATGAGGCAAGGAATTTGGCATCGGGGGGTAACTGCGCCATTACCCCGGAGGGTAGGGCATCGAGCGAGCGCGACACGATATTGAGCGAGTCAACGCGGAAATGCAGGGTAGGGAAGGTCGACCAGAGGGTATAATCGATTTTGCCGACCGTAAGGTCAGCGTTGAGGTATTTTCCGGCATTCTCATTGACAATGCGAGTGACGCGCTGCGGCGTGAGCCATAAGGCCAACCCGACCACCGCGATAATGCAGATTACCACGAGCGAGAGGAGGGAGAGCAGGACACCCTTCAGAATGCGATGTTTTGATTTGTCAGACATAGCGTTGAGAGATTTTGATCCGTGTGGAATGTTTTTCAATCTTTATAACACTGTTGGGAGGGTGTTGGTAGGATGGATAGGGGAAATTTTTATTAACTTTGCGTAAAATAGAAAAATAAAAGAGAAATAACCACATAAGATATGAAAGATAGAGAGATTCCGGCGGTGATAGACCGTCTCGCAGGTAAGGATAAGGTGAGGATACTGTTTGTGTGCTTAGGCAACATCTGCCGGTCGCCGGCGGCCGAGGGTGTGATGCGGGCCAAAGCAGAGGAGCGCGGTGTAGCCGGGCATCTTGAGATTGATTCCGCCGGACTGTACGGAGGGCATGCCGGGGAACTCCCCGACCGCCGTATGCGCGTGCATGCCTTTCAGCGCGGTTACAGTCTCGACCACAGGAGCCGACCTGTGAGGGAGGCCGACTTTGAGCGGTTTGACCTTATTGTGGCGATGGACCACAGCAACTACGACCGTCTGCGAGCCATGGCCCCCACAGTGGAGGATGAGGAGAAAGTGGTGAGGATGATAGATTTTGTAAAAGGATTCCCACAGTGCGACTGCGTGCCCGACCCCTATTACGACGGTGCCGAGGGTTTTGAACTTGTGCTTGACCTTCTTGAGGATGGGTGCGTTAATCTTTTGGACCATCTTGAGGTCTAATGATAAAGGGCCGTCCCTCCGTGCGGTCGGCTGTTAAAAAATGGAAGTAATGAAAAAGTATATCATAGCGTTTCTCGCGTTTGCGGGAATAAGTGCCGGGGCGATGGCAGCCGACACTCCACAGTATCCGGGTGGCGAAGAGGCGATGCAGGCCTTCATCACCGAGAATCTCCAGTATCCCGCTCCCGCAAAGGAGCTTGGAGTAGAGGGTGTGGTGAACCTCCGCGTCACCATAGAGCCTGACGGAAGTGTGGGGGATGTGAAGGTGGTACGCATGGTCGACCCAGACCTTGAGGGTGAGGCCATACGCATCGTAAGGAAGATGCCGGCCTGGGAGCCGGCTGAGAAAGATGGCCAGGCTGTTGAATCTACAGCCGATGTGGCAGTAAGCTTTCAGCTCTGAGACATATCAAAAAAAACGGGCTGCTCTTCACATAAGGGCAGCCCGTTCTGTAAGCGGTGTGTGAAAGATTACTCAGCCTTCTCGGCAGCGGGCTCGGCCACTGTCGGGGTGATGGTGAGAGTGAGCACGTCGGCCGGTTTGAGACCCATCTGCGCGCAACGGTTGCCGAAGAGCGCCTGTGCTGTTGTGACGAAAGAGCCCTTCTCGCCCGAAGCCAGCGATGTCACGGCATCGTTGAGAGGGGTGTTGGCCATACGCTGGCCGATGGTGAGCTCCTTCGGGAAGGGAGCGTCGATCTCCTTACCCTGGGGATTGGTGATGGTAAGGTCGAGTTTAACCTTGTCACCCTTCTTGATCTTCTCCTTGTCAGATTTTGCCACCGAGCCATAGAGGTCGTCGGTAATCTTCTCCATTTTCTTGGAAGCGGCAGCCTCCTTGAGGGCAGTCTCGGCAGCCTCCTTGTCGCGGGTCTCCTTCTCCTTGTTGAACTCACCCATCAGACGGTAGAAATCGCTCTGCATCTTGGTGGTATTTACAGCTGAATCGCAGTTGAGGGCTTCAGAGAGGCTCTCGAGGAACACCTTGCTTGAGAGCTGGATGTTGTAATCCTCCTTGAACTGGTTCATGTTCATAGCCATCTGCATACCGAGGAAGAGGCCACGGTTGTAAGCCTCCTGTTCAGCCTTTACGGCCTGGATACCGGCGCGTACACCGCGCAGATACTCCTGCTTGGCCTCCTTGGAGTCGAGGGTGGTGTCGTTAGCGGCCTCGCGCTGATATTCTGCGCCGCGCATCTGGCCGAAGCAATAGATGAGCGAGTCAGCCTTCGAGGCGTTGGAGAGGGAGTCGGCTGAATTGCCACCCTCAGAGTTTGAGCAGGAAGCAAGAAGCAGACCTGCGGCTGCTATTGAGAAAAAAGATTTTAATTTCATTAGTATGAAAAAATGATGACGTTACAAATTACGGGCATCGGGAGCCGGCGCGATTGAATCGGGGAGGGCCGGTTCAGCCATTTCAACTGAATCGGGAGCTTGCACCGGTTGGGCAATCACGACTTCAACCGTATCGCCTGTGGGTACCATATTGTCGGTGGTGCGACCCTTGCAAGCACCCAAAGAGAGGAGAAGCAAGGCAACCGGTATGCCCGTTTTGGCGAGATACCTCATATCAGTTCACCTTAATCAGCTCAACCTCGAAAATAAGGGGGGCGTTGGGGGGTATCGCACCCGGCGCGCCCTGCTCGCCATAGGCAAGGTCAGAGGGGATATAGAAGATGGTCTTGCCACCCTCCTTCATAGTCTGCAGACCCTCGGTCCAGCCGGCGATAACGCGGTTGAGGGGGAAAGAAGCGGGTTCGCCACGGTCGACAGAGCTGTCGAAAACAGTGCCGTCGGTGAGCATTCCGGTGTAATGCACCGTCACCATGTCGGTTGCCTTCGGGCTTGCGCCTGTTCCCTCGGTGATAACCACATACTTCAGACCGGTAGAAGTGAGCACATAAGTTGAGTCGGAGGGAGTGTCAGCCTTCTTGGCCTCGTCGCCGAAGAAAGCCGGGCCATATTTAGCCTCAGAAGCGGCATCGGCTTCGGCAGCCTCCTGAAGGTCTTCGGCAGCTGCGGCCACCTCCTGGGTCTCCTTCTCGGCAGCCGACTTATCGCTTTTACATGACGAAAGGCCCCCGAGCGATACGAGAGCCACGGCAGCCGCCACAGCGGCTGCCGGGATAAAGTTCTTTTTCATTGATATATTACTTCTTATTGACCTTGATAAGCTCAACCTCGAAGATGAGGGTAGAGTGGGGCGGGATAGCGTTGGGCACACCCTGGGGACCGTAAGCGAGGTCAGAGGGGATGTAGAAGGTATATTTGCCACCCTCCTTCATGAGCTGTACGCCCTCGGTCCAACCGGGGATAACTCGGTTGAGGGGGAATGTAGCGGGTTCGCCACGGCTTACAGAGCTGTCGAATACCTGTCCGTCGAGGAGTTTGCCGGTATAGTGTACAGTCACCTCATCCTCTGCGGTAGGCTGTTCGCCGGTGCCCTCCTTCTCTACAGTATACTGCAGGCCGGAAGCGGTAGTGATAACGTTCTCCTTCTTTGCGTTCTCCTCAAGGAACTTATCACCTACGGCTTTGATTTCGGCCACTTTCTTCTCGGTGAGTTCCTGAAGGTATTTCTGAATTATCTGATTAGCCTCTTCAGGCGACATTTTTGTTTCCTTGCCATCGAAGGCAGCGTGAACGGCCTCGTCAAAATCCTCCTTATTGAGGTTAGTGACGCCCATTCCGCGCAACTGACTGCCGAGGGCCATGCCCCAGGCATAACTTAATTGATCCATTGTTTTTTGGGTTTTTAATAAATACTCTTTATTGTAATAACGCTGATTGCTATGAAATGTTATTTAATAAAAGTTATGAGATTCTAAAGGGATGCATGTGTGATAGCATTGACTGCGAGAGGTAGCTATAATTCAGCATCCTCTTTTTTATTATTTTTTTAGATTAAAATGAACTTCAGTTACAATTTTTAATTAACTTTGTAAACGATAGGGATGACTGGAAGAGAGATAACGTTTTCCCTTATGATGTATGACCTAACCTTGATAATATTGCACCAAATTAAAAGAATATGAAGATCTTGATTGTTTTAGATGCTCTCCTGCCAGCAACCTTATATGGAGGCACAGAACGAGTTATGTGGTATTTAGGTCAGGAACTGGCTTTGTTGGGACATCGGGTTTCTTTTCTTTGTAAAAAAGGATCCCAATCAAATTTTGCTACTATCATTCCCATCAACCCTTCGGCATCATTGATATCCCAAATTCCTGAGGATATTGATATTGTGCATTTCAATAACAATATCCCTGAAGATTATGAATCCTCACCTTTAGCCAAACCTTATGTTGTAACATTCCACGGCAATGTCATCCCCAAGGGTGGTGACAAAAATGGTATTTTTGTTTCACGTAATCATGCTGAGCGGTTTGGAGCAAGTTCATTCGTTTACAATGGGCTCAACTGGGATGATTATCTCTGTTTCAATCACTCTTTCCCTCGTGACCATTATCACTTTCTTGGTAAAGCTGCCTGGAGGGTAAAAAACGTTAGAGGCGCCATTCACATAGTCAATCATCTTCCTGGTGAACGTCTTGTAGTGCTTGGCGGAACGCGACTAAATTTTAAGATGGGGTTCCGGTTGACTTTATCTCCAAAAATCAGATTCAAAGGGATGGTAGGAGGAAAGGATAAATTAGAGTATCTCTACTCCTCGAAAGGGTTGATTTTCCCGATTAAGTGGGAAGAACCTTTTGGGCTTGCTGTCACAGAAAGTCTTTTCTGTGGAGCCCCGGTATATGCCACCCCGCGAGGCTCTATGTCCGAGCTTGTTACTCCTGAAGTAGGTTTCTTGGGAACAACCTCTCAAATTTTGGAACATCTGAGAAGTGGCGAGTCTAATTATACTCCTGAGGTTTGCCGTCAATACGCAGCAGATTTATTTAATTCGCGGATTATGGCCTTAGAGTATCTAAAAAAGTATGAGACAGTCCTATCAGGAAATAATTTAAATATTTTGCCTTGAGAGGGTTGAATAATTCTTTTACGGATTGGAAAGACGTTTTAGGGCTTCCTTTTCTCCGAAATAATCATAAAAATCCTGTCGTGTCCGTTTCCAGCGGCGATGACTCCATAGCCAATAATCAGGCTTATGCAGTATCGACGTTTCAAGCATTCTGAAATATTTCTCTGTCAATTCAAAAGGAGGTAGGGTAGAGGCATCATCAGTCATCTTAATAAAACGGCAGATATACTCTCCCCTTTTGGGACGCTCTATATCGCAATAGAATACCGTGGCATGGAACATCCTTGACAACCTTTCTGGCCCCGTTGTAACAGGTGTGTCATGGTGAAGAAAATTTGTGAAATAGCGCATGGCGTTGAAAAGAGGGGATTGGTCGGCGATATAGCCTGTCATTGTAGGAACTCCTTTCTGATGATATTTACGGAGTACTTTCAAAGTATCAGCCATCTTTACTGAGTTGGCTCCGAATCGTCCGCGAATTTTCAGGAAAGCCGCATCCGAGGCTTCATTCTCCAACGGGTGATAAATCTGGCACATGAATACTTTCTCCCTTATATGAAGCGGAATAGAGCTAAGCCACTCCCAATTGCAATAATGTCCGAGATATAGAGTGACGTTTTTCCCTTGACTAAGTGCTTCATTCACCAGATCAGTACCCTCAAATTTCATCCTGTGCATTATTTCCTCCTTTCCCATACACCCGAGTCGAAGAGTCTCCACGAAATAATCGCATAGAAACCTATAGTACCCTTTTTCAATCTCCCTTAACTCCTTTTTGTCTTTATCGGGTAAACAAGATGAGAGATTGGTGTGTATCACACTCTTGCGATAGCCTATTATGTCACCGACAAACAGAGCTATAAAATCAGACAATCCATAAAGAAACCATAAAGGAAGGGAACCAACAGTTGAAAATAAACCTTGAAGTAATTTCTTTTCCCAACTTCGGTTGCGTAGACTTGCCATATCGTCTTTCAATTTTTCGTTCAGGTGGTAAGTGACATATAACGTTCAGCTACCAGATAATGAATTATATTTTCACGCTTTGTATCCGAGAATTGTGCGGCCCATTCCTTGGAGGCTTCGGCAATCTTAAGAGCCTCTTCGGGATGTTGGTTATACCATTCTATTTTCTCCTCAACATC
This sequence comes from uncultured Porphyromonadaceae bacterium, assembly GCA_947575235.1. Lineage (GTDB taxonomy): Bacteria > Bacteroidota > Bacteroidia > Bacteroidales > Muribaculaceae > Lepagella. The sequence goes on from CANPMT010000002.1 coordinate 69,076, forward strand.
ACTGAAATCATCCTTTATCTCGATATAATCTAAGCCCGGAGTCATTGCTCCGTGCATCAGCCAGCCCTCAACCGTGGGTTTCGTCATAACAGGAATACAGTTGCTCGCACATATCCATTGCAAAGCCGATGCCACATCATTCCCTTCGGGAGCAAGAATGTATTTATAATTGAAGTGTTCAGGAATAGAGACACGGTTTTTATGCCATTTTGTAGAGGTTCGTGGAGAGGTATCCCCTATATCGAATAAAGGGTGGTTCCACCACATTTCCAGAAATCTGCGTCGATTCTCTTTTGTATCAACATCTCCCCGGAAAAACAGGATACCCTTCTTCTCCTTAAAAGGGATTGGATCATCTACTTTTAAGAAATGTCTTCGGCGATCAAGATTCATCAGAGTCACATTTCCGATTTTGTCATCGAGCCTTCTTGCTTTCCCAATAGATTTTACATCCGGATTTACATGAGTGTCACCGTTGATGAAAGCCACTTTTTTGTTTTTGGGAAAAGCTCGTAAATAACGCATCATATCATAAAAATAGCCACTGTGGGCATTGCTTAGACTTATATCCCGGAGTCTTATACCCTCATCTCCGGTAGAGAAACGGGATGAGATCCGGCAATAATAGTCCACGCGTCGGCGGATAAGACCAGCATCCGGACGAGCCTCCCAATTACGAAGAGTTAGATTGCGTTGCCACTTTTTGATAAAGGGCGGTAGTATGATAGTGCGCCAAATTGAAATGAGATTATATAGAGGCATTGATAATCGTTTGGCTTTCCCTTTATTCTTCTTAGTGCCCATATTATTTCTTCTTAAGTAGGTGAAGTCGGTAATGGAGAAAAGGTGCTCAGTGCGAACAATAGAAGATATTCTGGATAAACTTTGAAATCATATCTATTCAATCAAGATATAGGGATGGACCATATATCTCTGACCATCCCTATATCTTCATTGATACCTGTATTAGCTTTTCAGATCTTTATCCATGAAAGAGTGTATTCCTGGATATCAGTGTCATCGTCAACAATCTCCATTTTGGTAGGATATCCCTCAGCATTTGGAGAAGTATAGGCAAATGACCTGTCAAGTTTGCCACTGACATATATTTTGGACACAAGATTCTTAGGCTGTTTCCCGAAGTACCCGGCAGCACAAAGAAACGGCTCACAGTTCATGTAAACCGTTGAGAATGTCTCATCCTGGAAATTCCCACTTAATACATTGGATTCATTGCTATACTCGAATGTGCTTTTTGCCGAATAGCTATCCTCTTTTTCTGTCATGGCAATAGGATTCCCATTTTCCCATGTATAGGTGTATGACCATCCATTCCCTCCAATCTTGACAAGCTGATTATTGCCATCGTAGGAATATGTAGTAGATTCACTCGAAATTATCAGACCATCTTTAACTACATACTCTACATCAGAATAATTCTCTGTTCTCTTGACAATTTTAGTGTCAGAATAGGTATATGTCACCTTCTTGTTATCGTAAGTGTATCCAGTGACACGTCCATTTGCATCATACTTGATGTCTGTGATAGAGAATTGGTAAGATTGATCCACGTATCCCCCTCTCATTGAGGAAAGAGCCATTTTTACCTTTGGAGCTTCGGGAGAATCTCCATCATCGTTGCTACATGAGGTCATTGTAAGTGCAGTAAGCACAATCCCCAATGCAACATTATAATATCTCATTTTCATGATGATTTATATGCCTCAGGGCTCCTCTCTTTGGCAAGTTAGCATATAACAAAAAAAGCGTGAGAGCCGTACTTTTTGCTCGTCCCACTCGTTGAGGCCCTGGAATTGCCCGGATTAGTTGAACGAGCAAATTTGCAGAAGCCTCACGCAGAATATGACACACTCCTATCCTTGCGTTTTCACGCAAGGATAGAGAAATATACATATCCACATAAGCTATCTACCATTTGCTACAATCTTGACTAATCCAATGAAATTTTCCAGGTTTCAACGAGTCAAAAAAGAGCGTCAAGTAAACGCCTTTTATTAATCTTTGCCATCACACACTCTTGTGTAATGACAGCTGACCCTCCCGCATAGCCCATGACGAACTTCTGCAATACGGTCAACTGGTCGCAAAGTTATAAATATTTATCAATAATTACAAATAATTTACAAAAAATTCTTATGGAAAGTTTTCAATAAGAAGTGCAACGGGTGCTTCGATACATCAGCAACCACATTCGTCGGGTCGAAGGGGAGGAAGGAACGGTGCGGAAGAGGGTCTTTACACACCCTTACCTCTTCTGAATACTTCAATCCGCAGTGCAAAATAAGAGAGGATTTTCAATGGAAATACATAACAAATCCTATCCTTGTGGAGGAGAGGGTTGGTTACGATTCCATGTCGTCAAGGGAAAGAGCGACGTAGCTTATCTTCCAGCCTTTCTGCTTCCGGCAGATGGTCTCAGACTTAGACTCAAGTTTGTGGAGGTCTATCCTGTTCTTGTTTCGTTTTACCTCACCGATGACGATTTCCCGGTCGGCCTCATTTACAGCAACAAGATCGATCTCGTTGCGACCCTCTTTTTCCCAATAATTTGTCACGATATTGTAAAGTCCGGTCTCACGGTAGAACTGACGGAAGTAACGTTCAAGAATCCAACCTGAGAACGTATCGTAGTCCGCACCAACTTTCTCACGCACATAATTCAGGTTGCCAATCTCCACGGCACTCCTGTATTTATAGATGAACCGAAACCAGAAGTTGAGGAAGTTATCCTTTATGCCATATTTCACATTCCGGCTTCCCGGTGCGGCAAGATATGGCCGATAACGGTAAAGCAGGTCGTAGGTGTTTTCAAGTTTGTCAAGATAGCCACCGGCTTCAATGCCTGTGTATGACTTTATCTCTCCACGCTCATTGAACCCGGATGCGATTGCTGAGAGGATTGAAAAATAGTTGCCATAATCCTTCCCGAACTCATCCGATAGCAGCTCTTTCCCCTCCTCTATAAAGTAGGAGCCGAAAGAGAGGACGGAGTCCAGAATCTTATCCTTGGTGAAAGCTTTGGCATGCACTAATTGTTCGACATATTTGGCCACCCCTCCAGTTATCATATACATCGCCAACAAATCGTCGGGAGTATAGTCAGGCTTATTATCGCGCATAATTTCGCGCAGAGTGCGCAGAGGAAATTCCCGGAGGCGCATCCTCGAAGTCGCCCGTCCATAAAGGGGCTCCTTGCGGTCATCGAAGATTTTGGTCACCATCGGGTAGAGTGAGCCGCAGATTATAAGATTAATCCTTGTATCCTGTTTGTTGGTGTCCCACACATTCTGCATTTCACTGAAGAAAGATTCATTGACATACTTGAAGTTCTGAAACTCATCAAACACAAGTGTAAAGTGTGTGCGTGTGGCAATTTTCATTATGGCGGAGAATAGTTTTGCCATACTCGTAAACTCGCCAATCTCTTCTCCGAGTCTGTCACGGATGGTATCGGCGAGTTCTGCACAAAGCAAGGTTTCGCTTTTCCGTGCCACAAAGAAGTAAATCATATCGTCACTACCATAGGCGTGCTTTATCAAAGTGGTTTTGCCTATGCGTCGCCGACCGGTTATTACCGTCATTTGGGCATATTCTCGCGATGTCTCCTCTATCTTTCGGAGAGCTTGTGTTTCTATTTCTCTGTCGTAGAACTTCATATTAGTGCAACGGACGTTACTGTAACCGCTGTTGCAAAACTAATGAAAATATATGAGACTGCCAAATCGGGTGCGAGATAGCCCAAAAAACACCCTTAAAAATCAGTTGTTATGACGGGCTTGACCGAGGATTTTTGCTGACGATGGCTGAATTTTGCCTAATTTTTTGTAGGATGAGAAATTTTTATTAACTTTGCGGTGACTTTTAGGCCGTCAGAGCTTTTCGCTGCTGCGGTCTGGGTCAAGGATTGTCTTATGGTGTAATGGTAGCACTACAGTTTTTGGTTCTGTCTGTCCAGGTTCGAATCCTGGTAAGACAACAGTCCATATCGCAAGTGATTTGTTTTTGCCAATCACTTGCGATTTTTTTTGTGGTGCCGGGCTGTTTGCAGGGGAAGATTATTTTTATTAATTTTGTGGTAGTTTTACCACCCATAGTATTTCTGATTTTTCAATTGCGAGATGCTGAAATAAAAACCTTCCGTCATGATTTATGTAAGAGACAAAGGGAGGATGTGCAACAATATCCTCCAGTATGGCCATCTTTACGCATGGGGTCGCGAGCATGGGCGCGAGACAATGTCGATGCGTTTCGCCTACAAATACCCCTATTTCAATATATCCGAGGAGAGACTGAAGAATTTCCCGCGCTATCTGATGGCCAAGGCCGGCGCCGCCATGGGTCTGCTCCCGGTGGTGTCATTCAACACCCCCGGAATGGATATGGCCCCTAACGAGCGCGAGATGCTGAGCCATAAAAACATCGTGGCCGAGGGATGGGAGGTGCGCTTCTACGACCTCTTCCTGAAATACAAAGATGAGATAATCTTCCAGTTCGGGTTTAATGATAAGATTGTCAAGGAATCCGCCCGTTGGTGGGATTTTACCAGAAAGGGACTGGGCTCGGAAAAAATAAACAGTTTGGGTGTGCATATACGCCGTGGTGACTATGCCACATGGCAAGGGGGGAAGTATTATTACGACGATGAGGTGTATATCTCAATAATAGAGCAGGCCATAAAGGTTTTAATCAAAGAGGATTGGAAGATGACTGTGACCATCTGCGGCAATGACCCCAAGATTGACAGAGAGCTCTACAAACGTCGCCTTGAGACGCGTGAAGGTATCCGCATATTTTTTCACGACGGCAATCCGGGAGAGGACCTCTGTGTGCTGTCGGACTGCGATTACATCATCGGGGCTCCCAGCACATTCTCACTCGTGGCCTCAATGTATTTCGACACACCCCTCTACTGGATTCTTGACCCCAAGGCTCCGGTGACACCAGATAAATTCAAACTGTTTGATGAACTGTTCCGACAGATAATATAAAACGTCGCGACATTATGTCAGAAAAGAAAAGAGAGGAAATATCACAGGGAAAGGTTAAATTCTCCGCACGTATTCTCAGCGGCCTCTTCACCGCCATAGGGAAATTGCCGCTGGGAGTGCTCTATGGTGTGGCCGACTCCGTAGCGTGGCTGGCCGGAAGTGTGGTGGGCTACCGCCGCAAGGTAATACGCCGCAACCTCACAAGCTGCTTCCCCGAGAAAAGTCCGGAGGAACTGCGCCGGATTGAGAGGGAATTCTATCACTTCCTGGCCGACTACTTCGTGGAGACACTTAAATTGGGTGCCATGACTCCGCAGGAGACAATGCGCAGGATGCGTTTCGAGAACGGCGAGGAGGTGGAACGCTGTCTGCAGGAGGGGCGCAACGTGTCGCTCTATTTAGGGCATTACGGCAACTGGGAATGGCTCAGCTCAATACCCCTCAATATGAAAGCCCGTGCCGAGTTCGGCCAGATATATCATCCCCTGGAGAGTGAGGCCGCCGATTACGCCTTCCTCAAGATACGGGGCCGTTCGGGAGCCACCTCCATCAAGATGACAGAGACACTGCAGACACTGCTCAAATGGCGGCGCGAGGGCGTGCCCTCCATTGTAGGATACATCGCCGACCAGACCCCCGGCTTCAACGGGATGCACTACTTTGCCGACTTCCTTCACCATGAGACGGGGGCATATACCGGGCCGGAGCGGTTGTCGAGGATGCTGCATTGCGCGGTGTTCTATTGCGACATCACCCGTCCGAAGCGGGGGGAATACGTATGCCGCTATATCAGGATGGCCGACGATGCCGCCACCCTCCCGCAGTTTGAACTGACGCAGAGATACTACGACCTTCTCGAGGCCAATATCCGGCGGCGTCCGGCGTTATGGCTCTGGAGCCACAACCGCTGGAAACGCACCAAAGAGGATTTCTTCCGCCATTACGGCCAGGAGGAGGGACGCAAACTGCTGACTCACCTGTAAGCGGCAGACGGAGTTTGATAGATACACTCAATCTTTTTGAAAAACACAGGATAACTGAATCTTGTGGCGAACGTGTCTCCGGCACGCTTCCCCATGGCGGCTCTTTCGCCGGGGTTCTCTATGAGTATCCGCAAGGCATCGGCAAGCTTCCGGGCCGATTCCGCCTCCACCAAGAGCCCATCCACCCGGTCGGTGATAATCTCGGGCTGCGCACCGTTTGAAGTGGTGACGACAGCCTTACCCTGCGACATGAACTCAATGATTGTGAGTCCGAAAGATTCCCGTGCCGTGGATGGAGCCACGCAAATGTCGGCCCGGCGTATCTCTGCGAAGACGTTCTCTACAAATCCGAGCCACGTCACCCTTTTCTCAACCCCGAGAGTGGCGGCGATACTCTTGAGCCGGTTCAGATAGCTCTCCTGTCCGGTGCCGGCAATGTAGAGGTGAAACCGCTCATCCTTAAGGAGCGCGAGCGCCTTGAGAAGCACATCCAGCCCCTTCTCGTCAGAGATCCTGCCGGTGAACAGGATCCTCACATCTCGAGGGTTGGTGTCATTGTCCGTCAACACATCATTGCCGGGTGATGGGGGAGGGGGTATGATACTGTTGTGTACCACCTCGATTCTTTCTGTCTTGACAGGGGGATTGCCAAGAAGGAATTCATTGCGGGCAAGTTCCGACACAAACAGAAGATGGTCGATGGCATCATAAATACGCCGCCAACGCCAACCGCTCTTCCCCAACTTCACCAGATGACGTGTGCATACGAGATTCACCCGTTTACGGTGGCCTAAGATCCATTTGGCAAGAGCCACCAGTTCGGCATCCTTAAACGTGTGAACGTGTACGGCCACCTCATCTTCCGGCATGCTCCGGATAAGCGACGCTAATCTGCAGGGAGTGACCAGATCAAATATACCCCCTAACGGCATAGAGGCCAGTTCCACGCCGATTTCTCGGAAGTGGGCATCGACCGTATCGGCGCCGCGTGTCACCACCGTCACATTGTGTCCGCGTTTAACAGCGTACTCACACAAATCCTTTGCGTAGCGTTCGCCACCCCCCCAGGTTGTGGCCCTGACCAGATGAATTATTCTCATATGCCGATTTAGTTTGAATTTCAGAGACTGAAAATAGAAGAAATAGCCCCTGAATGAGAGTGCAAAGTAAATAAAAATGGTTATCTTTGCCAAAAAAATAGTCAGTATGCCGATATCAGTGGTAATGAATACATACAATGCCTCCGAGCATCTCGACCGTGTGCTCCGCGAGGTAAAAGATTTTGACGAGATTGTGATATGCGATATGGAATCTACCGACAACACCGTCGAGATAGCCCGCAGCCACGGTGCTCGGGTGGTTACCTTTCCGAAAGGGAATCACACGTGTGCCGAGCCGGCGCGTAATTTCGCCATTCAGAGCGCGTCAAACGAATGGGTGCTGCTGATAGATGCCGACGAGATAATACCGGAGGCCTTACGCAGGCATCTGTATGAATTTATAAAGAATCCCGGAGATGTGAGAGGTGTGTTCATAGCGCGTAAGAATTTTATGCTCAATCGGTTCAGCGCCTTCACTTATCCTGATTACCAGATGCGTTTCTTTCTGCGCGACCATATAGATTGGCCCCCCTATGTGCATGCGCATCCTGTTGTGGATGGGAGAGTGGCCAATCTGCCGGCTGAGCGACAGGATCTTGCCATGTTGCATATCCCGCCGTCGATCAACGGTATGCTCGACCGTATGAACCGTTACACGGATGCTGAGGTGATAAAACGGAGTGGTAAGAAAGTATCCTATCTGTCGTTTATCACGAAGCCTTTCGCCAGGTTTTTCAAGTCATATATCCTCAAGGGGGGTATACGCAACGGCGTATCGGGTCTGTTGACGGCTGTCAACGACTCAACATATTGTTTCTACCGTCAGGCGAAGCTTTACGAGCATCTTCACCGCGACGATATCTTCAACGCGAAGTGACAGATGCTACGATGGCTGATATGGTCTCATCAGATAGCCCTGCGGCTCTCATATTCTCAACCATATCATTTATTGCCTTATCGCGACCTATCTCAATACCTTCCTCTCGGCCTTTCTCGCGACCTATCTCAATACCTTCCTCACGGCCTTCCTCACGGGACTGGGCCATGTTGGCATTGTAATCATGCTCGTAGCTTGCCAGACTGTGCATGTAGTCGTCATAGGCGTTCTGTTCCTGCGGGCTGAGGTTCATCACGTCCAGTTTCTTGCGGGCAAGCTCCAGACCCTTTGCCGTGGGATGTTCCGAGATGTATCCATCCTTGAAATACCGTATCCACTCGTCGAGTGGAGTCCTGGCCACGTCATTGAACTCGTTTATGCGCAGCAGGTAATACTCGGGCATGAACTCGTCGGGATGACGCTGGCAACAGCCCCTCCTCTCCTTGGGAGTGAGCTGCAGCTCATCCTCATCGTGATAGCTCCGGAAGGTGGTGGTGCCATGGTATATGTAATCTTTGCCCACTCCCATGTCGAAATATATCACGTTGATGCTGTACACCTTTTTTATTTTGCCGTAGGTGTCGCCCTCCGACAGCTGGTCGATAACCTTGCGGGAGGCACCGTACAGCATACGTTCCATGAAATCGGACTGACGCGAGATCTGCACCTCGAAGATGAAATACTCCCCCTTGTCGTTGCAGGCCTCGAGGTCCACACGGTTGTATTTGTCCTGGTCATACCGCTTGTTCCCCTCGCTCTCGAGAATTCGGTCGATCCTGATATCCTCACCCAAGAGTTCGGATAGGAAGCCCTCGAGCACACCGAAGTTGGCCTTGTCGCGCAGGATTCGCTTCATTGCCCAGTCAAGACGTATGAAATGGTTCTTTCGCTCTTTCGACATATCTCTCAGTTTTTCCTCAAAGTTACTATTTTTATCCCGCAATTGCAAATCCCTCTTGCAGTTATCAAGTTTTCCGACAGGTAAGTTATTCCTCATGTAGAGGTGAATTCTTCCTCAAGTAGAGGTGAATTATTCCTCCGGGAAGGAAGAGATGCTACCTGTCACGGATTGCCCGGATTCGTTCCGGCGACACCCCTGCGATACCTGAAATGGTCTCATCAGAGAGCCCTGCGGCTATCATATTCTCAACCATATCGATTATAGCTTTCTCGCGGCCTTCCTCGCGGCCTATCTCTATGCCTTCCTCGCGGCCTTCCTCACGGGATTGAGCCATGTTGGCATTGTAATCATGCTCGTAGCTTGCCAGACTGTGCATGTAGTCGTCATAGGCGTTCTGTTCCTGCGGGCTGAGGTTCATCACGTCCAGTTTCTTGCGGGCAAGCTCCAGACCCTTTGCCGTGGGATGTTCCGAGATGTATCCATCCTTGAAATACCGTATCCACTCGTCGAGTGGAGTCCTGGCCACGTCATTGAACTCGTTTATGCGCAGCAGGTAATACTCGGGCATGAACTCGTCGGGATGACGCTGGCAACAGCCCCTCCTCTCCTTGGGAGTGAGCTGCAGCTCATCCTCATCGTGATAGCTCCGGAAGGTGGTGGTGCCATGGTATATGTAATCTTTGCCCACTCCCATGTCGAAATATATCACGTTGATGCTGTACACCTTTTTTATTTTGCCGTAGGTGTCGCCCTCCGACAGCTGGTCGATAACCTTGCGGGAGGCACCGTACAGCATACGTTCCATGAAATCGGACTGACGCGAGATCTGCACCTCGAAGATGAAATACTCCCCCTTGTCGTTGCAGGCCTCGAGGTCCACACGGTTGTATTTGTCCTGGTCATACCGCTTGTTCCCCTCGCTCTCGAGAATTCGGTCGATCCTGATATCCTCACCCAAGAGTTCGGATAGGAAGCCCTCGAGCACACCGAAGTTGGCCTTGTCGCGCAGGATTCGCTTCATTGCCCAGTCAAGACGTATGAAATGGTTCTTTCGCTCTTTCGACATATCTCTCAGTTTTTCCTCAAAGTTACTATTTTTATCCCGCAATTGCAAATCCGGATACTTTAATAAGTGCCAAATCAGCATGAGGAAAGCATTGTTGATTCTAAACGTTGCAAATAGTATGCCGAATTTTGTTAAAACATGGCAATAACAGTTGGTATTTGTATGTTGTATAACATATGATAATATGTGTCAATTTTTTTGTATAAGTCAATTAATTTGGTAATTTTGCGATTGAAATAATAAAATTACCTTGCATCTATGCAGGTGGCAGTAGGTGATGTCATGTGTTACGACTTATATCGGTTGCATAGGCCGGATATAAATTCTACTGCTACCTCGATTCTCCAAAAAATAATTAACACACTTTTTTATACAGAAGCTATGAAAAGATTTTACATTTTGATTATGGGAATCCTGACAGTGGGGATTTCAACTGCCTTCGGCCAAGAGTACGTGCCGCAGGTCAGAGAGGGTGTCGAGTGGGGCTACTCCCGTGGAATCGTGACACCGGGAGGAAATGTTTCGTTTTTCCGTCTCCAGTTTGACGGAGAGACAGAAATAAATGGGAAAGTATACACCAATCTCTATATGTATGACACTTATTTCCTTTTCTCACATGCGCAAGCCCCAATAGCATGGATGAGAGAGGAGAATAAGAAAGTCTACGCTATACTGAACCCTGACTATATAGATCTTGCTTCCGAATATGGGTGCATGATATATAATGGATCAGCCGATGGTGAGGTGCTGTTGATGGACTATGGTGTCAAGCCGGATGAGTCGTTCATAATTGGAACTGCGGAAAACGGATATAATGTAGTGTGCACCAATGTGGAACCAATGCAATTCGGGAATCAGTCAAGAGAGAAGTTTACTCTTCAGGTGAAACTGAATGACAGCGATGAAACCAGAACAATACAGGTAGTGGAGGGAGTCGGTACAATATCGGAAGAATTTCCGGGAATGGGTTCCATCATATTCCCCTTCACGGAACAGTTGGTAGGTCTGAATTATCCTCAGCCTTATGACGGATGGCTGTATGAACGCGATGTTTTGGATATGGACACTTCTATTGGTGTTCCTGACTTATATGTCTACAGGATGGGAGAGATTACGATAAAGTCCCCGATATTCGATTATTGCGGCATACATGACCCGACGGTATGGTACTGGATGCAGGAGAACGGGACTTTCTCAGGCGTTGAGAGCAGTGTAGCATCTGATAACATCAATATGGTTGTCTCGGAAGGCTACCTCACAATCTCCTCTGACAGCGTATCTCTTTCAAAGGTTATAGTCTGTCAGCCTGACGGGGTGTTGCTTGACGTGATACCGGCAAGGGATGGGGCTGTAAGATTTTCATATTCAGTGTACGGTGAGAAATTGCTTATAGTCACCTCCATTCTTTCCGATGGGAGAAAGGTGATTCACAAAATAATGGCAAGATGATAAATCCGGTAGGTTATAAATATCCATCAGCCATACGAGGATGGCTGATGGATGCTTCAACAAATTGGAGTCGAACTCCAACGATGGCAGAACTGTATGTTTTATTATTTTTTCAGAAGGAATAGTTCACACCGACAGAGAGGTTGATGGTTTTGCGGATCCAACCCTCCTTGAGGAATGGATACTGCACTCTGAACATATATGAGAAATGTGAGCCTGTTTCAACAGCTACCTCTCCTATCGCACCCACATTGAAGCGGTTGCCGGCGTTACCTGTAAGATTCTCCTTCTCATTTGTGTCATACTTGTAACGGCGTCCTGCCAGACCTTCCTGAAGATACGGGCCCGCTCCGAAGCGAAGGTTCGCGGTATCTGACACGGGGAAACGGAAACTGGCGATGAGAGGAATATTCACACTCCATGTGCTGCGCCATTCGGAGTGGTTATTGTAGAAAGAGAACTCCTTTGAGTTGAGAGTAGCACCATTGTTATTGAATGCGAATTCGAGCTGTGGGCTGAGGCTCCAGTGAGAGTTGAAATTGATTTCGTAGCCACCCCCGAGGAATGCTCCACCGCCCCAGCCATACGATTGGTCAGAGCCGAAAAGAGGTTTCTCACAGAGATGAGAGATGCTACCGCCGGCATATACATGCCAACGGTTCTGAGCGTTAACGACTCCGCTTGTAGTCAAGGCCAATGCAACTAATGCAATGTTGAAAAAATGCTTCATTTCGAATTTAAGTTGTTAGACTTCTTGTGTTTCAGTTAAGATTGCCGGTGTTTTACCAGACAGCCTTCGTATATAATGATAAGACTGTGCGGTAAATGTGACACAGAATCTTAAATTTTTTTTATCACAAGTAAGGATTTATCTGTACCGGGCTGGCAGTAAGTGGAGTTACACATTGGATACCGGCCATATTCCACTTATATACCAACGGCTTGCCGACACCTTGGTAACCTACATTGGCAACACAGGGAGTTTCAACGAAAGTATAGTACCAGTTATTTGAATCCTGGGTGATTGCAATAGGATAGAGCAATTCATTGTCATGTGAAGACGTACCGCTATTTGAGAAATTAGCCTTCACAGGGGTGGAAACTCCGGGAATATTGGCAGTGAAATCTATAGTTGACTTACTTGAGTAGTTGGACCAGCCGAGCCATGTCTTCTTACGGAAACAGAATTCGAGATGGAGATAGCTGAGGCTTCCACGGATCATACCGTTACTGTTATCCTTGAAAACACGTCTGGCTTTGAGTTTGCACTTTCTGTCGCCATCGTAGACTGTCCAATCGGAATCATATTCCGGTCCTACAGAATTCATAGCAGTGCTATTGAGATTGAATGAACCCATAGTCGCTCTTGTTGTAGGAAGGATTGAGGCATAATATGCCCGACCCAGATCCATTAGAACATCATAGCTTTCGATGTCCTTCATATTTACAATCTCTCCGGCAATTGACACCTCGCAATTTTTGTTTGTGAGGAAAGCCGCATCCAGATTGGTCATAGGGATGTAGAAACCTGCGTCCTCACGATAGTTCGGGAAATAGAGGTTTGCATACTTCTCCTTGAAAGCCATATACTCCTCTTCGCTTGAGGCATCCAATTGAGCCATCTCAGCCATAGCATCCCAATAAAGCTCCTGGATGGAAGAGAAATTGGGATAGTGGGTGTTTACCCACTGGATTTTCTCCTCCTCTGTATTATAAGAGGAGAGATTGTTCATAGCATTCTGAAAGTCGCTGAGGCTTTCGAATTCAAGAACTGTTGCTGTCTCTGATACTTTCTCTGAGGCTTCCTGAAGAGAACCAGAGAGAAGTTCGTCACTTGGGATGTCTGCTTCCGAGCATCCGTACCACATCCCCGCAGATGCGAGTAGGGCGATCATGAAAATCTGTTTCATGTTTTTGAATATTAATTTAACGCAAAGCCGTTCGTTGGCATTGCGGTGCAAAATTACTTAGTTCAGCTCAGAATTAGAGTAAAAACTGAGCTGAATTTTTATATCAATAGAATTCTTAATTTATTGATATGTAGTTAAATAAAATGAGATATAGAATGCTAAATGCCTCAATTTATATCTGATTGATAGTTATAGGGCTTATAGGGGTTTAACAGTTCCAATGATATATATATTCCCCTCAAAGCACCTTAAACTATAGTGCCAAGATTGGTCCATGGTAGCAGTGATAGCAGATAAAATTAAAAGAGATAGCCACCCAATTTTGGGTGGCTATCTCTTTTAGCTGTAGTCGTTTTGTATTTTCAAAAGACTCTTTTAAGGAGAGGAACAGCTCGTTTTTGTTATTCTTCTACAGTGGATCCAGCGTATGTGTTTCCAGAAGCCGTCATAAATTCTATATAGAATTCAGACATAAGTTCAGTTTCAATGTCTACGATTAGATCAGTAGAATCGAAATTTATGGTATGGGTAGCTCCAGTTTCAAGATTAGTGAGATACCCATTGCATTCACCCTCCGGTAATGCAAAAGTGATTGAGATTATACCTTCACTATAGTCGCATGCAATCAATTGTCTTGATGGCGCATTGGGACGAGTTTTGTAGTTGTTGTTACTGGTCTTTTTTAGTAATCTTAGATTTTTTGACTGTGTGGACTTCGTAGTTGTAGAAGTCCCACCTTGGGCGACACTGCACATTCCTCCTATAGTGAGAAATGCAGCTGTGAGAAAAGTGGCTATTTTCATATATTTCAGGTTTGTTTTATCAATGCAAAATTACTAAAAGCATATGATACTTTAGCAAAAAATACGGTAATTAAATTGCCTCAATATATGATATAAATATTTGAATAATAGTTTATTATGCTTTATGTAAATGTTAAGTTTGCCTCACCTTTAAAGGTGATAGGGATTTCGGTATAGTTTTCTGTCTGCCGAGGGGTTTAGTCTGGTAATTGATTATTATCTCTCCTTATCCCTATGCGTTCTATGATGAGATGTTTATGAGGGGCTTCCGAGGATGAGATTCGATTCACCAACCGAGATTTTTTAAGGTAAACCATCTTATATTTGATGTCCAAAATTATGGAAATCGCTCTGGCGGAAAAGCCTGCAAGCAAAAGAGAGAGGAATACAATATCTTGCTCCTTTTTTATGAATGAGCATTCCTCCCTGATTAATGTCATTATTCCACCCATACATTTATTGACCGCTTCCTCAATCTCTTTTTGCTTCTTGGGAGTACGAAGTTTTGCAATCTCTTTTTCAAACTTATTCAACATAATTTTGCGATTCAAATCTGAATCTTCCAGTAATTCATATTCATTGCAAAGAGTGTTGAGCATAGACCATTTCTCCTTGAATAAATACTCAATAAATTCAGCTTTTGAAGCTTCCACTCTTAATGCCATCTCTTTAGAAACTCGATCTAATTCATGAGATGTGCAGGAAAGTTCTTTTATCTTATGTGATAATTTTTTTGAAGTATCATCTAATTCACGTTCTTTATTTTCATATTTCTCTTTGTAATGTGTTGCTATTTCTCTTTCCTCTTTAAACATTCTTTCTAAAAGTTGATTTTGTGCAGTTGTGGCTTCAGCTTTATTTCTCATGTTGGTCAAAATGGTCATTGCCTTTTCTATCTGGGCCTCTTTGTTTGAGATACGCAATCTATAAATCCACCATCCTAAGACAAGCAGAAGCAAAACTACTACGATGATCAATAGTAACTGCTCCTTAAGAGATGAATTTTCAAGTCTATTGATTTCAGCTTCGTTGGAGTAGAAATCTCTTTGTACGCTGGTAACAGATTCGTTAAGGTAGTATTCGGCTATCTTATTCTGAAGACACATGGCAGAATCGGCTATAATAGCGGCCTCTTTATAGTTAGCCTGGGCTATATAATTTTTAAATTCTGCATACAAGAGACGGAATCTATCTTTATCATCAGTTGTAGTTGGATTTCCAATACTTAATGTCTCCTTTGCCCCATTGAAATTACTATCTTCTGATGCAAGATAACTACTCAAGATAGCTCTGTCGACATTATCTCCAGCGTTCATATAGGGGGCAAATAAGGGATAGTCTTTCTTTGGTACCTCTTCGCCAAGCATGGAGGTGTTAAGAGGTATATAAAGATATTTCAAGAATGTTGAGTCAATCGGATTTTCACGACTACACGCTGTGTATAGACTGTCTAATAATGTACGAGCCTGTTCATATCGCTCGGTATTTAAGTATATGATTGCCATATCACACAGCGCGTAGCGTTTATTGGAAGGACAGTGTGCCAAATCATAATTCTCTATGGTTTGGGCTGTATACTTCTCTGCTTGTTCATAATTTGTGGAGGCACGGAAAATATCACTTATAAGTTCAGTGGATTTGGCAATCCAATAATGAGATTGTTGAGCCTTCGCCAATTCGTAAGCTTTGAGTACATGTTTCATTGCCTCAATATTATTGGCTGCATTGAATAATACTTTGGCTAAATAGAATCTTGATCGAATTATGTAGGAAGCAGGTTTATTTTCAGTGTAATAAGTACAAGCTTTCCTTATTAGGGAATCGGATGTGACAGAAATTCCAGTTTTAATCTGTGCCTGCGTATATAATAATGCATACCGGGCTGAATCTGCAGGAGTCAGTCCTGATTTATCAATATTATCTAAAATATCTAAAACCTGTGAGGGGTCAGATTCAATAATATTGTCAGCCTCACTCAGAATCTCAAGTTCTTGGTTCTTATTACATGACGACAATACTCCGAGTACCATTAGAAAAACGAGTAAGTGCCATTTAAAAAAGTGGATAAGTTTAGCCATTTAATTCTTCAATATTATGTAGGATGGTTTAAGGATTGACTCTGGTTCTAAATCAATCATGCTAAATAATAGCATTAGAATATAAAAATAGAGTATTTGATACCGTTATGGTACTCGGATGCAAAATTAGTGAATTTATCAATATGATGCAATATCAATACAAATAATCATAGGTCAAGAGCATTAATTTTAGATATTAACTGGAGCCTTAGTCCACAGCTCGAGTTTGCATTCAACAACAATGGTGCAACTTTAAACTCTGGAATTGCACAATTAGGGAGAGGGAGAATTATTTAATATATAGAGGAGCTTTATTAATTTGGTAAATCGCGGCGGATTGTGTAATTTTGTAGTCTCACCTCACTTCTTTTTATTTATTGACTAAATCTCTAAGACTGAATATGAAACGTACGCTTATAACTTCAGCTCTGCCGTATGCCAACGGTCCGGTGCATATCGGACACCTCGCCGGTGTTTACGTGCCGGCCGACATATATGCCCGTTACCTCCGCCTCAAAGGTGAGGAGGTGATGTTCGTGGGTGGCAGCGACGAGCATGGTGTGCCTATAACTATCAAGGCTAAAAAGGAGGGGGTGACTCCCCAGGATATCGTCGACCGATATCACAAGATTATCAAGGATTCATTCGAGGAGCTCGGCATCTCGTTCGACGTATACGGACGCACAACTTCCGAGACCCATCGCAAGACTGCCTCCGATTTCTTCCGTACTCTCTACGACAAAGGGGAGTTTATCGAGAAAACTTCAATGCAGCTCTATGATGAGGAGGCCGGCGAATTCCTTGCCGACCGTTACGTCACCGGCACTTGCCCCCATTGCGGTAAGGATGGCGCCTATGGCGACCAGTGCGAGGCCTGCGGAACATCGCTCAATGCAACCGACCTGATCAACCCGAAGTCAACACTCTCAGGAAGCGTCCCTGTGCTCCGCGAGACAAGCCACTGGTATCTCCCCCTCGACAAGTGGGAGCCTACCCTCAGAAAGTGGATTCTCGAAGACCATAAGGAGTGGCGCCCCAACGTATACGGCCAGTGCAAGTCATGGCTCGACATGGGGCTGCAGCCACGCGCCGTGAGCCGCGACCTCAAATGGGGTATCCCCGTGCCTGTTGAGGGTGCCGAGGGGAAGGTGCTATATGTATGGTTTGACGCCCCGATCGGCTACATCTCCAACACAATTGACGCTGCCCCCGACGACTGGGAGAAGTGGTGGAAAGACCCCGAGACTCGTATGCTCCATTTCATCGGCAAGGATAACATCGTGTTCCACTGCATCGTATTCCCTGCCATGCTGATGGCCCACGGCGGTTATAACCTCCCCGACAACGTGCCGGCCAACGAATTCCTCAACCTTGAGGATGACAAGATCTCAACCTCGCGCAACTGGGCGGTATGGCTCCATGAGTATCTCCGCGAGCTCCCCGGCAAGCAGGATGTGCTCCGCTACGTGCTCACTGCAAACGCGCCTGAGGCGAAGGATAACAATTTCACCTGGAAGGACTTCCAGGCACGCAATAATAACGAGCTTGTGGCCATTCTCGGCAACTTCGTCAACCGTGCCACTGTGCTCGTGCATAAGTATTATGACGGCGTGGTGCCCGCTGCCGGTGAACTCACCGAGGCCGACCGTGCCGCAATGGATGAGATCAAGGCTTCGGTGAAAGCCCTCTCTGATAATCTTGACCATTTCAAATTCCGCGAGGGTCTGAAGGATGCCATGAACATTGCCCGTATCGGCAACAAGTATCTGGCCGATGCCGAACCCTGGAAGCTTATCAAGACCGACCCGGAGCGCACAGCCACTATCCTGAACGTGGCCCTGCAGATCTGCGCCAACTTAGCTGTGGTGTTCGAGCCCTTCACCCCATTCATGGCCGCTAAACTTGCCTCACAGCTCCGTCTCAGCGAGATAAAGTGGGATATGGCCGGGAAGTTCGACCTTGTGGGAGCCGGCGTGGAGATCGGCAAACCGGAACTCCTTTTCGAGAAAATCGACGACAGCGTGGTTGAGGCCCAGGTCAAGAAACTCCAGGAGGCCAAGGCGAAGAATCTCCTTGAGGCTTGGAAACCCGATGAGGTGAAGGCCGAGGTGGATTTCCCCACCTTCGAGAAGCTCGACATACGCGTGGGTAAGGTGCTTGAATGCGAGAAGGTGCCCAAGGCCGACAAACTGCTGAAGTTCAAGATTGACGACGGCATGGGTGGACGCACCATCGTGAGCGGCATAGCCAAATATTACCAACCCGAAGACCTTGTGGGGAAAGAGGTGTGCTTCATAGCCAACTTCGCTCCCCGCAAACTGAAGGGTGTGGAGAGCCAGGGTATGATCCTGAGCGCGCAGGATGCCGACGGCCGCCTTGTTGTGGTGGGTCCTACGGGAGAAGTTCGTCCGGGCTCAAGCGTAGGTTGAGGGCACGCACCGTGTCATTCTCCATGACGAGCCGCAGGGCGCCGCGCAGGTGCTGCCTGAGCTCGTCGCGGTCGGTCATATAGAACTTCGGGCGCATCACACGTGGATAACGGTTAAACCATGTGTCGGTGCTCCCTATCCATGACGAGAATGTGACGTCGGGGAAAAGAGACGCCATATTCCATAATTCAAAAATACGCGATTTAGCGACGGGTGCCACACCAAGGCGTCCGTCGCTAAATTTTGCTATGCACATGTAATGGCCACGAACACGGCTGTCAGCCACAGCGCCGCTCTCACCCGCACGGGCCGACACGGTGATATGCCGTCCGTGGCGACGGTTCACCTCATCCATGACAGAGCGGAAGAGAGGCCCGTGGGTGGAGCTGTCTCTCAATCCCTTGGAGGCGATGTGCAGGTGTATCATCTCATGTATCACCACATCCTCCCAGTCGGCCTCCGCGAGGTCGAACTCCAGACTGATGCGCATCTCGAAATCGAAGTGGCGCGTGCGCCCTAAGCATACCTCGCGCTTATAGCAGAGCTTCCCCTGGAAGGTGCGTGCATGAGTGAGCCGGAACACCGGCTCAGGGAGCTCACCGTTGAAAATAAGATGGTTGAAACGTGCGAAAGCGGTCTTTACAAAGGTCAGGGTAGGGAGCATGGTTAAATTTTTCGGCAAATAAAGAATGAAAAAAGGGGATAATCAAAAAATAAATGTTAATTTTGCCAAAAATCTATCCATTTATACTTTTCGATTATGTCTATCTCGGTAGTTATCAATACCTGCAACTCTGCCGCACACCTCGACAGAGTCCTGGAGTCGGTAAAAGACTTCAATGAGACGATAGTGTGCGACATGGGGTCGACCGACGATACCGTAGAGATCGCACGTCGCCACGGCGCGCGTGTCGTCAGTTTCCCGAAGCAGCCGGGCAATATCAAGGAGCCCGGCCGTAATTTCGCCATCGCGCAGGCCCGCTGCGACTATGTGCTTGTCATCAATGATGACGAGCTGGCCACACCTGAGCTGCGCCGTTACCTCTATAAGCATATACATGGGGCCAATCCCGCGTCGGCTCTCTATATACCACGGCGCAATTATATCCTCGACCGTTTCCGCGTGGATGCCTATCCCGACTATAACCTGCGTTTCTTCGAGCAGGAGAATGTTGACTGGCCTCCGACGCGCAACTCCAAACCGGTGGTGAAGGGGCGTGTCGACAAGGTGCCCTCCAACAAGAGGGAGCTGGCCCTCGTGCACATACCATACTCCGTGAGCGAGATGTTGGGGAAGATTGACTATTTCACCGGTCTCGGCATCGATAAGGAGGAGCCTGAGAGGGTGACACTGCTGGCCCTCACCTTCAAGCCTCTCTATCATTTCATAAGGGTTTATTTCCTCTTGGGCGCATGGCGCTACGGCATACCGGGCTTCATCGGAGCCTCTAACGAGGCCGTCTACCGCCTTTACAGGATGGCCAAGATGTATGAGCGTCATCATGCCGCCAAGATAAGGGGGGTGATATCTGATGTGGCTCCGCTTGACATAGATGCTGCAAAAAATTGCACAAGTGATAAAAAATGAGTAATTTCGCGTATGCAAAAATTACCATTGATATTCAGCTGCGCCCTCTTTCTGAGCGCGTGCGGCGCAAAGCAGGCCTCGGCTGAGGCTGCTCCGGAGGATCCGGTGGTGGCCGATGTGAAATTTGACGCCGACAGCGCCTATGCCTATGTGGCGCGTCAGGTGGCGTTCGGGCCGCGTGTGCCCAATACGGAGGCCCACCGCCAATGCGGCGAGTGGCTCGTGTCGGAGCTGCGCCGCCATGGTGCGGAGGTCACCGAACAGAGGGCCACGTTGCGTGCTTTTGATGGCACTGACCTCAAGGCCCTGAATATTTTCGGACGCTACAATCCCGAGGCAGAGCGCAGGGTGCTTCTCCTGGCGCATTGGGATTGCCGCCCCTGGGCCGACCAGGATCCTGACCCGGCCAACCATACCCGTCCCGTCGACGGCGCTAATGACGGCGCAAGCGGCGTGGGGGTGCTCCTTGAAGTGGCCCGCCAGCTCTCGGCCGCCGCACCCGAACAGGGTGTGGATATCCTCTTTGTGGATGCCGAGGACTGGGGAACAGAGGGTGACGACCAATCCTGGGCCATGGGAGCCCGATATTTCGTGGAGAATCCCCCGGTGAAGGATTACCGTCCCGACCATGCCATTCTGCTTGATATGGTGGGGGGGAAGGAGGCCGTGTTCTGCCGTGAGTATTTCTCTGAACAGGCTGCCCCGGCTCTTGCCTCCACTCTGTGGGGAATAGCCGCCTCGCGTGGATACGGCGACCTCTTCCTGAACCGCCTCGGAGGCGCTGTCACCGACGACCATGTGCAGCTCATAGCCCACGGCATACCGGCTGTCGACATCATCGAGTATCACCCGGAGAGCGACAGCGGTTTCAACTCCCGCTGGCATACCGCCTCCGACAATATGGAGGGTATCTCAGCCGCAACCTTGGGGGCGGTGGGGGAGACCCTGATGGATTTTTTATATAGAAAATAACACTGTTATGGATTTTATAGAAGAACTTACCTGGCGCGGCATGATCCATACCGTCATGCCCGGCACTGATGAACAATTGAAGAAGGGTATGACCACGGCTTACCTCGGCATTGACCCGACTGCCGACAGTCTGCACATCGGCCACCTCTGCGGCGTGATGATGCTGCGTCATTTCCAGCGCTGCGGCCATAAGCCGCTGGCCCTCGTGGGTGGCGCCACAGGAATGATCGGCGACCCCTCGGGTAAAAGCGCGGAGCGCAACCTGCTTGACGAGGCCACTCTGCGTCATAACCAGGAGGCTATCAAGAAGCAGCTCGCCAAATTCCTTGATTTCGAGAGCGACGCCCCCAACAAGGCAGAGATGGTCAACAACTATGACTGGACCAAGGATGTGACTTTCCTTGACTTCGCCCGCGAAATCGGCAAGCATATCACCGTGAATTACATGATGGCCAAGGATTCGGTGCAGAAACGCCTTAACGGCGAGGCTCGCGACGGCCTGAGCTTCACGGAGTTCACATATCAGCTCCTCCAGGGTTTCGACTTCCTCACTCTCTATAAGGAGAAGGATTGCAAGCTGCAGCTCGGAGGGTCTGACCAGTGGGGCAACATCACCACCGGCACTGAGCTGATACGCCGCAAACTCGGCGGCGAGGCTTACGCCCTTACATGCCCCCTCATCACAAAGGCCGACGGCGGCAAGTTCGGCAAGACAGAGAGCGGCAACGTCTGGCTTGACCCCCGCTACACCTCCCCCTATAAGTTCTATCAGTTCTGGCTCAATGTGAGCGACGCCGACGCTGAGAAATACCTCAAGATCTTCACCGCCCTCACCAAGGAGGAGATTGACGCCCTTATCGAGGAGCATGCCAAGGATCCGGGTCAGCGCCCCATGCAGAAGCGTCTGGCCAAGGAGGTGACTGTGATGGTGCACAGCGAGGCCGACTATAACGCTGCCGTAGAGGCGAGCCAGATCCTTTTCAGCAACAAGGCTGACGAGGCTCTCCGCAATCTCGACGAGAAGACTCTGCTCGACGTGTTCGAGGGTGTGCCGATGTTCAACGTGGCCAAGGCCGACCTTGAGGCCGGTGTGCCTGTGCTGGAGCTTCTGGCCGCCAAGACCGCTGTGTTCCCCTCGAAGGGTGAGGCCCGCAAGATGGTGCAGCAGGGTGGCGTGAGCATCAACAAGCGTAAGGTGACCGACCCCAACGCTGTAATCACCGCCGAAGAGCTCCTCAACGGCAAATATATCCTTGCACAGCGCGGCAAGAAGAATTACTATCTCCTGATAGCCGAATAAAATCATTTTCAGGAGTAAACAGCCATATAAGGGTGTGCCGGATTCCGACGCACTTTAAGTTCAGAATAAGGGCATCCCGTCGTGGGGTGCCCTTATTTTTGCCGCCGTATTGATAATCACACAGAATCATGAAGAGAATTATAGCGGTGGCGTTCAAGGGAGCGTCTGCGAAAAACTACTATGCGTGTGCCGACGGCGAGGTGGCCTCGTCGGCCAATATCAGTTATGAGGAGGGTGAGGGGAGTGTTACCTCGTCCGGGTCGGTGGGAGAACCGCCGGCGTTCCCCACGGTGCGCTTCACGTTGGGGCGAGAGGGTGTCGGAGGCTGGCAGGCCGCAGGTCTGTCGCTCCCGTCGGCTGTGATGGCGGCTCCCCGTTATCCGAATGCCGACGGCTGGGGGGTGAGGGCGCTGGAGATGCTCGACCAATACCGGAGCGCGGCAACGCGGCAAGGGCTCTTCACGGCCCCGTTTTTTGTGACATGCGCCTATTGCCGGAGCGATGGCTCACACACATCATCCCTGCCGCCGGTGCTGATGGTGCCTGATTCCGAATCTCCACTTGTGGAGGGCTCGGCCGATTTCACTGTGGAGACTATGAAGATGACGGCTGTTATGGCCGCCTGCCGTCTGCGGTGGCGTGTGAGCGGTGTGAAGGAGCTTACCGACACCTCCATAACGCATCTCGACATACTGGTGTCAGACTGTGTGGAACTCTATGACCGTCATCCCGACCCCTCGCTCTATCACAGGGTGAGCCCGGGTAATTTCTGTCATTACCTCTCGGCCGAAGGGGTGGCCGGGGAGGAGATGATATGGAGCGGGACCCTCCCTGTGGCGTGGCAGCCTCATCCACGCGATGATTATGAGATTGCGCTCGATATGCTCAAGGCCACGGAGTTCAGGGTGGCGTCGCATATTCCGGTGGGGGAACTGAAGGATATGGATGGGTTTGAGGATGTGCGGTTCAACATCGCGTCGCTCTCAGTGCTGCCGTCGCTTCCGGCTGTAAAGCCGGTTGTGGCCTCCGTGTCATCGTTGGGCGCGATGACCCCCTATGCCAATGAGCCGGGATGGTTTCCGCGCTGGCTCTTCACCTCCGACGTCACCTCGCGGCATCTCGACTTCGTGATGGACGGGCAGCTCTACAGGGTGCCCCTGACGCGGCATCCCCGGTTGGCCGGAAGTTACTGGTGGCGTGGATTTGACACCCGCTTCCTCAATCCGACCGACTATCTGCCTACGGATGACGGGAGTACGGGCACAGACGTGCCTCCCGGGCCGGCAACAGCGGTTGAGAGCGGCTGCTATCTTGAGACGCGCCCGCTGAAATTAGGGGATGCCGAGGAGCGGGTAAGGGTTATGGCCGTAAGGCTGCGCGGAGGCTCAGGGGATGGCTCAGGGATAGGGATGGTGCTCTACGGGAGCGACAATCTGCGTGAATGGCATATTCTCGGCAGTGCTCAGGGATGGTGTATGGAGGGTATGTGGAATCCCCCCTGCAGGTTTCACCGTCTGCGGGTTACAAGCACGTCGGCCGCTACGCTTTACGTAGCGGCCATAGAGGTGGAAGGGGGATAAAAAAATGGGCGTCCGGTGAGGGGAGGGCACTGAAAAAGATGCTAAAATTTGCATCGGCTTTCTAAAGGCTATAAA
>CANPMT010000003.1 GCA_947575235.1 uncultured Porphyromonadaceae bacterium
AAATTGTCAGGTATGCCCACCTCGGATATAGGGATGAGGAGGTCGATTTTCTCATTCTGGATCTTCTCGCGCAGCAGTTGGGAGAGTTCCTCCTCATAGCCCGGACGCATAAGGTCGGCGATAGACAGGATTTTCCCGTCAGAGAGGCTGAAGTTGAGGTAAGTAGTGCGGTAGCTTCCGTGGGCTGCTCCGCAGATATAGTAAGCCGAGTAATCCTTCCAAACCACAATCTGAGGGGTGAGGAAATTCACCGAGAGCTCATTGTGCGAGGCACCGCAGGCCTCCGTTTGCGAAGGCTTCATGTCAGTGATAACCTGATTCTCCTCAAGCTGCGGCTCCACCGAATTAACACCGGTGAAGATGAAACCGCCGATTTTTTCAAGCGAATCACGGAGAATGGTAAGGTCATGGTTGCCGATTTTCACGGGAATCATACCCTGTCCCGACACCCTCACCAGGTTATAACCCTCGTTAGGGAGACTGTCGGCATCGGTCTGCCTCACAACTGTGTCAAACCGGTAGCCTTCAAACTCCACCTTAGGTAAGGTCTTGTCATTTCCCTCATTCTGTTTATCGGCTCCCGAGGCGCAGGAAGCGAGGAGCAAGATTGAGGCCAGAGAATAAAAATATGTAGACTTCATAATCTGTATATCGCGGATACTATTTAAAAATGCAAAAATAATAGGGTATATGCCCTTCAAGAGTAACAAGGGAGAAGCGGAAAATATTGTGTCTGGGGTAAAAGATGATAAAAAAATAAAGTTAACTGTTAAAATTAAGAATAGTATGTTAAATAACATACTAAAATATTTGGAAATATAAAAATAATGCGGTAATTTTGGGGCACTTGAACAGACAGAAATCTATCCTAAGAGTTTATTCATTATTTAGATCGGTTTCCATATGCTTCTCTAATTCCGAGTCAGTACATGCCCGTGAAGGGATTTCTGCCATTTGGTGTGAATGCTTTAGCGAGACTTCACGGAGAGGTATAATGAAGAGGCTCAGGTGGCGTAATCAGCGCACCTGAGCCTCCGGTTTTTTATTTAATGGGGTAGTGTCAGCGGTTTGAGAGGGATTCCATTCTCTCTTCGAGCATCATGATTCTGTCGTTGAGTTCGTAGAGATACTTCTCGAGCTGATTGAAATCATCGCGTGTGCGGTCGTTTTCCGCATTGAGAATCTCAATTCTCTGCATATTGTCGTAGCCGCGCATTGTGTTTTCATCAATCATGCTCATTGCGGCGGCCAGGCTTGTCTCCAGATTCTTGATGGTGGCATCAAGCATGTATCTCACATCATTCAGCTCGTCGCGGGTGACAGTCTTATCCACGAGGTCGGTGACGTGTGCCTTGAGGCTTTCAATATCAGCCTCAGATCTGTAGATGAGGTTGCGGAGCTCGTCGGAATCGCCGGAGCGCCCGGCATACATCGCAGTGGGGACTGACTGGATGGTAGATGAATATGCAGAGGAATAGTCGGTTCCTCCGTTGAGGTCGATACCTACCTGCAGGATCAGGTCGTTCGCTGTCCAGTCAATATTGGAGAGACCGTTCTCAAGGGTGCTGCCAATCTGATACTTCACCATACCGGCGGCATCCGATGTCAAGACGGTCTCCTCTGACATAAGGGTACTCTCTCCGCTTACAATAGCGAACCGTATTCCGATATTCTTCTCAGCGGCCGGTTTGCCGTCGGCCTCATTGATGACAGCCTGATAGTTCATTGTGTTGATGTCGGCCATGACAGGGAGAGTGGCGAGCAGGGCAGTGGCGAGAGGTAGTAATATATTTTTCATCTTACTATGAATTTAAGCGTTTTTGAGAAATTGTTGTTTTGGAATACACCGGCCATATATGTGCCGGCAGCGAGGGCTGAGAGGTCAATTACAGCGACCCGCGTATTGAGTGCGGAGCGTTCCACGACGTTGCCGGCCATGTCAGTCACAATCAATGATGCTTCGGCGAGAGTAGCTTCATTTGAGACAGATGAGACAGAGAGGTGTTTGAGTGTGGCATCGAAATGAAGACGGATGTCGTTATCATCGTTGACAAACGTGGGGTTTACACCGGTTGAGACAGATGCCTCCGTGCCTGTGACGGCATTGAAGAGGCCTTGATAGAGATGAAGGTCTCCATCCTCGCGCACAGGAGGGGCAAGAGGAGAGCCAACCTGTTGGCTTACGGAGAGGCCGTTGATAGTTGTGACCGCCACGTCGGAGGTGTAATTCTCCAAGCTGACGGCGGGGTCTTGACCCCGTCCGACAGCAGGAATGGCAGCACACAAAAGAGCCAATCCGATTGATTCTTTGAAGTGTGTCATAAAAAAGTGTGTTATTGAAAATTGGTAAGTCTGAGAGTGTGTCAAAAAGCAGACACACTCTGAGTCCTGAAAGATGGTAAGTCTTACTCAGATGAGGGTGAAGTGGAAAACTGCATACTGCAGCATGGTTGAATCAGGGTCAGGCCATTTCCGGAATCGCTACAGTTTCAGAAATGAAAACTTCCTGCGGTTCACAGTGGAGGCTGTAGTATGTTTCGTTGACCTTGTTCTGGAGATATAGCATTTTACATCCTACAACAAGAATCATTATACCTGCGGTGAGCGGGCCTAACAGGAAAACCGTGAGGAGATAAGTGGAAGTCTGGAGTCCCTGCGGTTGTTTATTGAGAGTGAGATAGGTGTTGCATCTCCCTATCCAGTTGCACACCCAGACAATTCCATATATTCCGAAAGTGATGAGTGAAAGGAGGAAGAACATTGTCAATCCCGGAGTCTTACGTTGGTCGACAGGAGTGCATGCGATGTTGGTTTCTTTAGCGAACGCGTGCACAAGATAGAGTTGATAGAACCCCAAAGTGACGATGCTGAGTAGGAAAGTCTTCCAGAACCCTCGGTTGGTAGGTAACATAATGAAAGGTATTAAAAGGTTAATTAATGTGTAGACATAAAAATAGCGTGGCGCCGATTCCCGAAGTCCGTTCCACGTTCTGAGGCCTTCGCATTGCCTATCTCTGTAGAACGAAACAACGCAGAGGCCCACGCAAATATGTAATTATCCCAAGACACGGATGCATCACTGCATCCGCGAAAGGATGTATATTACGTATATACATGAACATCTACCATTGCTTCTGTCTGACAGAGATATGAAAGTTGCGAAGTTTCAGAACATCAGAACGAAGCGTCAAGTAAACGCTTTTTTATATGTCGCATAAGAAACTCGATTCTTATAGCGGCAAAGTTAAGGGAATTTCCTCAATCTTCAAAATTTTTCAACCATAAAAGTATTGATTCATGATTAGATTGAGTCATTTCCGGGAGAATGGCCTCTGCTGTTGTTATGCAAAGTTCGGAGTTGTATCCAATATATACAAGGCTCTTTCCGCTCTTTTCAGTCAACTGATCACTCCCCACTGTCGGGTGAGGAAGGAGATAAGAACCAGTTCAGATAGGGTGAATATAATGTTAAAAGAATGTTAAAATACTTATTGGATTTGGAAATCGTAAGGATGGCATAGTTACTTTGCAACCTGAAGCGTTGCAGGGATAGCGCCTCTATGTGGTATGATATAAGCCATCCCTCTTGCGGCACTCAAGAAATGAAAGCTATATGAATATGGAGATATAGATAAACATAAAAGATAGCCATGCATATCTGTCAAAACTGCTGAAGAGCGTTCAGCGGTAGGCAACAGGTATGCATATATTTTTTATCTCAAATCTCTATGTTGAATAAAGACTTGTTGAAAAGAATCGAGATGCGTTTCGGCCGTCCGATAAGGTATCCTGAGGAGACAGTGGCACTGTCACAGGCAATCTTCGATACCACACACGAGTATCTGAGTCCGAGCACATTGAAACGCATGTTCGGGTGGCTTTCCGGAGGTGCCAGACACCGGTCGTCAACCATGGATATACTTGCAAGGTATCTTGGCTGCGCTACCTACGGAGAATTGCTGCGCGACAGTCCACTGATGGATAGCGAGTGCAGTGGACGCGGAACGATCGTGATAGGATGCGAAGACAAGATAGTGTTCACATCGTCGCGGGGTGAGAGTCTCTCACTCATATATAAAGGAGATCGTCTCTTCAGCGTAGTTTCCTCAACAGTAAGTGATATAATGCCCGGAGATAGTCTCAGGCTGCATCCTTGATAAAACCTGCGTGACGTGCCCCGCGTGGCTTACTAAAAACGATACTGGATTGAGGCGAGAATGTTGCGGGGGCGAATCTGGAATGAGTGCTCCGAACGTGAGAGTGAGCCGTAGGTCACATATTGGTAGTGGCGTTTGTCAAGGAGGTTGTTGGCCGTGAGGGAAAGACGCACTTTGCTGCTTACGTGCCAAACGGCTGAGGCATCAAGAAGAACCAGGTTTTCGATATTGCCTTCCGGAAATTTAGTGAGGAAGTGTTCCGCCCCGATTGTAAACTGCCATCGGGCATGTGGCATAACGGTTGCATAAAGTTTTTGGTTGAAAGAGTGGGTGTTATTGTCAATCTCTCCAATTTCCAGACGAGAGTAGCTATAATTGGCGTCATAGTTCATAGAAAGCCACTTGTAGAGGCTTCCCTTGAAGTATGGTTTGACAGATACTGTCTGTTGAGTGTAATCTTCCACCAAGTTGTCACGCATCGACGACGCGGAACTCGCAGATGCGTTCACATCCACTCCGACAACCATGCGGCTATGGCCGAGACCTTTGCTAACACCGCCTGCTATGCTCCAGAAATGACTTGCCGAAAGTCTGTCCATATAAGTTGACACGATGAAATCATCTATAAACAATTGGTTTGACATAACTGAGCTGCGGCTGTAATTGTAGGTCAGTGACGCGTTGGCAAAGAAAGAGGTGAGTGGATTGCGGTATTTATAGCTAACCGTCGCTGCAACATTTTGTGAATACTCGTCAATATCGTTTGATATGAAAATATTACGGTAATCAGACATGACCGGTAAGTCGATATTCATGTAGGCCTGAGGCGAGCTTAACCGATATGAAATAGAGGCAGAAACCTCACTCTTTGCCGATGTCTTCTTTCGTACATATAATCTTGGTAAGAGATTGATGTAATCATGGCGCCCATTGACGCTTTGATGAAGCCATTTCACGGATGACTTGGCAGACAGCAGCCAGCCGTTGCGTTCGTAGTCGAGTTGCGGAGTGGCATACAGATTTGACAGGAATATGTTGAAATTTCTGGAATTATCGAAATTCCCCATTCCTGTCAGAGCCATATCCAAACGGTGATAGTTAAAATCCACACCACCGTTTATGTAGAATTTCCAGAAACGGGCCAGCTTTCCCCAGCGTGTTTCGGTGGTGCTACGAAAGTCAGTAGTGCCAACGTTTTGCGAGGCATTCTCTTCTCCAATTACACACAGTCGGTCGGGACGATGCGAGAAAGTGTTTCGCGAAGTAAGTTCAAAAAGATTCTTGTCATTTCGCTTCACAAGTTTCAGGTCGTTGTTGGCAGAAAAATTGCGGCGGCGTATTCGCTGGTCGAGATCAAAAGAGCCTGTTATATTGGAATTGGCATTTTCCCATACGCCTTCAACCGTGAATTTATCCTTCAGGAAATAGCTGCGCTTGTTGATCTGCATATTGAATTGAGCCGAGAAAACGTGGCTCTGCGTGCGCAGGCTATTGTTCTGGGTGAACTCCGGAATTGACTGGCTGAAATAATCCGTCTGCAATGCGGAATTGTAGTCGAGCCTGTCACCTGCATAATTCAGTTTGAAACGCATTGAGGTGTCGCCACGTTTCCATGCAGTGATGGAATTTGCGAGCCACGAAAGATTGTCGCGTGTTCGCTTCTCATTGAGCGGCGCGTTGACAATATCAGCGGCTATATATTCCGGCCACAACGACTCTGAATAACCGGTGAAAGAGATATCGCTGAAATCATGCTCGGTTATCTGCTCGGCCGGGTTCCAGCCAGTGTTGCCTCCGCGAATGGTCAGGATATTCTGAACCTTAGGGGCAATCCGCATGGCGTACAGTGAGCCGTCATATAACCATGGTTGCGCACCTGTTCCCGCTTTGGCCACACCTACCAATTTCCCTTTTGCTCCTTCATTGAGCTTGATATTGATACCCGCCTCTTCGGGAAAGTCAATCCCTTCAAGAGCTTTTACAGGCTGATGATTCTCCATCACCTCCACCGACTTCACATCCTTATGCGAGATATTATTTGTGGCGAGTCCATACTGTCCTTCTAAGAAATCGTCTCCGTCAATATAGAATTTGTTGATAGGCTTCCCTTGATACTTGATAGTTCCATCCTCATCAACTTTGATGCCCGGCAGACGTTTTATAACGTCGATGATTGCATTGTCAGAGGCATTCGCATAACGCGAGACATTAAACACCAGGGTGTCCCCCTTTGCGTAGATGTCAGGCGCCTGTACAATCACATCTTTCAATTGTGTTTCCTTTGGCCACATTTCCACACCTTTAGCGAAGTCATAGTCTCTGGATATCTTATGTGACTCATATCCCATGCATCGGAAAGAGATGGAATCGGTAGAGTCAGATATTTTGATTTTGAAAACGCCATCCGCATTCGAAGAAGCAAACGCCGTGGCTTTCCCTTGTTTGTTCAGTGATTGAACAACCACACCCACTATGGGTTGGCCGTTTTCTCCGTCAGTGATGGTTGCGGAGGCCGTTTCCGGGACTGCCGCCGAAGTCGACAGCAGTCCGAGGAAAAGGCTGAGTATGAAAAAACTGTATCTTGTCATCATTTTCGCCAATCACGTTCAATGTAATCAAAAGGAAGATCTATCGGGTCGTAAGCATCCATCATGAGATTGCCATTTTCGTCAGTGACAGTGATGTGCCCGTGTCCTCCCGCTTCATAGTAAGCGTATGGATTTATGTCATAGCGATGTTTCGCATCATAATATTTAGCACGAGAAGTTGTGTTGTAAGCTACTTGGTAGATCGTTATAGGTCGGTCGGCCTTTGACTTTATACCGATACATTCAAAAAGATAATCCCCATCTTTATCCGAGGCTTTCATGATTAATCCCGGAAGTCCATGCAATTTCCAAGGACCATCCATAACAGGGATATCTTCTGCGTAGAATACGGTCCATTCCCGTCCTCGGAAATTGCAAATAGCTGAGTGACATTCATAACCGAGCACCGTCGCCACGCTGTCGGTAAGTTCCCATTCAAGTTGGGGCATATCCTCCTCATAGCGGAACCAATCCATACAGATTTTTTCAGTGTGTGTAAGTTTCTCAGCCGGATAATTCTTGAAGATTGTCATGAATTCACCGTTCGATAGTTTACCGTCCAGGGCAGCTTCAGCCACTTGTTCTTGAGTTATATTCATCAGGAGTGAATCTACTGTCAGATTCTTGTAGCTGGAGAATTTGGACATGCCATTTGAGCCTATTTGCAGAAGCATCCGGTCGGTAGTGTACCTGTCCTCAAGTTGATCGGTTGTATCATTACACCATGAGTAGTCATAGACAAACTCCATAGTTTCCGGTTGAATGGTTTCTGTTTCGGGCACATTGTTCTGTAATATGTCGAGAGTGCGACGTAACACTTTGCCTGACGAGGCCACGGTCAGTGTCATGATGACCACGAGGATGATTGTTGTTTTTTTCATTTCATTGCATTTTTTGGTTCACGTTGCAAAGTTACAACCGGCAGTGCTCAACCGTTGAAAATAATCATTACTCAAACATTATGGAATTATTACTAAATTATTACTCCCGGTAAATTATTAGTGGTTTCATCCGTTTATATCATAGGTAATGAGTAAATTCGCATCATGGAAAAGAGAATCAAGACACTATACATACTCTCAATCGCTGCAATACTTGCATTCCTGGTGATGCAGGTATATTGGTTGTTTGGCCGCTATGAATACTCTATCTCGGAATATGAGAATAATTCGGTCGAGGTAATTTCAAATGCCATCACCGAGTATAATAATGAAAGGGCAAAACATTCTGCTGTAAAGAAAATATCCAGAACACAGTCCTCCTATCAGATGAATACCGATGTTGACTCTGCCGGAAACAGGCATCGTATCGTTACTGTAACCACAAAGGAAATTGATGGGAGAAAAATTCTGGGGATAACGGAGGAACGCGACATTACCCCCGAAGAAAAGAGAAAGCTTCAGGAATTGGTATTAGACTCACTTGATATGGTGGATACAAGGATAGCCACAGTCGATGCCTCAAGTGCGCCCTCTGACGGTATTGCATGGAACGCCATGAGGAATTTCGATCATGAGATACAATCTCCTTTCACCACAGTAGGTATTGACACCTTATTAAGGAGGAGTAATCTCAATGCTGAAATAACTTTGATTTTGCAGGATAGCGTGACATGGGAACCGGTTACCATACGTCATACATCAGCAATTTCTCCACGCTTCAAGGTGATAACTCCTTATTCCGAACTTGAAAAGAAAGCGGTTGTGATTGAATGTGAGATCCCATCCTCCGAAATATTGCGAAATATGGGTTGGACGCTGGCTTTGGCTGTAGTTCTCTCGCTATTCCTTATTCTGTGCCTCGTATGGCAGGTCAACACAATCTCCAGACTGACGCGGCTTGACAAAATGCGCAACTCCTTTATCACAACAATGATTCACGAGCTTAAACGACCAATTTCAACATTGAAAATGTGCGTTTCAGGAATTGACAATGAGAAGTTGATGAAGGATGACAGACTGCGCCATGAACTCACCGGAGAGACACGCATAGCCCTCGATAACCTTTCGGCATATTTCTCCAAACTGCGCGACATAACATTCAACAACGTGGAGCAGATTCCGCTCAATGTATCCTCATTCAATCTGGCTGCCCTCGTTGACAGTGTTATAAAATCCATTTCGTTGCCGAGTGCTAAGGAGGTTGTGTTTGAGAACAATGTCCCAGACTCTTTGGAGGTATCGGCTGACCGTTCACACCTAATGAATATCCTCACGAATTTGATTGAGAATGGAATCAAGTATTCGGGTGAAGAGGTTGTGATTAAGATATGCGCCGAAGCAATTTCGGGAGGTATAAGGATATCGGTCGAGGACAATGGCGATGGTATAGCTTCCTCAGAACAAAGTAAGATTTTCAACCGGTTCTATCGTGGCAAAGCATCGACTTCAGACATCCCCGGAATGGGTCTTGGCCTCGCATATGTAAAACTTCTGACAGATGCTCACGGGGGTGAAATCTCTGTGGAGAGCACCGAGGGTGTCGGCTCTACATTCACTATAAAACTACCGCAATGAAAAAGATACTTCTTGTAGATGATGATCTCAAAAACTCCATGCTTCTGAAACGATTCATTGAAACCGAGGGGTATGAGGTGACATACGCTCCAAACGGGAGGGTAGGACTGGAATTATATCGTGACATTCATCCTGACTTGATTCTCCTTGACATAAATATGCCGGAGATGAACGGTTTTGAGGTGGCACAGACAATTCGTGAGATTGACCGCCGTGTGATCATATTCTTCCTGACAGACCGAACTGATAAGGTAGACCGTCTGTATGGTTTCAAACTCAAGGGAAACGACTATATTCCCAAGCCGTTTTATCCTGAAGAACTGATAGCCAAGATAAATGAACGGTTTGAAAGTGACATAACGGCACAGGATATTGATTATCAATTAGGCGCCACGTCGTTTCGTCCAAATCTGGCATCGTTGACATATAACGGTGAGACACACTCACTTTCAGTGCGCCAGACAGAGATTTTAGCTATCCTCGCACAGAATGTGGGCAAAGTTGTTGACCGCGACACAATCCTCAACTCCGTGTGGGGCGACAGCAGTTACGCCAATTCCCTCGCTCTCAACGTTCAGATAACCTATATACGCAAACTCCTAACGGATCCGACAATAACGATAACCTCTCTGAAAAAAAGAGGTTATGTATTGTCAGTTGAAAAAATATTTTAGAAATTGTCTGAATTAAGAGAGATAATCACTATCTTTGTGAAGTATTCATGGAAGTTTAAATAACTTCATATCCATATTTTATGAAAAAGATTTTATTATATGCTATTTTGAGTGTCGTAGGGTCAGGAAGTCTACGGGCTGAATCAGCAGCGGTTTTATCGGGCGCATGGAGAGGTGATCTCAAAATGGGAAATGTGGCGTTGCCACACCGTATTTTGCAGTATTCAGAAATCCGCGAGACAATCGCGCCGGAAGTCCTTGAAATAATTAAGGAGTTCATCCTCCGCAATTCGCAATAAACCTATTTTAATATTGTAGAAAAGATTGCCGTAAAAAAATTACGGAATATTGGAAATATTGTGTAACTTTGTAGAAAATAAACGCAATAGAGATGTTACTATCATTCGCTGTCAAGAATTACAGAGGCTTTGCGGAGCGTATTTGCTGGAATCTGACAAGTCCAAGCAATTATGCTTTCAATACCTATGCCATCAAAGATGGAGTTATTAAGAACGGGATTATTTATGGGCCTAATGGTTCAGGTAAATCTAATTTCGCATTGGCTCTATTTGATATAGAGAACCACCTGTCTCAGAAATGGAAGAAGCCTGACTATTACTCCAACTTTGTGACAGCGGGATATGAACATGAGGCTGTTGGTTTTGAGTATATTTTCCGTTTCGGTTCTGATAACGTGGAATACTCCTATCAGAAGGATAAGGATGGTAAATTGATCACAGAGAAACTCATAGTCAATAGTAACATTATATTTGACCACGATGCAAATACCCTCGTTTTCTGCGACGAGTTCCCGATGGATGCGAATGCCAAAGATAAATTGCGTATGAATGTCAACGGGTTATCCTTGGTTAACTTTCTGACTGCGACGTATCCATTGCCTGATAACCATTATCTTCTTGAACTAAAAAAGTTTGCTGATACGATGCTTTGGTTCAAGAGTCTTGATAAGCGAGAGTTTATCGGATTGGAGACAAACGCCACATTTCTTGAAGAAGAGATTATCAAGCGTGGTCTTGTGGATGATTTCAAAGCGTTCCTCTTGAATGTTAGCGGTCAGGAATTTGAATTTGCCAAACCAATGGAAGGTGAAAAGGTTCTGAAATGTATAATTAACGGGGCACATATACCGTTCAGCCGCATAGCTTCTACCGGGACAATATCTCTACAAGTATTGTATATCTGGTTGAATAAGATGGGACGTGCGTCTTTCGTATTCATTGATGAGTTTGATGCTTTCTATCATTTCAGATTGGCATATGAGGTGTGCAGGAAACTCTTTGAACTTCCCTGTCAGGTATTCCTGTCGTCTCACAACACATATCTGATGACTAATGATTTGCTACGTCCGGATTGCAATTTTATTCTTGACCACAATATTATCAAACCACTTTGTGACTGTACTGATAAGGAGCTCCGATTTGGTCATAACATAGAAAAGCTCTTCCGGGCTAATGCTTTTTCTGCCTTATGATATTGTTCGTATTTGAAGGAGAACGTAGAGAGCCGATGCTGTTTAGGTCAATTGAACATTTATTCTTCCCATCATCGGATGAGAATATAGTATGCTCATTTGGCAACAATATCTATGAACTTTACCGCCAGATGCACTCCTTGGGTGAAGGTGCGGACATTGCAGGTGTATTGAAAGAGAATGGGGCCATATTGGGCGATTATGATATGTCGGATTTTTCGGATGTGTTCCTCTTCTTTGATCTTGACATTCATAATGAAAATCAACCTCCAGAGGTGAGTATCTCTCAAATATATGAAATGTTGTCGTATTTTGATAATGAGACAGAGACAGGAAAACTCTTTATAAACTATCCAATGATTGAGTCAATATATCATACTGGTACCCTTCCTGACAAAGATTATTGGCATTATTCAGTGTCTATATCTGATTGTTCCAATTACAAGCAGATAGCACGGGACTTTCCACCATATTCAAATCTTGACCATTTATGTGTCACTGAAAGAAATATGAACCGAGAGGATATAGTGAAGCGAATAAGAATGAATTGGATTCATCTTGTAGGTATGAATATCCAAAAAGCGAATTTTCTCTGCATGGGAAAGCATGAGAATCCGGATAAAAAGGAAGACATAAGTCAGCCTAATATTTTCTCTTCCCAAGTTCATGACTATTTAACGGCACATTATAGAGTGTCTGTGTTAAATGCTTTCCCTTTATTTCTTTACGATTACTTCAAGCCAGAGGTATTCTTAAGCAATGACATCTGACATGCAGAATGATAGCAGAATATTTCGGTACGCATCAACTGTGGTATTGGCCACATTGATAAGTTCGGCTCATCTGTACGCCCGTGACTTTGTCCATATCTTTACAAGTAAGGGCATTTATGAGACTTGCGAGGATATGTGGTTCAAATGCCTGGTTATGAATGACTCCACCTTTGAGTTGTCAGACAAGTCCCATACGGCATTTGTGGAAATCATAAATCCGTCGGACAGTGTCGTGTGGAAAGAGAAATTTCAAGAAACGTAAAATTCAGAACGACATCAATTAACTGATGCCGTTCTTTTTAAGATTCAAGATGAGATATCAGTTCGTCTGCCGTCATTGCTTCCATCCTGGAGAATGCGAAGAGTTTCTTACCCAAGTCTTTGAATGAGGCTCCTACATGATAAACATCGTTGTCGATGATCAAGAACCTGTCATGAGCCTTTCGAAAGGTCTTGATCTTGATTGGTGGATATTGAGAGTTATGACGTTCGAGGTCCTGTTGTAGAGTCCGGCTGATAGAAGAGGTGTATATGAGGGCCTCAACGCCTGTTTCCCTTTTATCAAGTTGACGGAATACAGAATCGTCGATATAATTGTCAATCATTACAATCCGCTTCTTGGCACTACGCACGAGGTCACACATCAAGGTGTAGGCATCGAATATCTGACCCTCAAAAAAGATTCCCTCTTGTTTGGGCAGCGATGTACGGACAAAAAAATCCATCCGATTGTTCAACTCTTTTATTTGGCTGTCATGTTCCGAAAGTCTATGATCAATCCGATTTTCCATGTGCATTAATCGCTGATTGATGCTGTAACCTCTCAACAGGTATTCCTTCAAAACCTTATTGCTCCAGACGCGGAACAACGTGGCATTTCTGCTGTTGACCCTATATCCAATCGATAGTATGGCATCGAGGTTATAATACTTCGTAGTGTAGCGTTGAGTGCCATCATTACCCATATGTTCCAAAATGGAACATGTGCTCCTCTCATCCAATTCTCCGGATTTATAGATATTGGCAAGATGTTTTGTTATGGCCGGACGTTTAGTGCCGAACAAGTCAGCAATCTGTTGCTGAGTCAGCCATAATGTCTCATTCTCCAGCCGTACTTCAAGTTTTACGGTTGAGTCAGGCTGGTATAATATTATCTCATTCTCTTGCGATGATGATGCAAGTGGTAAAGGGGAAATCTCGTTCATGCTGCAAAGTTAAAAAATCTTTTTAACTCCGTGTAATGTTTGCAGATAAAAAAGATTTCGTAGGTTTTCAGAGCATGTACTGGTGCAATATCTTCATCAGACTGGACACGTAGCGTGTATCTTCAGCATAGACGGGATAGTGTCGACAGATTGATTTTCTATTGCTTCCGCTTTGTTTTAAGAACTATTAATCAGTTCATAACCGATAAAATCCCTCTTTTTTATTGTGTTGAACTGGGCGTTCATAACAGCTGGAACTACCATCAGCAAGGCTGAAAATAGCCAGTTTTTGACTTGTAATACTAAATCGCGGTGTGCGATTTAGTATATAAGTCTTGTGGAAGATATTGGCGTAATTCTTTTGCTGTCATTGTGGAGAGATTTTTCAAAATGCGGATAATGCAGAAAACGCAGGGAGATTATCACACAATTATCTCCCAATGGCCTCCTTTCTTAGGACCAACACGTTTCACGATATTTGTCATTTTAGCGATTTCTCTGTCTATGGTTGGAGAACTGACTCCAATTGCTTTCGCTATGGCATCCAGCGAAATATAGGGATTTTGGGATATTAGTTCCAAAATCTTAGATTGTCGCTCAGTTATATTTTTAGCATCATTTTTAGCATCATTTTTAGCATCATTTTTAGCATCATTTTTAGCATCATCAGTACCAACAGAGCCATGACCTCCTCTTGTCGACATGAAGATTTCACGCGGAATGATGGCTGAGACACCGCCATGTTCCTCCTTGAATGTGGGATGCTTCAGATTTGACTTATCAAATTCACGCATAATCTTTTCGTAACCTCGCCCCCATGCCTCAATAAATCCTGCGAGGAAGAATACATGTGCAATCTTTGGGTTGCGTGCCTTAGAGATATGCTTGCTCATCAGAGTTTCAACGGTGTAGTCTTCGGGAAGAACCCCCTCATTCCACAGCTGGATATGGTCATCATAGATGCTCATCTGATTCCATGTGCCAATCTGGAGTTTGTGTACGATGCTATTGAATATTATTTCACGCAAAGCATCCTGAGGTATCTCTAACGGTTCTTTGCGTTGCAACCCTTCGTAATGAATCGGACGGATTAGATATTTATCACTAAGCACCTGCATTATCTTATCAGTCATCTGTATGAGATTGCCTGAAATCATATCCTGATTCAGTAAATCGGAATCATCAACACCAAATCGCCCTATCTTGAAACTGGAGGTGACAAATACACGCTGAGGATACTTGCCAAACAATAACACAGCACCGTTAGTCGGTATTCCATCCTTGATGAGACCCAAGTTGGCAAGTACTTCCTCTTTAGTCGAATTACGGTGTTCAAAATCTAATCGACCCTCATCTATCGCGTGAGTCAAGAAATAATTGATGGCATTATCATCAATATCGTCCAAAGACGTTCCATCGCAAGGCATATCCTCCCAGTTAAGCCCCATCTTCTTCAAGAGAAACTGATGAAGAGCAGTTCCGCGAAGTTCCTGTTTAGTAGCTCCGCTACGGTAGTAGTAAACTCCGCGATATGATATTGGCATCATGGATGGCTCAATGATAATCTCAACCACATCCTTGCCATCCTCCATGAGCATTGGCAAAGCCCGATACCCACTTCAGATACTCGTCCTTCCAGATGCGCTTGTGCTCTATGTTCTGATTCTCCTGATTCATATAGCAAAATTAGCAAAAAAACTTGAGGTAGACAATGGTAAACCTAAAATCATACACCGCTTCCGAGTACGGCCATTTCGTTTTTTTTGAGGCATTTATCATGCCTTTGGGGAAAGGACAAATCGATGTAACTGATTCGCAGGATGTCACCCGGGGTAGCCTTGATTTGGAATGTCCCATCACTATCAGCAGTTACCCTTTCCTGGTTTTGCAGATTTTTGATTACTGCAAATGGAAGAGGTGCCCTTGATATAGTTCCATCCGTTAACGTGTCCTATGCAAACACCACGCCTTTGAAGATAAGGGAGTCAGTAATGGCTGCTGCCGGGATGGCGGTCTGTTTTAAAGGTTCAACTGGAGTTTGGGATTGCACACCGAAAGGCGATAGTAACAATAAATCGCGGTGTGCGATTTAGGATATAAGTCTTGTGGGATTTGTTATTATTATGTAACTTTGCGTCTTAAGGCAAGACAGTTTTGGCAATGACAACACACTCATCTCCAGTACTGGTCGGAGAATCAGCAAGCCCCACTCTATCTGAAACAAGCCCGAGGATGAACAAACTGACATCACCTGATATGAAGACGACAATAGGAATACTTTGCGCAGTGCTGCCAACTTTTGCATTGGCTCAAAACGAGATACCTGACTCAACGATGAGTCAGGAACTGAATGAGATTGTGATTCAAGCACCTAAAGTTATAAGAAAGGCAGACATGGATGTTTACCATCCCTCCAAGAGTGCGGTTGACAATTCCAAGAATGGGATGCAGTTGCTTCAAAACCTCATGATTCCAACGCTCACGGTAAATGACGCTCTCGGTTCCATCAGCGCGTCAGGCCAATCTGTACAGGTCCGTATCAATGGCAGGGAATCTTCAATAGAACAGGTAAGAGCGTTGCTCCCCGAAACCATTAAGCGGGTTGAATGGATTGATAATCCCGGTTTACGTTATGGAGGGGCGAATTATGTCTTGAACTTTGTAGTGACGAATCCAACGGTGGGTGGTTCACTGATGGTTCAGGCGAAACCGGCATTAAACTGTGGCTGGGGTTATTATCAGGCAAATGCCAAATTCAATACCGGACGTTCGCAATGGGAAGTAGGGGGATATTTCAAACTTACCGAAGGTATCAAGGCTCACCGTGACTATACAGAGACGTTTACATGGCCCGATGGTGATGAGCTAACAAGAACAGAAACTCCGCTCGGAGGTAAACTGAACAACTCGCAGGGAGCAGGGTGGCTTTCCTATAATTACATCAAACCGGACACTACAGTTTTCTATGTTCAGTTGATTGCCAACCGTAATTTCTCTGATCTCAACCGTTATAACGGTCTGTTGTCACTGAGTAATGGTGACAAGGATATTCTCCTCAGCGATGAGTCGGGGCGTGTTGGAACGACGCCACGCTTCTCTGCATACCTGGAGCAGCATTTCGCTCATCGTCAGACACTTGTCGTAGATTTCAGTGCCTCCTTATACTCAGGCCATTCATATTCAAATTACCTTGAAAGATTCGAAGATGCTTCGGACTATTTAACAAATGTAAGCACTTATATAAAAGACCGCAATCAAGCCTACGGCCTTGAAGCTGACTACATAAAGCAATGGCAGGCGTCTAAACTGACAGCCGGAGCATCTTATACGGCCAACCGTAACCGCTCACTTTATGAGAATCTCGATGGAGAGATTTTTCATCAACGACAGGACAAGGTATATTTCTTTGCTGAATATTTCCAACGTGTGAATAAGGTTACAATTACAGGTGGACTCGGGGCGCAGTACACATCCTTTAAGTTCCAGGAAACCGATCAAGGTAACGAGTCGTGGAATCTTCGACCTCAGGCCACTGTGACCTACTCACTGAATCAGAACCATAATTTCAGACTCGCGTTCACATCATGGCAATCCGCACCATCTCTGGCCGAGACCAATATCGCGCCTCAGCAGCTTGATGGATTCCAATGGCGCATAGGCAATTCAAACCTGAAAACGTCGTCATCATATATGCTGACATTCCGTTATGGACACAACCTGTTCAATCAGCGGGTCAGTGGGTCTTTCGGAGCGAGAGCGTTTACAAGTCCTGATGCTATCACCCCTTATCTTTATTGGGAAAATGACAGACTCATCACCTCATACGAAAACAGCAAGGGGCTGCAGAACCTCAGTTTCTGGCTTGCCGAGCAGATACAGATTATTCCGGACTGGCTAATGTTTTCCGGTACAATACAATATAAAGCTGAACGTATGAAGGGTAATACATACACTCTCTATAATCATACATGGAGCGGTGATGCCGCTTTGATGTTCATGTATAAGGGATTCCAGCTTGTGTTCCAATATGTCAGGGCACAGCGTGACCTCTGGGGTGAAAAAATCAGTTGGGGAGAGGATATTAATGTAATAGCAGCTGATTATAATTGGAAAAACTGGCAGTTTGAAGCCGGTATGTTAATCCCGTTCGGGAAGTATGACCAAGGTTCAAAGTCTCTCAGCCAA
Source organism: uncultured Porphyromonadaceae bacterium (assembly GCA_947575235.1). GTDB lineage: Bacteria > Bacteroidota > Bacteroidia > Bacteroidales > Muribaculaceae > Lepagella. The sequence goes on from CANPMT010000003.1 coordinate 17,591, forward strand.
TGGAATCGCAATGAGCAACATATGCGTCTTGATATGCGTATGCCTTACATAAGCATCAGTTATAACCTGCAGTGGGGCCGGCAGAAACGTGGTGCCAGCAAACTGATTAACGCAGACGCAAACGTAGATTATTCAACGACCGGAGGACGATGAAAATCAGCTAATGGAATAAAGCAAAGCTTCCTCGAGTGCAGCGTATTCTAGCATGATCACAGTATATTAAAGTGTGGGAACTCTAATATAGTGCATTTTATTCAGAATGCGTTGTATTTTAATTATTTGATGTTATTATAACATCTCAAAATAAATTTAAACGAGTTCACTATGTAGTTAATTATGCACTACTGCGTCTAACTAATAAACTCATTGAAAAAAGATAAATGGAACAATCAGAAAAAGAATTTGAGCGATTGGTCAGAGACAATGAGCAAGCGATCTACTCAATATGCTATCTGTATTCGCAAAATGAAGAAGATGCAAGAGACTTGATGCAAGATGTGCTTGTGAATCTCTGGAACGGAATTCCGAAGTTTCGCGGAGACAGTTCAGTCCGTACATGGATCACACGTATTGCCATCAATACTTGTATCTCCCACAAACGTAAGAAGAAAATTGACACTGTGAGTGAGGATTATATTCCACAAGTCAGTGACACTACCCCCGAAACAGGTAGGCAGATACAATTTCTGCATAACCGACTGAGAAAGTTAAACTATCTTGACCGCGCAATCGTATTGCTTTGGCTTGAAGATATGGCATACGATGAGATAGGAGCGATTGTCGGCATGGACGCTAAAAACATCGGTGTCCGGCTCGTAAGAATCAAAAACAAACTCAAAAACATACAAGAAGATGAAAAATAACAATATACAAGGCGACTCACTCTCTGAACTTAGAGAGGGGCTGAAATCACTGAAAGGAAGCCTTAACTCCGGCGTTATCAGCGACCGCCAAATACGTCAGGCAATGAAATCAAAAAGCTCATGGCTCGGCAAAGTTGTTGTGTCTGAATTCATTGTACTGCCACTCATAATCCTGTTCCTCTTTGGGATGGCACACTCAACAGGCATGAGCATATGGCTTCCCATTACGTTTGCCGTATGCGCAATACCCGATGCAGTCCTTGATATTCGCACGCTTGCGATATCAAAGAAATGGATTCAGAGTGACACAATCCACACACTTATCCAAAAACTGATACGTCAGAAAAAGGAACGTCAGTATCAGACCATTATCGGATCTGTTCTTGTATGTCCATGGGTGATATGGTTCATCTATGAATATATCAAGTGTGACTCCATGATGAAAACAATAATTTCTGCCGATAGTTTTGGATGGGTATGGGGGATTATATCGGTAGTGGCTTTGTTGGTTGCAGAAAGTATCATTGTGATAATCTACCGCAAAGCACAAGCAACCAACCTTGAAATGATTAAGCAGCTTGGTTCATTCGATGAATGTCAAGTTTACCAGCCTTGAATTCATTTGCTGTAACTAAATTATACGGCTAAAATTGATTGTCTGAAATAAATGCACTACTTTTGAAGTGTTGAAACCCGGTAGCCCCTGTACATCAAGCTACCGGGTTTTGTTTTCTGCAAGTCCAGTTACTAATTTTAACGACATGCTTAAACCTGACAGTTTTCTTTGAGACACGTTTTGGATATTTTACTTTGATGATCTTTGGTGTGGCGTAGCCTTCCACCTCTATACGCAGGATGGCTTCTTTCAGAGGATTGCCAGTCTCATCTTGTAATGCCGGGTCTGTATCCCATTGAATTATGAACTCATTGTTGTCAGTAATCAGACTGACATCATATGAATCCTCATCGCCATTCTCGTCAAGATATATTCGTTCTACGTAACAATCAGACGGGGATATGGGCTGATTGTGTTCATCAATAATACGAAGTTTAAGAATGTTTTTTAACTTATCAGGATTTATCACTACAATTTCTCCCAGGACAAGATTGGCATAAGGCATTACTATTTCCTCGTTCCTCATCTCTGTGGTTACGGGTATTTCAATAGTCTCATATCCGATGTAATTGATTCGCAGGTTATCACCGGGGGTAGCCTTGATTTGGAATGTCCCATCCATATCAGCAGTTACCATTTCCTGGTTTTGCAGATTTTTGATTACGGCAAATGGAAGAGGTACCTTTGATATAGTCCCATCCGTTAAGGTGTCCTGTGCAAACACCGCGCCTTTAAAGATAAGGGAGTCAGTAATTGCATCTGTCGGGATGGCGGACTGTGTTAAAGGTTCAACTGGAGTTTGTGATTGTACACAGAAAGGGGATAGCAGCGATAACGCTCCTACCGATATGCCGGCAAGATTGATTACCTTCCCCATAAGCTGACGTGAGCGGAGCTGTTTCTCCAGATATTGTACCTCCTCCTCACACTTGGGGCAAGTGCCGAGACACTCACCCTTGAATCTGCACACCGAAGTTACAAATTCAATCTCATTCGCCTCAGCAATCTGCCGACGGATTTCTTTTAATATCCTGCATGTCTGTTTCCCTGATGTCATAGTCAATGTCTGCGTATCTGATAGGTGAAAAAATCGAAATTGGTGTAGCCTATTGATGATAGAATCCTGTGACTTCTCCTCCGATCGGAATCAGTGTTGTAGTCTGATATAAGCGGCAATCTAATTGTACAATGGTGTTGAGGTGCTGCGTTTGCCAACAACCGTAGATTAGAAATGACACGGGAATTATCCCCACCGGTGTATCGCCGGTAAATGTCAGGGTTCATATCCTTGACATCTATAATCCATGAATCGATTACCGGAATCAATGCCGCGATATTGTCAGTGGGTACATTAAGAGAAGTTTCCAAAGTCAATCGCCATAACGGGCCACACAATTCACGGAACCGGATTATAAAATCGTGGTGCAATGTCGGCTCACCCCCTCCGAATGCCACTCCGCCGTTAGTCGCGATAAAATAAAGTTCGTCAATTCTTGCTTCATCATACAGAGACTGTGGGGTATATTTCTTGAACCGGGCACTCTCGCCGAGAGATTGCGGATTCAGACAGTAGCGGCAATTGAGCGGGCAACCGTGGAAAGCGACAAGTGTAGTCACACCATCGCCGTCAATTGTGAGACGATGACGTGAGATACCTATTATTGCAGCTTTATCGTTAGTCATTGATATTCGGGACGGCAAGAGAGCCTGCAGCAAAGTTACAAAAAAATCTTGAAATCAAGATGCCAGGGGAGTTTGTTTTCGAAGCATATAGGAGTAATTTAAAAAAGTAGGGCGTAGATAGTATGGAGAAAATGGGTAAATTTGCGTAAAAATAGTATTATGGCGACTGAATTAGAAGAACTGGTTGGGAGATATCGCTCGCTTCCTTACACAATCAAAGGTGAAGGAAGCGACTTAAATAGGAACAAGCTATGACTATCGAAGAGATTAAAACAGATAAAAAACGATTTCTGCAATTACTTCTTCTTGGCGATGAACAGGAGGAGATGATTGACAGGTATCTGGATCACAGCCGTATGTTTCTCCTTAAAGAGGAAGAGGAGGCAATTGGCGAATGTGTAGTCCAGGATTTGGGTGATGGATTGCTGGAAATCAAAAATTTAGCAATAAGGCCAGAATGTCAGGGGAGGGGATTTGGAAGAATGCTTATAGAGTTTGTGGAGGGATGCTATAAGCCGACTCATACTCTTCTGCAGGTAGGAACCGGTGACAGCCCGTTGACACTCCCATTTTATGAGAAGTGCGGATTTGTCCGGTCTCATGTTATGAAGGATTTCTTTATCGAGAATTATGACCATCCGATCTTCGAGTGTGGCGTACAGCTAATCGATATGGTATATCTTCAAAAAAAGATTGAATGCCACGATAACTCTCCCGAGAGTGGGTGCGTAATGTCACGATAACCAAATACCCGGTGTGCCTCGCACACCGGGTATTTGGTTACTCTTCTGACATGAGTGTCTCGAGTTTGACGAAGAATTCGGGATCGTGGCCCATGACAATGTCGCGGAGATTCCCCTTGGGGTCTACTATCGCTTTGGTGGGGAAGCCCTGCACTCCGTATTTGTAGGTGAGCGGATTCCCTTTTGGCATGTAGAGGTTGACCCATGGCAACTCGTATTTCTCCACTCCGGCCAACCACGCCTCTCTCGATTCCTGACAGTCCACGCCAATCACCTCAAGACGGTCCTTGTATTTCTCGTAAGCCTCTTTCAGTTCCGGAAAACCTTTGATGCACCATATGCACCAACTTCCCCAAAAATCTATTATTACCCATTTACCTTTGTATTCGGATAAACTTACCATCTGCCCCGTGGTGTCTTCAAGTGTGAAGTCAGGTGCGGGATAGTTGTCGGGTATCTGTGCCGTGGCTACGGCGAAGGGTAGGGCTATCGCGGCTACCAATGTGTATATGAATCTTTTCATCTTTTTTATTTTTATCTTTTTATGAAGTGGTGTCTTGCAACAGACGGTTTTGCAGTAGGTTGGTGAACTGATAGTTTTTCAATCCCCATTTCGGGGCCTCTACCAATGAGGGTGGTGACTGGGCGAGAAACCGCTCTATCACGATATGTTCCGGCACGCGCCTCACTATCTCGACACATAGATCGAGATAATCGTCAAGTCCGAACGGAGTCACCTCCACCTTCCCCTCATGCCAGAGACGCGAGAGGGGGGTGTCGCGAAGAATCTGAAGATGATGCATCTTCAGGGTCTCGATCGGAAGGCGGCATGCCTCATCAACATTGCGCAGGATCTGACCGCGATTCTCGCCGGGTAGCCCGGCTATCAGGTGAAGCCCGCAATGCAGTCCGGCCTCGGATGCGCGTCTCACCCCGTCGCATACATCCTGCCATGTGTGATGGCGGTTGATAAGACGCAAGGTCTCATCGCAACTGGTCTCCGCACCTATTTCGACAAACACAGGGGCGGTTTGGTTTAATTGGCCCAACATCTCAATCACATTTTGAGGCAATGTGTCAGGACGTGTGCCGATAATCAATCCCACGACATCGGGGCTGTTCAACGCCTCCTCATAGAGTGCCCGCAGGGCGTTGAGGTGGCGGCCGTATGTATTGGTATACGACTGGAAATAAGCCAGATATTTCATCGCGGGATATTTGCGCGCGAAAAACTCCTTCCCCCGGCTGATCTGCATCCCCACCGGATCTCCGGTCATGCAATAGGATGGCGAGAAGGAATCGTTGCGGCAATATATGCACCCTCCCGTGCCGATTGAACCGTCGCGGTTAGGACAAGAAAACCCGGCGTTGACAGATATTTTCTGAACCTTGACGCCGGGGAAGATTTTATTGAGATAGTCGCTGTAGGTTATCATGCCGAGGTCATATTCTCCATTATAACGAAAGCGGCCATGGCTTTCACCACATGCACGGCCCTGACAGCCACGCAGGGATCATGGCGCCCCGCCGGATTGAGGGTGACGCCGTTGCCGTTGACATCGACTGTCTGCAGGGGCTGCATGAGGGTAGGGGTGGGTTTGAAAGCCACGTTGAAGAATATCGGCATGCCGTTGGATATGCCTCCCTGTATGCCTCCGCTGTAATTCGTGGCGGTGCGGAGTGGAGCCTCCGGCGACCCTGAGGGGAGGAATGTGTCGGCTGTGCGGCTTCCGAATGAGGCCGCCGCGTTGAATCCGAGTCCATATTCAAATCCTTTCGCGGCATTGATGCTCATCATGGCGGCGGCGAGCGAGGCATGTAGCTTGTCGGCCACCGGCGACCCTATCCCTGCCGGGACACCGGTAATGAGGCAGCTGACGCGTCCTCCTACACTGTCGCCGGCTTTCTTGGCAGCCATGACCTGCTCCTCCATTGCATTTTTAAGTTCGGGAGCCACTTCAAGGCGGGGTGTCTCTTCAGGATGAGCCATTATCTGGGCGAAGATATTCTCGTCGGCCACAGGGCCCACCTGCGACAGGACTGTCTCCACCTTCACCCCTTTCGATTCGAGCCATTGCGAGGCGAGGGCTCCGGCCACAACCCAGTTGACGGTCTCACGCGCGCTGGAGCGGCCCCCTCCGCGATGGTCGCGGATGCCGTAGCGGCGTATATAGGTGTAGTCGGCATGGTTGGGGCGGTACACCTTAGCCATCTCGTCATAGTCAGATGAATGATGGTCGGAGTTGCGCACAATGAATCCTATGGGTGAGCCGAGGGTCACGCCGTCGGGCGATATTCCGGAAAGGAATTCCGGACGGTCAGATTCCTTGCGTGCTGTGACGAGAGCCGATGAACCGGGACGCCGTTTGGCCACCTCCTCATAGAGGCGGTCGAAGTCAATCCTGAATCCTGCGGGGAATCCGTCGATTACCCCACCCATAGCGGGGCCGTGGCTTTCACCGAATGTGGTGAGAGTAATATTTTTTCCAAAAGTGTTCATCCTGATATAATTAAATTAGAGGGTTCAGATATCAGTGGCGATATCGGCAGCCTCGGCCTCGGCGGCACGCAGAAGGTCGGCCGGACTAAGCTTGAGCTGCAACCCGCGTTTCCCCGCGCTGACGTAGATAAACGGGAAATCGAGAGCCTCGCTGCTGATAAACGTAGGGTAATGTTTCTTCATGCCGATAGAGGTGCAGCCTCCCCGGATATATCCTGTGAGCGGGAGGAGTTCCTTCATGGCTATCATCTCAGCCTTCTTGTTGCCTGAAGCCTTGGCGGCCTTCTTGAGGTCGACCTCGCGGTTCCCCGCGACGACACACACGAATATTCCGTGTCTGTCGCCGCGAAGCACGAGTGTCTTGAATACCTGTTCAATAGGCTCGCCGAGTTCGTCGGCCACATGGTCGGCGGCGAGATTGTCAGGATCGACCGTATATTCCACCAGTTCGTAGGGGATCTTCAGGCGGTCAAGAATGCGGGCTGCGTTAGTCTTGTCGGCCATATCACTTGTCCATTGTCACGAGAAGCTCCTCGTTGTTGCGGGTCATCTCCATGCGTTTCTTTATGAAATCCATCGCTTCGAGCGAGTTCATGTCGCCGAGATAATTGCGGAGTACCCACATACGGTTGAGATGCTCCTGCGGCAGGAGAAGGTCGTCGCGACGTGTCGAGGATGCGATGATGTCGACAGCCGGGAAGATGCGCTTGTTAGAGAGCTTGCGGTCGAGCTGGAGCTCCATGTTGCCGGTGCCCTTGAACTCCTCGAAGATCACCTCGTCCATCTTTGATGAGGTTTCGGTGAGGGCTGTGGCGATGATGGTGAGCGAGCCGCCGTTCTCAATGTTACGGGCCGCGCCGAAGAAGCGTTTGGGACGCTGCAGGGCATTGGCGTCGACACCGCCGGAGAGAATCTTGCCTGAAGCGGGAGATACGGTGTTGAATGCACGTGCAAGACGTGTGATCGAGTCGAGCATGATCACGACATCATGGCCGCACTCCACAAGACGTTTTGCCTTCTCAAGCACGATATTGGCTATCTTCACATGGCGGTCGGCCGGCTCGTCGAAGGTTGATGCTATCACCTCGGCGTTTACGCTGCGGGCCATGTCGGTAACCTCCTCGGGACGTTCGTCGATGAGGAGCATAATGATATAGGTGTCGGGGTGATTCTCCGATATTGCGTTGGCTATATCCTTGAGAAGGATAGTCTTACCTGTTTTGGGAGGTGCCACGATAAGTGCACGCTGTCCTTTGCCGATAGGTGAGAAGAGGTCGACAACACGGGTTGAGATGTTGCACGATTTCCCCTTCGTGAGGTTGAACTTCTCATCAGGGAAGAGGGGCACGAGATGCTCAAATGGTATACGGTCGCGCACTTTTGCGGGTTCGAGGCCGTTGATTGAGATTACGTTTACAAGGGGATAATACTTGTCGCCTTCGCGCGGGGGACGTATAGAGGCCTCCACCACGTCGCCTGTCTTGAGACCGAATTCCTTGATCTGATTCTGCGACACGTAGATATCATCGGGGCTGCTGAGATAATTGTAATCGCTTGAGCGGAGGAATCCGTAACCTTCGGGCATGATTTCGAGTACACCGTATGCGTCGAGGATTCCGCTGAAGTCGTAGGGCGACTCGTGAAGTAGCGATGTGGGGACAGGCTGGCCTTGCTGACGCATGAGGCGCTGCTGTTTCTTAAGGATGGCTTTCTGCTGTTTGGTGAGGGGCTGCTGTGTGGTGGCCCCCGGTTCGCGTAGTGTTATGGGTGTGGCCTGTGGAGTGGGAAGAGCCGAGAGGTCTTCCATATCCTCCCCCTGCATTGGCTGGGGCTGAGGAGTCTGCGGCTGGGGAGCCTGAGCGTTGCGTTGGTTGCGGGGAGTAAACATTTTCCCTTTTGTGGGGGGGAATAGTGAAGTAAGTGAGGAGATGTCGCTCTGGCCTGATTTGTTGCGTGGAGTGAAGACCTTCAGTTTCGGGCGTTCCGGCTCCTGGTTTTCTGCAATTGCGGGAGCCTCATCCTGCTGCGGTGCGTCCTGGGGAGTGTGGTCGGAGTTGTTGATGTTTTCAATAATATTATCGGCGGCGGTGTTCTCTTCGGCAATCATCGGAAGAGTGGGAATGTTTTCATTAGCTTCAGCGGCGGGAGTCTCTACGGGAGCGGGAGTCTCAGCCACCACTTTCTTAGGACGTCCTTTCTTTTTGGGAGCCGGAATTTCGGCTGCCACCTGCTGCGATTCGGGAGCGATTGATGCTGCGGCAGCCTGTTCGGCCTGTTGTTGCAGGAGGAGAGCCTTAGGTTTGCGTCCTCTCCTTTTGGGGAGGGGTAGAGTCTCCGGCAGGTCTGACGATACAGGTTGGTCAGAAGTCACATTATTGTTTTTAACAGTCTGGGCGGCTTTGTCGGCTGCGGCAGTTTCAGAAGCCGGCTTACGGCCTCGTTTGGCCTTGGGCTCCTTCTCCTTAGGTGCTTTTTTCTTATCAGCGTTTTTGGATACAAAATCTTTGGCGGTCTGTTCAGCCTGGAGGTCAAGAATCTGATTCTCGATCTCGTCGCGGGAGAGTGAAGAAACTTTTTTAATGCCCATGGATTCAGCTGTGCTTCTCAACTGGTCCTCCTCCATGTCTTTAAGATCATTTAAGTGGAACATAAAAGATTTATGTTATAGGATGTTTGTCAACAGACACAATCGAAGGATTACGATTACTCATATTGCCCCATAAGCTCACCGTGCGGGTGAGAAGCTGGAATCATGCCTGTATGATAGAATTGATAATTTGAATTAAAGAGGGTCTTCCAACCTGCGGAATTGCTAATAGGTGAGGGTAGGAAGGATAGTCTTCACGGCTGTGCCAGTAACCGACACTTGGCCTCAGGACTTTTGATTTAGTGCAAAGTTAGGAAAAAGAATTTATTTGCACAAATATATAACGTGAAAAGGGTGTAAAATGTTGTGACGGAAGGGATGTAAAAAAAGGAAGGGGCGTGGATCATAAAAAATCCACGCCCCTGAATATATTTCTCTTATGATTACTTGTTGCCGAAGTAACGGTTGTAAAGACCGAAGAAGCCGCGGCCATGACGGGCCTCATCCTTAGCCATCTCATGAACGGTGTCGTGGATAGCGTCGAGGTTCTGGGCCTTGGCGTTCTTTGCGATGCGCATCTTATCCTCGTTGGCACCGGCCTCGGCATGCATACGCTTCTCAAGGTTGGTCTTTGTGTCCCAAACCATGTCGCCGAGAAGCTCAGCGAATTTGGCAGCGTGCTCAGCCTCCTCCCAAGCGTAACGCTTGAAAGCCTCGGCGATCTCGGGATAACCCTCGCGGTCGGCCTGACGAGACATTGCCAGGTACATGCCAACCTCGGTGCATTCGCCGGTGAAGTGGTTGTTGAGGTCTTTTATCATCTCCTCGTCGCAGCCCTTGGCCACGCCGATCTCATGCTCGGTCACAAATTTAAGAAGCTCAGCTTTGTCAAGCTCTTTAAACTTTGATGCGGGTGCGCCACACTGGGGGCACTTCGCAGGTGCTTCCTCACCCTCGGCTACATAGCCGCAGATGGTGCAGATCCATTCTTTTGCCATAATTTTCAGTTATTAGTTATTAGTTGTGAGTTGGTTATATATTTACTTTATATTTTTCTCTTCTCTTTCTTTACAAAGTTAGTGATTTTTTCCTAATTTCGCAAGTAGAAATATCGGTTTAGTATCATCATTTCATATATTTTAAACTACATTAACTATGGCAAGAGCAAGGTTCTCATCTCATCCTCTCGAAAAAGCTGTGGCGGAGGCGTGGCGGGGCGTCAGATTCCCGAAGGTGCTGGTGACTGTGAGCGGAGGCGCCGACAGTGTGGCGCTCCTTTCCTCGCTTAATGCCATCAGGGGGCCGGAATGTGTGGCCGCACATTGCAATTTTCATCTGAGGGGGGAGGAGAGCATGCGCGACCAGAGGGTGGTGGAGCGGCTCTGCCGTGAACTGGGCGTTGAACTCTTGGTAAAGGATTTCGATGTGCCGCTATATATTAAGGAGAGAAGGGGAGTGTCGGTCGAGATGGCTTGCCGTGAACTCAGATATGAGTGGTTTCGCAACCTGCTTGCCTACACCGGCGCCGCCCGGATAACCACAGGGCATAACGCCGACGATAACATCGAGACACTTCTCCTTAATCTGCTCCGAGGGTCGGGCACGTTGGGATTGAAGGGGATGGTGCCTGACACGGGTGAGATATGGCGTCCGCTTTTGGGGGTGCACCGCACTATGATTGTGGATTATCTTGAATCGCGTGGTCTGACTTACATCACTGACTCATCGAATCTTTCAAGCGATTACCGTCGCAATTTCCTGCGTAATGAGATTATTCCGATGCTGAGAAGCCGCTGGGAGGGGTTTGACAAGGCCCTCGACCGCTCTTTGCTCTGTCTGCGCAGCGAGAATGCGGTGGTTGCCCATAGTGTGGCTATGGCTCTGCCGCCTGCCGGCCAACCGCTTGAGCGGAGCCGTGTGCTGGCCTTCCCGGATCCGGAACTGCTGGTGCGCCGGTTTATCGAACCGCTCTCACCATTCACCACCACGGCCTCCGAGATTGTGGCGGCCATGCGCGCCGACAAACCTGATGTGAAGCGGTGGCGGCTGCGCGGAGGGGTTGCGACGCTGAAAGGGGGGAGGCTCTCGCTCTCTCTGTCTGGCCGCACTGATTCTGTCAACGGCTCAGACGACTGAAGAATTCCTCGCGGCGCGAGTCTGATATCGGTATGTAGACTTTCCCGAATACTATCCGGCCACGCTCCACAACCTCGATATTAGGGATATTGACGATAAACGAGCGGTGTACGCGCATGAAACTGTCGGCTGGGAGCTGCTCCTCGATATCCTTCAGACTCATCAGTGAGCTGACCTGCGATCCATCCTTACGGTTGAATATCACGCGGTCGTTCTGCACCTCGATATATGTAAGCTGGTCAGTGTGAATCTGCACGAGCCTGTAATCAGCCTTGACTGTTATGGTGTCTCTTGAGGGGCGGCGTGAATTACGGAAACTGTCGCGCATGGCAAACCATTCCACAGCTTTCCCCACGGCCCTGGAGAACTCGGCGAAGCTCACAGGTTTGAGAAGATAGTCGAGCGCGTTAACCTTGAAGCCGTCGACAGCATACTGCTGATAGGCGGTGATGAAGATGATGCGTGTTGAGGCAGGTATGACCCCTGCGAAGTCTATGCCGTTGAGCAGGGGCATGTTTATGTCGAGAAACACCAGGTCGATGTCGCCGGCCACCACACTCTTTATGGCTTCGGCAGCCGATTCGTAGCAGCCCTGCAGCTGCAATACAGGAGTCTGCCCGATATAGCTCTTGATAAGTTCGCGAGCCAGAGGCTCATCGTCGACAAGTATACATTTCAGTGGTCTGGTCATTTGCTGTAAAGTATTTGGGGGTGTTTTCTGTCAGGTGAGTATTATTATTTCCCGAGTGCGTCAAGCGATATTTTCAGTTCGATGGCGAATATGCCGTCGGTCTTGTTCACTGTCAGCCGGTGGCTGTGAGGATAAAGAAGACCTAACTGCCGCTCCACATTCACAAGTCCCACGCCCGATTCCGTCCCTTTCTCACCATCGGTCTCCGGGTGAGAATCGGCCTCGGGGTTATAACTGTTGTCGACGCGGCAAATGAGCCAACCTTTCTCTACACCAATGACTATGGATATGAAACCTGACTGCCCGTTGGGGGCGGCATGCTTGAAAGCGTTCTCAATCAGAGTGAGAAGCAGGAGCGGAGCGATCTGGCAACCGGGGGCTGCCGTGACGTTGATGTCGCAGCTTAGTTGCATACCCCCGCTCAGACGCAGGCGCATAAGCTCGATATAATCAGATATGAACTGCATCTCCTTTTCAAGAGGCACATAAGGCATACCCGAGTCGTAAATCATGAACCTCAGCATATTGCTGAGGTCATGTAGAGCCTGGCGGGCACGCTCCGGAGCGAATCCAATCAAGGCATAGATGTTGTTGAGAGTGTTGAAAAGGAAATGGGGATTGAGCTGGGCCTTGAGACTTTTCAGTTCAATCTGGCGTTTCTCGGCACTCAGCTCAAGTTCCTGACGCCTCACATTCTCATGCTCGCGAGAGAGACGCAAGGCGTATGCGAGCGCCACGGCAAGCACCATCATAATGCCGTCGCGGATAAGAAACCCGAAATAACCCAACAGATATTGTCCCAGCGAGAGGGTCACGTTTTTGAGCGGTTTGGGTCTCGGCAATCCGCCGTGAGTCTCGAACCATAGCGGAATCAGGGCGCAGACAATCACAATGATGCAGAAATTCACCAGAAAGAAGAGTGCGCGGCGGTCGTTATGAACCAGTGTCGCCGGGACGAGCCAGAAATAGTTAACCACAAACACCAGGGTGTAGAATGTGGCCATGAGCACCCCCATCACCATCCATGCCGTAGGTTCGCCGGAATGGCTGAAGATTGACAGGGCGGAGGGGAAATAAAACAGTACGAGCGACAGCAGGACCACTGTCGCCGTACCGGAGTAACGTTTCTTTGATAGATTGTCATTCATAACGTATGGCCTCTATGGGGTCAAGATTTGAGGCCTTCGCCGCCGGATAGAATCCGAAGATAATACCGATGACGGTGCAGACCAGGAATGAGAGGATGACCGACGAAGCCGACACCGTCACAGGCCAGTGCGCGAAAGTGACAATCATCCAAGAAGCTAACGCGCCGAGGAGGATTCCTATTATACCGCCGGTGACCGAAATTATGACAGCCTCTATGAGGAACTGGGTCATGATGTCGCGCCCGGTGGCGCCGATGCTCATGCGCAGACCAATCTCGCGGGTGCGCTCGGTGACGCTCACAATCATGATGTTCATGATGCCGATACCGCCCACGAGGAGCGAGATACCCGCCACGGCTGCCAGCAGGACGGTCATCATGGAGGAGGTGGATGAAATCATCTCGGCAAGCTCCTGCATTGAGCGGATGGTGAAGTTATCCTCGTCGCCGTCGCGCAGTTTATGCTGCGTGCGGAGAATGTCGGTGATTTCGTCGATGGTCTTCTCCGTCTGCTCCTCATCTATGGCCGAAGCCTGGATTCCCTGCAGATAGTCGATGGCCAGCATACGCTTCATGACCGTGGTGTAGGGCACCAGTGCGAGGTCGTCCTGGTCCTGCCCCATGGTGTTGTAGCCCTTCTCCTCAAGCACGCCGATCACGGTGAGGGGCACTTTCCCGAAGCGCACCACCTTCCCTATCGGGTCAGAGCCATCCGGGAAGAGGTTGTCTACGAGAGTCTTGCCGAGCACGCATACTTTGGCGGCGTTCTTGACATCAGTCTCTGTAAAGAAATCTCCCTCGGCCACGCTGCGCTGGCGAATGTCGAGATATTGCGTGTTGACACCCTGCGCCTGCGAGGGGTAGTTGCTGTTGCCATATATCCACTGTCCGGAACTGCTGACAGTCGGGGTAATGTTGGCGATAGTTGAGGCCTGGGTGACGAGCGCCTCATAGTCGGCCGGTTTCAGTGTCTGCATGTCATCGCTGCTCTGGCGCACGCCACCTCTCTTGTCGGCACCCGGGAAGATCATAATCATGTTGCTGCCCATCTCGGAGATCTGCGCCTTGATAGAGTCTTTCGACCCCTGGCCGATGGCGAGCATGGCAATCACCGCCCCCACGCCGATAATGACGCCGAGCATGGTGAGGAAGCATCTCATCTTGTTGTTGTTGAGAGCTTTCAACGCTATTTTCAGTAGGTTCTGTATATTCATGACTCAAACTCATTATTCCTCCTGGGGAAGATTACGGTAGACCTCCTCGGCCGATTTGATATCGTAGTTATACTCATCGCTGACAATATGTCCGTCGCGCAGCATTATGTTGCGTGAGGAGTAGAGTGCCAGTTCGGGATTATGCGTCACGAAGATGATTGTCTTCCCCTCGTTATAGAGTTTCTGGAAGAGTGTCAATATGGAGAATGACGTGCGCGTGTCGAGGTTGCCGGTGGCCTCGTCGGCGAGTATTATCACCGGGTTGTTTACCAGGGCGCGTGCTATGGCCACACGCTGCTGCTGCCCTCCCGACATCTGGTTGCTCTTATGATAGAGGCGATCGCCCAGCCCGACGGCCCGCAGGCATTTCTCAGCCCTCTCGGCCCTCTCCTTTGCCGACACCCCGGAATTGTAGAGCAACGGCAGCTCCACATTCTCAAGGGCAGTCGTCTTTGGGAGCAGGTTATAGTTCTGGAATATGAAGCCGATCTTGCGGTTGCGTATCCTGGCCCGTTCATTCTTGCCCATATCCTGCACGGAGATTCCGTCAAGGAGATACTGCCCCGATGTAGGGGTGTCAAGACATCCCAAGGTGTTGAGGAGGGTTGACTTGCCCGATCCCGACGTGCCCATAATTGTTACGAACTCACCCTCATAGATGGTGAACGAGACGCCCCGCAGGGCTTTGACAGTCTCGTCACCAACTTTGAAGTAGCGTTTAAGATCGACAATCTTTATTATCTCTTTCTCTTTAGCCATAATTCAGTTTATTTTTTCTTGGCACCCGGCGGTTTGGGCATGAAGGGATTCTCTTCGGTGGGGGTATCCTTCTGCTTGGCCTGTATCACATTATATTGCAGAGCCACTTTGTCGCCGTTCTTGAGTCCGGAAGTGATCTGCTGATAGGCGCTGTTGGCCATTCCGAGTTCCACGGGGGTCTGGATAAGCTTGCCGTCGCGTTCCACCCAAACCGATTTCCCCTCACTCTCTTTAGCCGGCACAGGGGTGGGGAGTCCGGAATCCTTCTCACCCTCGAAAGGCTGGAACTTCAGCGCTTTCAGGGGCACGGCCAGCACGTTGTCAAGCTCAAGGGTATAGATGGTGAGATTGGCCGTCATACCCGGAATCAGCTTCTGGTCGGGGTTGGGTGCAGCCACGATCACCTCATAGGTCACCACATTTGATGTGGTGGTGGGGTTGAGGCGCACCTGGGTAACAGTGCCCGAGAAGGTGTCGTTGGGGAAGGCGTCGACGGTGAAAGTGACATGCTGTCCAACCTTCACCTGACCTATGTCGGCCTCATCCACATCACCGACCACCTGCATGTTGTCAAGGTCGGCTATAGTGTAGAGATTGGCCACAGTCATGTTGGACACCACCGTCTGACCCACCTCTACCTCACGCGAGATGATGATGCCATCGATAGGGGAATAGATCTGGGCATAGTTCAGGTTCTTTGCGGCCCTTACACGGTCGGCCTGTGTTTTCTCATATGCCAGGCGCGCAACGTCATAATCCTTCTTTGAGGTCTGGAACTCATAGTCGGAGATCAGCTGCTCATCATGCAGGGCCTTGTCGCGTTCATAATTCTTTTTTGTGTATTCATACGTGGCTTTTGCCGAGGCCATGTTGGCATCCGCGCTCTTTAGGTCGCTGTCGAGCAGAGTCTTCTCCAGTTCGGCGAGGAGCTGTCCCTGGGTCACGTGGTCGTTATAGTCGACATACAGTTTGTCGATTATGCCGGTGACCTGTGTGCCGACATCCACCTGTGTTACAGACTCCATCGTGCCTGTGGCGGTCACCACTTCCGACATGGAGGTAGGCTCAACGGTATACGTCTCCACCTCCATCCGGTCTTTCTTCTCGCACGAGGTCACGAGAGCGAGCGTGACCAGTGCCGGTATTGTAATTTTTAAGTAATCCATATGGTTGGGTTAAAGTTTATTGTCAGGGTATAGCCACCTCCTGTGTGGCATAGAAGGTGATTGTCTTGTTAGAGAGAATCGCCATGAACTTGCTTTGCAGCAGTTCGAGACGGGCATTGAAGAGATTGTTGTGGGCGGTGAGCAGGTCGAGAGGATTCACGTAGCCGAGTTCAAACTGACGGTCGACGAGCTGTGCCGTGAGTTCGGTGGCCTCCAATTGGGTGAGACCGCTCTGGTATTTGGCCTTGGCATTCTCGGCGTCGATATATAGATTCTCGATTGTCTGTGAGAGGTCGTTGAGGAGCTGGTCGCGGTTGATGTCATATTCCAGGGCGGCCAACTTCGCCTTGGCAACGGCCCTTTTAGTGGAATTGGCATCGTAGATAGGCACCGAGAGCGACAGACCTATATTCTCGTTGAAGCCATGACCCATCTGGCTCCCCCAAGATGGTCCGCCGGAGGTGTAGCCTGTGCCCACACCCCCCTGCAGGGCGACCTGAGGGAGTTTCCCGGCCTTGGCAATCTTGATATCATTGTCATATATCTCCTTGCTCAGCTCGTTGCTTCTTATTCCCGGCAGCCAGTTGGCGGCATACTCATAGGTAGAGTTGATGGCAGGGAGAGGGGTGAGGATATCGGAGTCAGAGAATTTCACCTCGGCAATCTCAAGGTTATAGTCGAGGCCGAGGGTGAGGAGCTTTTTCAGAGTCATCTTTGCCGAGGCATAGTTGCTCTGCGTCTGCACCAGATTATACTCATCCTGTGCCTTCTGGCTCTCAATCTGGGCATACTCCACTTTGGAGGAGCGGCCTGATTCCATCAGTTTCCTTGCGCGTTCAGTCTGCGAGGAGCTCACCTCGAGAGTCTTGCGTGCAATCTCCACCGCCTCACGGGCATACATGATGTTGAGATAAGCCTGGAGCACACCAAGCTTCAGGTCCTTTATCACGTCATCACCGGCGAGCAGTTTCTGTTCACGCATCACCTTTGACGACTCCAGCCGGTACTTGCGCACATTCCCTTCCCATACGGTCCAGGCCGCGTTAATGCCGTAAGAGCTGCCATAGACATTACCGTTGACACCCGATTCAGGAGAGGGACGGTTGGTGAAATTCTGTGTTGTGGAGAATCCCACGGTAGGGAGCCATGCGTCCTTGGCCACGTTGATATCCTCGTCGGCCTGCAGAATCGCGAGCAGCGACTGGCGGACATCGGTGCTGTTGCCGATAGCCCAGTCAAGACAGTCGTTGAAACTCCAGGGGGAGGTCTTCAGAGAGTCGCGTGGGGCCGTGATATCCTCCGTTGTGATGTCAGCGAGTGCCACCTCATGCTGTGCCGCACAAGGGAGGAGCGAAGCTGAGAGCGCAATGAAGGAGAAAAGGTCTCGTCTATTCATATAGTTTATCTGTTTGGATATTATTTTCTACCTGCAAAATTAGATGCTGAATAAAGAATAAGCAATTAAAGTCTGAATATGGGTTCAAATCCGGGGTAAAGAGGTGGATTTAGGGTTTTAACAAGATAAAAGGTGAACCGTTTGTTAAAATCTGTTAACAGATGATGAATAACCGGTCTGAAATGGCTAAATTTGTAAATAAACTAATGTGATATGGCGAGAATATTAGCTGTTGATTATGGAAGGAAGCGTTGCGGAGTGGCAGTGACCGATGTGCTGAAGATATCGGCCAACGGATTGCCTACGGTGCGCAGCTGCGACCTCATGGCTTTCCTGAAAGATTACTGCAGCCGCGAAAGTGTTGAGGAGATAGTGGTGGGCGAACCGCGCGACATGCACGGCAATCCGAGCGAGAGCATGCGCTACATAGAGCCATTTCTCAAACAGCTCCGCAAAGAGATGCCCGATATGAAAATAGTGATGGTTGATGAGCGTTTCACCTCATCCATTGCCCACCGTGAGATGCTTGCCGGAGGCTTCACCAGGAAGCAGCGGGCAGAGAAAGGGAAGGCTGACGAGATGGCCGCTGTGCTGATTCTCACAAGCTATCTCGACAGCCTCCGGATGTTCTGAGTTATATTCTTGTCAGCGTTATAGCTTATTTTCTTGTTGGCTTTATAATAGAAGTCGGGTCGGCGGTGATTGTGTAGGGATGTCCCTTGCTTTTGTCGACGTTGAGGGTTATGATGCGTGTGCGTCGTGGGTTAGCTTTCTCATCGCTGTTGTGCACATGATAAACGTATCGCATATTGCCGTCATTATCGAAGAATACGTCACCGTGTCCTGAGCCTCTCTCACCAACGATTTTGGTGTTGATAATCGGGGAAGCGTCGCATTTGGTCCACGGTCCGGTAGGAGAGGGAGCCACTGCGTAGCCTACGGCATAGTCCGGGCTCATGAAATGGTTGGCTGAATAGAAGAGGTAATACATGCCGTCGAGTTTTATCACAGTCGGACCCTCCATGATAGGTACACTCGGATAAGCATCGGTATTTTCCCAAGGCCGGTCGTTGTTGAGGCATTGTGAGAGGGTTCCCTCCACGATATTGCCGTTCTCCATATCATATTCCCCCACCCATATGAAATTGCCATTGTTGAAACGCACATGGTAGAGATACCATTTTCCGTTGTCATACAGCAGGAAAGGGTCGATATTTCCGGCCGAGCCATCTACGGGGCGTATATTCTTCTGGGTGAAGAGAGTGGTAAGACGGGGAGCTTCGGCAATTGCCACCTGTTCATTGGCGGTGTAAGCCAATTTATAGGAGCCGTCGTCAAGTTTGATGATTTGTGGGGCCCAGAAACCCTTGTCGCCGAAAGAGCCGCGGCCTTTTACTATAGGCATAGAGTCGGTAGGGTTGGCGGTGTGCCAGTTGAGGAGGTCAGACGATTCAAGGAGTGCGAAGCCCTCCGGACGGCCCCAGCGTGTTCCTGATAGATAGTATTTGCCATTTTCTGTATATACCGTAGGGTCGGCATAAAAGATTTCGTTGGTTTCAGTCATAGCGGAAGAATCGCCTGCCTGGTGAGCCGCAGCGGTCAGAGCACCGACGGCCATAAGGAATGAAAACCATTTCATGTGTGGAAAAGGTGTTTAGTTAGGTTGATATTAAAAAACTGCGCCTCATCGTCATGGGCGCAGTTTTATTTACGGAATCCTTTTGAGTCCGTGAAGTCTTATTTCTTTGAGCGGTTGCCGTAGCGGCTGCGGAATTTGTCGACGCGACCTGCGGTGTCGACGAGTTTCTGCTTGCCGGTGAAGAAGGGGTGAGAAGAAGAGGTGATCTCAAGCTTTACAAGGGGATATTCCTTGCCGTCAACCTCAATGGTCTCACGGGTGGCAACTGTTGAACGTGTGATGAAGATCTCTTCGTTCGACATGTCTTTGAATACAACCTCACGGTAGTTCTCGGGATGAATTTTTGCTTTCATTTTAATTTTCTGCAGTTAAAATTAATTTTTAGTTTGGGCTTGACAGGTCGCGATCCCGTCAATTGGCCTGCAAAGTTACTAATTTTTTTTTAACCTCACAAATTTTGACACGTATGACGTTAAAAATCGTCATGATTCACCTGTCTATCTGTAGCTTATCAATTACCTTCCAGAAATCGGAATATGATTCGCCGGAATGTCCAAGACGTTTAGCTCGGTTCAAAGCATCGGTCATCTTATCACAGTCAATCATTGAAGACACCCATTTCTCCTGACGCAGGAACACTTCTTTCTTATCGAAGTTCGGTATATGCTTCCTTAGAACTTGAATAACCTTATTAGATGTACCGAAAAATCTGTTTGTATTTTCATAGTGAAGAAGAAACCAATATTCGATTGATGGCATGCTACTCGCTATCACAACTTGGTTGTCGTGATCATATCGGCTATGAATCTCATTCATACGTATTCTCTCAACATCATTCCATTGGCGTATATCTTCATCAAACACACAGATCACAGACGCACCTCCCGAAACGGCCTCTTGAATTCTTTGCTGGATGGTCTGCATTGACTCATCTCCAAAAAGGCTTGGCTGTAATACATAGGTATAGTGCCGAAGCTTTTTCAAGTGTTTGAGATACCAGTATTCTGTGATTCCGGCGCCGACTACAATTGTACGCGGATGACGTTGGTCTCTGACGTTTATCTTTCTTGCCATAGATCAGTCTTTGATTTGAGGGAGTGCACCGAACACGCCATTCCTATATGCTTTGTCAAGATGTGTTATTTTGCTTAATCCTTTGAACTCGACTAAAGAATAAAGTTGTGAAGCTCCGGATTTATCTTTCTCGGTAAACCAGATATTGTCTTTTCTGATAAGATCATTGACCGTACGCAACAGTCCATCGTAGTGGGTGGTAATCAGGAGTTGGCTCTGCGAGGATTCAAGAAGGAACTGACGGAGTATATACTCCATGATGTCAGGATGCAGGGAAGCATCCATTTCATCAATCATAAGAAATGAGCCGTTGCGACACAAATCAAACACGGCCGCCTCTATCCCAAGCAATCGGCGGGTGCCGTTGCTCTGATGTCGTAAGTTCAATTCATATTTCTCCTTGCCGTGCTCATTTTCCACAGTATGTTCGAAGCCGAGTTTACGCAAGCCTCCATCATCAGGATGTTCATTCAATCCGGTTATATTGAAGTCTGCCATATTCAGAAAATTAAGCATATAAGTTTTAAAATCCTGATTATCTTTTAGCAGACCTCTTGCAAATTTTGTCATATCAGTTTCCGGATATACAGTAGGCATAACCCCGTCATGTATCCACTTGCGGAAACTATCGACGTGATTGAATTTCATGTTCACGCGCCCCCGGGCAGCAAATACCGACATATTTGGAAGGCAATTAAGAGATAATATCTTCAATGTCTCGCTGTCAATCTTCTGAACAGTCGGATTTGTCCTGATTATGGACTGTCCATCCTCATACATACGTTCAAAAACCATGATCGGTTGGGTTGTCTTGTAGAAAGATAAACGTTCAAACAGGACAACTTTTTCCGTCAACCGAAGCTGATACCAGTATCTGATACCCTCTATCCATATTTTAATATTGAACTCCGAAGGGGTATCGGGAGTAGAGCGGTCAAGCATGAAGGGTTCAATTCCTGTCTTACAGTCCATATTTGAGGGATTGAATTTCCAGAAATTATGCAGTTCTTCAAGAGCATAAAGAAGATTGCTTTTCCCACTTGCGTTTGCGCCAAGCACAAGCGCAAGTCGTAAAAGCCTTGTTCCGTTAGACATTTCCACGACATGAGAAGCCTCGATACTTTTATCAGCAGTGGCTTCAAAGCTCAATACCGTTTCATTTTTGAACGATAGGATATTCCTGAAAGATATTTCCTCAATCATATATCGGGATTTTATTTATGCAAAATTAGTAAAAACGTCCGGATTTAAAAATAGAATTCAAAAATATTGTGATTTTATTTTATGTGTCAAGTCACTTAGTGATGTCTGGCTTGGTATTTTATATCTGATTAGAAGCGAATCGGGGGACGGTCTATACCGTCCCCCGATTTATTAGAAACTGTTTCTTTGAAATTATGAATGCTTACTTATTTCTTCACGATTTTTCTTACGGTGCCGTCTGAGTATTTCACTACGTATACGCCGGAGGCGTCGGTCGAGGTTACTTTGGCGCCGTCAAGGGTGTAGATGCCGGTGACGGCCGCGTCTGAGCCGATGGCTACGGGACAGATACCGTTGGTCTTCTCCGACACCTTGATTCTCTTCTCGACACCGGGGGCGGATATGGTGAGGTCGCCATCCACAATCGCTGTAGTGTCATCGTGCGAGAGAATGAGACGGGCATCGCCATAACGACCCTCTACCTTAGCTGTAAGACCGGTGAGCTGGCTCAATTCAAGCTCTGAACCGTCATAATAAGAGCCAAGTGCAACTTCTGTCACAGCACCGTCAGATGTCACGATTGCCTCCTCTGTGTCGCAGGTGAGCCAGGGATAATAACCTTCGAGATTGATTGCGAAGGCGTTGTAGCAATCGCCATACTGACCCTCTACATAAGCCATCGGGGTGTAGCTTGTGCGGAAAACAGGGCTGTCAATCTTGATTTGCTTCTCAAGCCAGCCGTGGCAGAGATAGTTGGCATTCGGAATCATTGACTGGAGAGGAACGAAATACTCCACATTCTCTGAGTGGAAACCTGAGAACTTCGCGATATATGCCATATGCGAGTCGTCGATTACAGCCGGAGTGTCGAAAGTGAAAGGAATTGTGAGAGAATTCCAGGGGAGGTCGGTCTCAAGCTGGAGGATATCGGCATACTTGCAGACTGCAGTGGCGATAGCCTCATCCATAGGTTCGTACTCGTCGGTGCAAGGGATAATCTCGATTTTGAACTCGGCATTCTCGTTCATGGTGCCGAACCCGTTCACATGTACGCCAGTCACAACGAGAGGTGCCGTGGGGGCATAGATGAAGTTGAGGATAGACGTCACCTTCACCTCGTCACCCTCCGAGGGTTTCTCACCGTTGAGGGTGTAGGTGAGCCAGTAGAGGTCGGAGTTCACACTGTAGCCGAATACGGGGAGCGCGGGGTCGCCGATCTCCTCGGCATCGATGGTGAGTATGCCGAAACCGTCATTATTGAGGTCGAAGGGGAGAAGACCGAACTCATATAAGTTGCCGCCGCTTGAGAATTCCGGTTTGCCACCCATCTGCAGGTAGGTGACGGGCATAGAATAGCTGCCTGGGGAGGCACCTTCGGCCGAGGCATTGAGCACCGGAGGATAAACGAAGTTGTTGCGGCATGTGTACTCGTCAGAGTAATCAGGGAAGTATGAGAGTGTGAGGAGATCCTCATTGTCAGACGTAGCGTTGCCGTAGGTCTCCGGGTCAGTGTAAGTCCATGAATAGGTGGCCTCACTGTTCTCCCAGTTGTTATACCATGTCACGGGTGCGAGCACGGGATACTGTGCTATGGAGGAATTCAGGGCAAGCCAGTCGGCCGAATTATCGAATCCCCAGTAGAGGGTCTCGAAAGGTGAGGTATAGGAGATATCGGTGAGGGAGGGGAGACCCACACTCACGCAGTCAATAAAGACAGAGTTACAGTCAACGGCCTCATAGCGGAACGCTATCTCGATCTCCTGTCCGGCAAATTCGTTGAGCGGCACGGTGTAGGGCTCGAAGCTGTCGAGGTAAAGAAGGTCAGTGGGCGACATATCCTGGAAACAATCCATCATGTTCCAGATTTGCTTCCAGTTCCCGTCTTCACCCTTCACCATTACGTAGAGGTTGCCATTCGTTTTACGGTCGCCGACGAACTCCATTGTGTCGAAATCAAGGTTGCCCAGGTCATAGAAGAATAGTGGCCCGGTCATGAGCTGGAACGAGAGCTGTTCGTTGGCATTGGGTGTGATTTTAGGCATTATGAGCCATTCATCCTGTGGCAGAGCATCCTGGCTGAAGCTGATGCCGACGGCGTAATTGCCATCCGGCACGCTGCTGAGGATAAAACCGTCGACAGTGGTTACGCCCCATTGCGCGGCTAAGTCGAGTTCGGGATCGCCGTTTGATACAACCGACCATCCTTCGGGAATCCAGTTCACGACGTTCAGGTCGCAACCTTCGAAGCTCTCCCAGAACTGCATTCCTTCAGGCATGGAGTCGGCAGCCTTGGCTTTTTTCATGCGGGCAGGATTGATTGTCGCCTGCAGGTCGATTGTGTTGAGTTTACGCAGACTGACCCCCTTGGAATTGGAGAAAGTCTCGACAGAGGCTTTCGATGAGAGTTTTTTAACGGTGGAGGGGGAGAGCGCACGTCCTGTCTGTACTTTGGCAGCCGACACATTACGTAGAGGTGTGGCTGTAACTTCCGGAGCAGCAGCAAGGGCTGAGAACGCCAGCGACGATGCAAGGCCTAAGAGTAAAGCTTGTTTCATAAAAATGAGAGTTTAGTTGAATGACGGTGCACATGGTCAATGAGTATCTGAGTATGGGGATAACCTCATAAACAGGTGCCGATGTCAATTAAAAACAAATTTAGATAAACTTTCTTAAACAGCCAAAATAATTGGTGATAAATATTATGAAGCGGTTAAATAATGTAATATTCAATTACTTTTAAATGCTGTATAATTGAGGGTATGGAGATTGAGTTAAGTGGCAATATGACGTTTTATTGGGTGATGGATTGAGAGTGTAAAAGTAGCTGATTGCAATTTGATAAAATGAATACTAAGAAGCGGCTCCCCTGACTTCACCTTTGAGAATATTGTAAAATGTAGTATCTTTGTGAAAAATTCTCTCCCCACAGATTGGAATAAAGGAAAGACATGAAAAAGTTATCCGCGATAATGTTGGCCGGAACCGGAAGTGATGTAGGGAAGAGTCTTATTGCTACCGGATTGTGCCGTATATTCCGTCAGGACGGCTATCGTCCGGCTCCTTTCAAGGCCCAGAACATGGCTCTCAATTCTTATGCTACCCCCGACGGTCTTGAGATAGGGCGCGCCCAGGCAGTGCAGGCTGAGGCCGCAGGCCTCCCTTGCATGGTGGAGATGAATCCTATTCTTCTCAAACCGTCGGGCGAGCACACCTCGCAAGTGGTGCTCAACGGCAAGCCGTGCGGCAACCGCGATGCCTACACCTATTTCCGCAAAGAGGGTAGGGAGGAGCTTCGCAAGATTGCCCATGAGGCTTTCGACCGGCTTGGGAAAAGCTATAACCCCGTTGTCATGGAGGGGGCGGGAAGTATCTCCGAGCTTAATCTGCGCGAGGGTGACATCGTGAATATGTCGATGGCCCGATATGCCGATGCCAAGGTGATACTGGTGGCTGATATCGACCGCGGTGGTGTCTTCGCAAGCGCCTACGGCTCGATAATGCTGCAGACACCTGACGACCGTAAGCGGATAAGGGGGATAATCATAAATAAATTCCGTGGTGACCTGCGCCTGTTTGAGGATGGGCGCAAGATTATGGAGGAGATATGCGGTGTGCCGGTGTTGGGGGTAGTGCCTATGGCCAGCCATATCCATATAGATGAGGAGGATTCCGTGGCATTGGCTGCCAAAGACCGTCATGCGGTGAATGGCGAGGTTAATGTGGCTGTGGTTCTTCTGAAACATATATCCAACTTCACCGATTTCAATGTGCTGGAACGTCATCCACATGTAAATCTCTACTACGCCGCCTCACCTGATGACCTTGTAGATGCCGATATCATAATTCTCCCCGGCAGCAAGAACACACTCTCCGACCTGCTTGAGATCAGGCGCAGCGGTATGGCAAAAGCCATATGCAAGGCCAGGGAGGATGGCAAGAGCGTGATAGGGATATGCGGTGGATATCAGATGATGGGGATGAGGGTGAGCGACCCGGCAGGGATAGAGGGTTCGGTAGCCGCTCTGCCAGGACTGGGGCTCCTCCCTGTAGAGACTGAAATCTCCGACAGCAAGACCACCCGTCAGGTTGAATTCCGCTTTTTGGATGATGGGAGGATATGCCGCGGTTATGAGATACATATGGGACGCACCTCGACACCCCGTCCGTTCATTACGTTTGACGACGGTTCGCGCGAGGGTTGCATGGCAGATGAGAGATGTTTCGGCAGCTATCTGCATGGCATACTCGACAATGCCGCTGTGATTGACCATCTGCTGAAGCCGTATCTCAGTGGAGAGTCAAAAGGTGAGGATTCACGAGAGGGTTTTGACGCTCAAGCGTTCAGAGAGAATCAGTATGACCTTCTTGCAGAATGGCTCCGTGAGTATATCGATATTCCCCGTCTTTATAAAATAATGGAGGAGGATGATTGAGGGGCATGGAGACGATATTTTCCGCTACGGCGGAAAAGTGAGGGTGAATTTCAGCACCAACATACCGCAGAGTGTCGACCATTCAGGACTGATGGCCCATCTTGCGGCGAAGGGTGACATCTTCCGCAATTATCCCGAACCGACACCGGGGAGTGTGGAGCGAAAGCTGGCCCGGATGCACGGTGTGAGGCCGGAGAATGTACTGGTGGCTAACGGTGCTACCGAGATAATATATCTTATAGCGCATGCTTACCGCTCAGGGAGGTCGGCTATTCTCTCTCCTACATTCACAGAGTATCAGGATGCCTGCCGTATGTTCGGGCATTCGGTGAGTTTTATGGAATGTCCGGAGGAGATGCCGGAGGGGATGGATACGGTGTGGATTTGCAATCCCAACAATCCCACAGGGGAGGTCATTGAGAGGGGGCTGCTCCTCTCGGTGATTGACGCACATCCGCAGACTCTGTTTGTGGTTGACCAGGCCTATGCCTCATATTCAGTCAAGGAGGTGGCGGGAGTTGCCGACGTAATGGAGCGTGGGAATGTGGTGATGCTTCAGTCGCTCACAAAGCAATTCGTCGTGCCCGGACTGCGTATCGGCTATGCCATAGGGAGCGGCGAAGTGCTCGGACGATTGCGTGGGCTGCTCATGCCGTGGTCGGTAAGTTCAATAGCCATTGAAGCGGCCCACTATCTCCTTGACCATGCAGCCTCATATAGTATAGACTCCGTCACACTGCATTCGGAGGCGTTGAGGTTGGCTGAGAGGCTTCGGGCGTGCGGAATGACCGTAAGCGACACAGATTGTAACTTTATCCTTGCACGTCTTCCTCACGGCGAGGCCCGTGAACTTAAGGAATGGCTGGTGGAGAGATATGGGCTTTTGATACGCGATGCCTCGAACTTCGAGGGTCTTACGCCGCAACATTTCCGGGTGGCAGCCCAGACCTCCGGAGAGAACGATTTACTTATAAATGCAATTGAAGAATGGATTTCATCATATCGGTAACCCCACTGATAGTGGCATGGTGTTTTGATTATATTCTTGGCGATCCGGCATGGCTGTCGCATCCCGTGATATGGTTTGGCCGGGCCATAAGTTTCTGCGAACACCGTCTCAACAAGGGGAATCACCGACGCCTGAAGGGTGGCGTGACAGCGGTGGTGTTGATAGCGGCCACCTATCTTCTCACATGGTGGCTGATGCAGGCATTGTCGCCATATCTGTGGCTCAATCTGGCGGTGCAGACGTTGCTGATATTCTATTGTCTGGCCGGCACCACTCTCATACGCGAGGTGAGGATGGTGTTCAGCGCCACCGACCGTAGTCTTGAGGAGGGACGGCGTCAGGTAGGGCGTATAGTTGGGCGCGACACGGCGCATCTCTCCGCGCAGGAGATACGCACGGCCGGTCTGGAGACCCTTGCCGAGAATCTGAGCGACGGTGTAGTGGCCCCTCTCTTCTGGTATCTCCTTCTCGGTGTGCCGGGAATGATGGCCTACAAGATGGTCAACACGCTCGACTCAATGATTGGCTACCGCAGCGAACGTTACCGTCAGTTCGGCACTGTGGCAGCGCGTATAGATGATGTGGCCAATTACATCCCTGCCCGGTTGACGGCATGGCTTATGGTGATTGTGTCGGGCCGGTTCAGTCTGTTCGGCTTTGTGCGGCGGTATGGACCGCGTCATGCGAGTCCCAACAGCGGGTATCCTGAGGCGGCATTGGCCGGTGTGCTGGATTGTCGTTTCGGCGGTCCGCATGATTATTTCGGCGAGACGGTCTATAAGCCCTATATCGGAGAGAGGGAGCGCGATTTCAGCTATGCCGACATGCTACGGGCCACACGTCTTAACAGGAAGGTAGAGATTGCCGCGGTTATCGCGGTGGCGCTTGTAAAAGCCCTGTTCTGTTATTGGTAAGTTGCGCCGGAATCCTGCGAAAATAAAATCCGTGGGTCGGCCGACCCACGGATTTTATTTCGACTTGTTTGTAACGTTGGCGTTTTCCGAAAGGATGGGGAGAGAGAGATTATATTTGAGCGTCAGAAACCGCAGAATTATGATAGTGGCGGCGCAGCTGAGCTGACTGAGCTCCTGGGCCCCTCCGGCCACGTTGATCAGCCAATAGACCAACGCTCCCGCCAGACAGGCCGTGGCGTATATATCCTTGCGGAAAATCAACGGTTCCTCATTGATGAGGATGTCGCGGATGATACCTCCGAAGGCGCCTGTGATAATGCCCATGATGACAGCCACCCACATCGGATAGTCGATGGCCAGGGTCTTGTCGATACCAATCACGCAGAACATCGCCAGACCGATACTGTCGAATATGAAAAGGATCCTGTCCTTGCTTACGAGCAGATTACGGAAAATAATCACCGTCAGCAGAGAGAGGGCAGTCACACCGAGATACCACCATGTCTGCATCCAGAACACCGGTATGTCAAGGAGAAGGTCGCGGAGCGTACCGCCGCCGATGGCTGTCACGAGTCCGATGATATAGGCTCCGAACCAGTCGAAATTCTTAGTGGCGGCGAGACGGATGCCGCTTATGGCACATGCTACCGTGCCGATTACTTCCAGAATGAATGAGAGCATTCCTGTTTATGTGTGTTGTTTGTGTGATTGAAATGTCTTAGTCAAAATAAAGGCGTGAGGTGAGTCACGCCTTTATTTGTGTTTATTGTTGGTTTAATCTCGGTGGACGCGCCGCGGCGCGTCCCTACATGCGGATGTGCAGTGTGAGAAAAAATTATTATTCGAGGAAACAGAGCACAATCACTTGCGCCACGATCACTCGCATGAACATCGTCAGAGGGTATACGGTTGAGTATGCCACGGCGGGGGCGTCGTTGTTGGCCACCTTGTTGCCGTAGGCGAGTGCCGGGGGATCGGTGTAGCCACCGCTCATCATACCCATGATGGAGAGATAGTTCATCTTGTATTTGCCACGGGCGATGCAGCCTACGATAATAAGAGGAACCACCGTTATTACGAAACCGTAACCTACCCAGAGGGCACCTTTCATGTTGAACACCGTTGCGACGAAGTCTTTTCCGGCCGCTATGCCCACAGATGCGAGGAAGAGACAGATGCCTATCTCGCGGAGCAGCAGGTTGGCCGAGGAGTTGGTGTAAGTGACAAGATGAATCTTATGTCCGTATGCACTGATAAGGATAGCCACCACGAGGGGACCTCCGGCGAGACCTAACTTCATAGGCACCGACATGCCGGGGAACTGGATGGGAAGGCTTCCTAAAATGATGCCGAGGAAGATGCCGATGAACATCGTCACGAGGTTAGGCTCGTTGAGACGCTTCATGGAGTTGCCGAGTTTCTCGGCGAGGTGATGGATATCATCGAGTTTGCCGACAACAGTGACACGGTCGCCCATCTGAAGACGGAGGTTGGGGCTGGCGAGAAGGTCTACGCCTGCACGGTTGACGCGAGTAACGTTAAGCTGGTATGCGGCATGGAGACGGAGTGAACCGAGCTTGACGCCGTTGAACTCAGTCTTGGTGACGAGAATGCGGCGCGACACTACTGGACCTTTGTCCATAGGCCACTCCTTCTCGATCTTCGGACCGATGAAACGCTCGAAAATCTCCTCATCCTGGAGCGAGCATACAATCAGCACTGTGTCGCCGATCTCGATGGCTGTCTGTGACGTGGGGATGATGACCTGTCCGTCGGGACGCTCGATACGTGAGCATACATAGTCGTTCGAGATAAGTGTGTGCAGCTTCTGCATGTTGAGGCCGGCCACCAGTTCGTTGGTGACTTTGAAAGTGGCCATGTGGGGAGCAAGTGTCGAATCCGATTTCTCGTTCTCGATCTCCTCGATCTCCTTCTCCACATTCACCTTGAAGACCATCTTGATGATAATCATGGTGAGGATGATGCCGATCACACCGAGGGGATAGGCGGCAGCGTAACCCATCGACATCTGCTGGCTCGCGCCATAAGCGTCGGGGTTGACCTGAAGGATGGTCTGCTGTGCGGCACCGAGGCCGGGGGTGTTGGTGACGGCACCGCTCATCACGCCCACCATCTCCACGATTGATGACATACCTTCGGAGCCACCCTGCAGGAAATAGATGATGAGGCAGATGGCCACGTTAAGGCCAATGCCGAGCATGGCAAGCATGTTCATGCGTATGCCACCCTCCTTGAACGACGAGAAGAAACCGGGGCCTACCTGCATACCTATCGAGAAGATAAACAGGATGAGGCCGAACTCTCTGAGGAAATGAAGTGTGTTTGCCTCCACTCCATAACCGAAATGACCGAGAATGATACCCACGAACAGCACGAACGTCACACCCAGCGACACACCCAGTATCTTGACTTTTCCAAGATAGATACCGGCGAATATCACGAATGAGTAGAGCAGGATCGTGCTGGCAAGGGACATATTTCCCGGCGTAAACAGATCAATGAACCACGTCATAAATAACCGATAATGTATTAATTAAGTTAGTTGAATTTCAGCTACACATGAGGAGATGCGGGGGAGAGTGCTCAAAAACGACTGCAAAATTACTCATTTTTTGTTATATATTTAGTACTTTTGCATTGTAAAATTTTTTCAATTCATCTTTCGCCCCTCTCAGAGAGTGTTTGAATCTGACGCGCGTTAAATCCAGACGCCCTCCCGGAGTGGGTGAAACTCAAATTTATTAAGCTATGAAGAAGATAAGAGCGGCCGTGGTGGGCTTCGGCAACATAGGCCGTTATTCACTGCAGGCTCTGGAGGAAGCTCCTGATTTCGAGGTGGCGGGCATAGTGCGCCGCGACCCTACCGACCGCACCGACGTGCCCGATTTCATCAAAGTTGTGGGTGACATCTCCGAACTCGGCGATGTTGACGTGGCCATTCTTGCCACACCTACCCGTAAGGTGGAGGAGCACGCCGTGAAATGCCTTGAGATGGGCATCAACACTGTCGACAGCTTTGATATCCACACCAAGATAGCCGAACTGCGTGCCAATCTTGGCAAGGTGGCACGTGAGCATGGCACTGTGTCGGTAATCTCAGCAGGATGGGATCCGGGAAGCGACTCTGTGGTGCGCGCTCTGCTTGAGGCTGTGGCTCCGAAGGGTATCACATACACTAATTTCGGCCCCGGCATGAGCATGGGCCATACTGTGGCCGTGAAGGCTATCGAGGGTGTGAAGGCGGCTCTCTCCATGACTATCCCCGTAGGCACCGGCATACACCGCCGCATGGTGTATGTGGAGATTGAACCGGGCTACGACTTCGAGAAGGTTGCCGCCGCCATCAAGGCTGACCCCTATTTCGCCTCTGACGAGACACACGTCATGAACGTGGAGAGTGTGGATGCGCTCAAGGATATGGGACACGGTGTGAATCTCACCCGCAAGGGTGTGAGCGGGTGTACCCAGAACCAGCTGTTCGAGTTTGACATGAAGATCAACAATCCGGCCCTTACCGGCCAGATTCTTGTGTGCGCGGCACGTGCGGCCATGCGGCAGCAGCCTGGGTGCTACACCATGATAGAGATTCCGGTGATCGACCTTCTTCCGGGCGACCGCGACCAGTGGATTCACCTTGTGTGACCCTGTGTGATGGATAAATAAAAAGAGCGACCCGACGGTCGCTCTTTTTATTTATCCATCACACAAGTTTGCGGTAGCGTATGCGGTGGGGGGTGTCGTTGCCGTCGCGCTTGCGCTTGAACTCCTCATAGTCGGAATAGCTTCCCTCGTAGTAGGTCACCTGGCTGTCACCCTCGAAAGCGAGGATGTGGGTGGCGATACGGTCGAGGAACCAGCGGTCGTGGCTTACGACAACGGCGCAGCCGGCGAAGTTCTCCAGACCCTCCTCAAGTGCGCGGAGCGTGTTGACGTCGATATCATTGGTGGGCTCGTCGAGCAGAAGCACGTTACCCTCCTCCTTCAAAGCCATGGCAAGATGCAGACGGTTACGCTCACCACCGGAGAGCACACCGATCTTCTTCTCCTGGTCGGCACCTGTGAAGTTGAACTTCGAGAGATATGCGCGTGCGTTCATGTCGCGTCCGCCCATGCGGAAGGAGTCGACTCCCTGCGAGATCACCTCATAGACAGTCTTTTCGGGTGAGAGATCCTTATGGTTCTGGTCGACATAAGCGATCTTCACAGTCTCGCCAACCTCAAACTCACCCTTATCCTGTTTCTCCAGACCCATTATAAGGCGGAAGAGGGTAGTCTTTCCGGCGCCGTTAGGACCGATCACGCCCACAATACCGTTGGGGGGGAGCATGAAATTGAGGTCGGTGAATAGAGCCTTGTCGTCATAAGCCTTGGCAAGGTTCTTGGCCTCGATAACCTTGTTGCCGAGACGCGGGCCGTTGGGGATGAAGATCTCGAGTTTCTCCTCGCGTTCCTTCTGGTCCTCGTTAAGAAGGCGGTCGTAGCTTGAGAGACGGGCCTTACCCTTGGCCTGGCGGGCTTTGGGAGCCATGCGCACCCATTCCAGCTCACGTTCGAGAGTCTTGCGGCGTTTGCTGGCCTGCTTCTCCTCCTGAGCCATACGTTTGGTCTTCTGGTCGAGCCATGAGCTGTAGTTGCCCTTCCAGGGGATACCTTCGCCACGGTCGAGTTCAAGAATCCAGCCTGCCACATGGTCGAGGAAGTAACGGTCGTGAGTGACGGCGATTACAGTGCCGGGGTATTGCTGGAGGTGTTGTTCGAGCCAGTCGATGCTCTCGGCGTCAAGGTGGTTGGTAGGCTCGTCGAGAAGGAGGATATCGGGTTGCTGGAGCAGCAGACGGCAGAGGGCCACACGGCGGCGTTCGCCACCGGAGAGCACTGCAATCTTCTTATCGTCAGGGGGACAGCGCAGGGCATCCATGGCACGTTCGAGCTTATTGTCGATATTCCATGCGTCGCATGCGTCGAGCTTATCCTGAAGCTCAGCCTGACGGTTGATGAGCGCATCCATCTTGTCGGGATTCTCAAGCACTTCCGGGTCGGCGAAAGCGTTGTTCACCTCGTCATACTCCTTGAGCAGGTCCATGACAGGCTGCACACCCTCCTGCACCACCTCCTTGACTGTCTTCTCGGGGTCGAGTTTCGGGTCCTGTTCGAGATAGCCGACAGAATAACCGGGTGAGAACACCACGTTACCCTGATAGCTCTTGTCGATTCCGGCGATGATTTTAAGGAGTGTGGACTTTCCGGAGCCGTTCAGACCGATGATGCCGATCTTGGCGCCATAGAAGAATGAAAGATATATATCCTTCAGAATCTGTCGCTGGGGAGGTATGATTTTGCTTACCCCCACCATTGAGAAAATAATTTTCTTGTCGTCTGCCATTATGCGTTCTTTTTTGTGCGGTATTCGCACTTTACTTTACCTTTGGCTATATTGTTAAGTTTGTTGCGTATCATCTGTTTGCGGATGGGAGATACGCGGTCGGTATATACCGTGCCCAGCAGATGGTCGAACTCATGCTGGATGATGCGGGCTGCGAAGCCGGTGAATTCCTTCTCATGCTCCACGAAGTCTTCGTCGAGCCAGTTGAGACGCACATGCTCGTGGCGCTTCACCGGTTCGGAGAGTCCCGGGAGGGATAGGCAACCCTCCTCGCGCGAAACAGGGTCGGCGTCCTCGATAATCTCAAGGTCGGGGTTGATCAGGGCCATCTTGAGGTCGGCGCATTCCGGGAAGCGGTCGGCGAGCACCGAGCCGTCGATTACAATCACACTGATGGGGAGCCCGATCTGCGGGGCGGCCAGTCCCACTCCGTCAGAATGGTACATGGTCTCGAACATATCCTCGATGAGTTTCTTCAGCTGAGGATAATCCGGTTCGATATCTTCTGCTTCCTGGCGCAGCACAGGCTGGCCGTAAAGATAAATCGGTAATATCATTTATATGTTAATTATTAATTACTTATTATGAGGCAGAACTAAAAACGTAATTATATTGTCGTTTTCGTTGTTCTTGCGAAACAGGTTTTGCCCTATTATTCTATACGGTTTTAATTCTGATTTTATTGTTTCTGAATACGATTAGCCTACCAGTGCTTAGAACTTTCCTGTCACTTCAAGTTCAGTCATGGAATGAGCAGTGATGTAGAGGTATAACGTCGTGACGATTCGGGACGAGGCGATAATTTCTTCTTCCGAAGCATCCGGAGTAACATGACTCTCGTCGTTGCGCAGATTGCGCATGGTGTCGAGATAACCGTACATGCGCTGGTATTTCTTCCGTTCTTTGAACTTTAGAGATTTCAGTTCCTCAAATGCAAAGATACAATCAGCCAACGTGGGTGTTTTCTCCGGGTCGCGGTTATTTCTCAATTCCTTGCCATTGATCAGCCAATAAAGTTTCTTCAGATAGGTCTCAAACTTGGTGAGGATGGTGTTGAAATGACGGCGACGGTCTACAATAGTCAGTTTCTTGTCGTTGAAGAGTCTGTTGAATGAATCCGTCAGAAGATCATTTGCACCGTCAAGGGTTGGCAAAGATTTCGCCTGAAGTACTTTCACAAATACATCAATCACTTCGTTGAGCGGACGAAGGCCGGGGAAGTCGGCAAATTCATCGTTGAAGTTCATATATAAAGCCTTTCTGAAAGCTTCCGGATCGAATATCAACGGGGCATCACGGAAATGATCGTAGAGAGCAGCTGCCATCTGCGACATTATCTGACGGTATTTCTCACCATTATCGAACAGAGCTTTGAACGCCTCGGTCTGTTCTTCGTAGAGGGTGGTGGCCACATCATCGAATACACCGGGGAACACAGCCTCCATGAATTGCTGCTTGCCGTTGTTGTTTGCCTTCTTCGAGAGTTTTTTCGCCTCCTTTGTATTGGTGAGACGATTCACTATAGCCTCGACAATCACCCGGTCCGCCTCTGAGAAATCTCCTTTATAGAGAATGTTGATTTTGTCGATGATGTTTCCGAGCAGGTCTCGTTTCTTCTCCGGTTTTCCGCTACCGTTGCCAGATTCACCCTTTACGGTCTTGTTGCCTTCCAGTGTGATTGCCACAGTCTCGCCTTGCTTGAACTGCGAGTTTACAAGCATGATTTTCTTCGACAGGTCCGGTTTCTCATGCGGTGTCTTTGGCAGAAGTTTGTAGAGCGTATCTGCAAAGATATACGCCTTATACAGTGGACGATCGAAAGTGCGGGCTATCTGCGCCATATAGGAATAGAACCTCACGAAGTTCTTTATCTTGGAGCGCAACTCAAAACGCTTCTCCTCCTCCAGCGCATCAAACCGCGACATTATAGGCTTGAAGAAACCTGACAGCGCTGCCAAGGCATTCTTCTTGCCCCGATATTTCTTGTAAATCTCATAGAAAGCCTCTTCTTCTGTCTCGCTCCAGATATGATACTGTGCAATATCCTTGCGGAAGCGATAGACGTAGTTCACATCTACCGGTTCGACAAGGTCGGTACCTTTATAGAATGGCTCAAATGCCTTCTTGATTTCATCGGCTGTGTTGGAGAAGTCGAACACGAAAGTATCCTTCTTCAGTTTTTGCCAACGGTTTAGACGCGAGAGAGTCTGGACCGCCTTTACGTTCTTTAACCGTTTGTCAACAAACATCGTGTGCAGTTTTGGCTCATCAAAACCGGTCTGATACTTGTCGGCTACAATCAGTACGTTATAGAGGTCGCTCGCAAAATACAGAGGCAACCGCTCCTCGCTGATTCTCCGCTCGGGAGTGGAGTTGAGCTGCGACTCTGTGTAGGTGTCACCGCCGAATTCGAGTTTGCCTGAGAAGGCCACAAGCGGACGTATGTCATCATATCCGTTCTGCTTGCAATACTCCTTCATGGCAAGAAAATATCGCAGGGCGTGGGCACGACTGGCGCAGACTATCATTGCCTTCGCCTCGCCGTCCATTCGTTGGAGTGTCACCTCGCGCATCTTCTCAACCATAATTTCAACCTTCTGGTCAATCACATGCTGATGGTTGTCATGGTAAGCCTTTATGGCACGTGTAGCTGGAGTCTCTTCATAGTCGGGATTCTCGGCGATGTTCTTTGCTATCTCGTATGCTGTGCCAATCGGAGTGAAATTCTGCAACACATCCTTGATGAAGCCCTCCTCGATGGCCTGTTGCATCGAATAGATATGATATGGCTTATGCTTCATCTTGCCCGGCTTCTCCGGGTCGGGATAGGGAATGCCGAATGTCTGCAATGTCTTAGGTTTTGGGGTAGCGGTAAAGGCATAGAAGGAGATGTTGCCATGCTGTCCTTGCGTGAGCAGGTCTTCCATCAGCGCATCCTTCTCCTTCTCGAGTTGTTCCACCTCTTTGTCCTCGATTTCGGCGAGTTCGCGCAGAGCCTCGTCGGTATCGGCAAGGGCAGCTTTGGTTTTCTCTGCGTTCTTTCCGCTCTGACTGCTGTGAGCCTCATCGACAACCACAGCATAACGGCGCCCGCTCTGACTACCTACCTTATCATAGATATATGGGAAACGATGCAGGGTGCAGATTACTATACGGGCATTACCGTCGCG
The DNA here is from genome assembly GCA_947575235.1 of uncultured Porphyromonadaceae bacterium. GTDB lineage: Bacteria > Bacteroidota > Bacteroidia > Bacteroidales > Muribaculaceae > Lepagella. Next base: position 53,938 of record CANPMT010000003.1, read on the forward strand.
GATTATGTCACCGAGTTTTGAAGACGGGTCGCCATCTTTTATCACCTCGACTTGGCCGAGGCGATGGTCAAATCCGAGCACCGTGTTCTGCAACTGCTGGTTAAGAACACGGCGGTCGGTAATTACGAAGACTGTGTTGAACACATCCTTTTGCTCCGCATCGTGGAGTGAGGCAAGGCGGTAAGTGAGCCATGCAATCGAATTACTCTTGCCAGAACCTGCCGAATGCTGGATGAGATAATTGTGTCCGGCACCGTTGGCGGCGGTGTCGGCAGTCAATTTCTCAACCACATCGAGCTGATGGAAGCGAGGAAATATTATCTTGGTAGATTCCTCCTTTACCTCCTTCTCCTTACCATGCTTGTTGACAACTATCTTGATTCTTTCCTCTTTCTGAACGGAGATATAACGTTGCAGGATAGAGAGAAGCGCGTCACGTTGAAGCACCTGCTTCCAGAAATAGCCTGTTACATATTCACTTTCCGGCACATCCGGGTTTCCTGCACCCCCTGTGTTTCCCGCGCCATTATTTCCCTGGTTGAAGGGAATAAAGAAGGTTTTATCCTTTTGCAGTTGTGTGGTCATGGCAACCTCATAGAGGTCAACCCCGAAATAGGCGAGTATACGGTTGTTGAAATGGAACAGCAACTCGTTAGGTTCGCGATCCTCCATCCACTGTCGTTTGCTCTCCTCCACGCTTTGTCCGGTGAGCTGATTTTTAAGCTCAATTGCTATCACTGGAATACCGTTGAGCATCAGCACCATATCGATTGTATTGTGATGCTTTGAAGAATAAGAGAATTGCCTGATAATGTGCAAGCGATTTGCTCGGTATTTTCGCATAAGGTCTTCGTTCAGTTCCGAAGCTGGAGCGAAATATGCTATGCGTAGCTTTTCCCCATGCAGGACATGATCGTCAAGACCGTTGCGTAAAACATAAATCAGCCCATACCGTGCTATATCCTCCTGAAGGATTTTATATAGATGTTCAGACGCATTTTCCGTACCATAGATTTTCAGATATCTCGCCCACAATTTGGGTTGCGTTTCCGTAATAAAATCGCGAAGCACGGTCAGGTCAATGGCCGCGTCCTTATTATATGTGAACTGGAAGCCACGCTCATATCCACCCTCTTCAAGCAGCCAGCGTTCGATGTCATCCTCAAAGTCCTTCTCCTTCAGATTCTCCTTATCCATAACCTTTTATTTAATTGTGGTTTTACCGGTAACGGCTTCGAGTATTAGGCTTTGACGATACTGCCTAAGCGTCTCAATCTTCTCTTGCGTTACTATTATCAATTCGTCAATCTCAGCACATTTCGCGTCAAGAAATGCCGCTATCTCCTGCTGCTCTGAAAGAGGAGGAGTTGGCACAATGAAATTTTTAACGCAAGCCATATCTGCATATGGGAACGTAGTACCGATTGCGGTTTCCCGACAGAACTTACCCAAGATAAACATGTAGTAGAAAATGTATTGCTTATCTACTCGGTTGTCCAGCGATTTACGAATCTTTAGATTCGTAAATCGCTGATTCGCAAGCGAATCAGCAATTAGCATTGCGTGCTCTCCTATGGAGGCTGTGCATATCGCCAGAATGTAAGAACCGGCTTCAAACATGCCACCATTTTTTACGGCTTCGGGAGTGATGTATTGAATTGATTCGTTTAGTTTACGTCCGGATTTACGAATATCTTCCATTCTGTACCAAGGAATAGTTCCATTGGTCCAAAATGAAGTCTCAGATTTTGAAGGTGTATAACCATTTCTGAATTCAAAGAAATGTTGTACAGGTATTGCCTCCCAACCTAACGGGACATCTCCAATCCATTCGGAGCCGGAATAGCGAACCGGCGTGTCAGAATTGAGGCCGTGGGTTACGGCTTCTGTGATGACGGCTTGGCGGTAGGCTTCGAGGTCGGAAATCATCTGCTGCTCAACTTCTATAAGTTCGTCAATCTCGCCACACTTACCGTCAAGCCATGTGGCTATCCGCTCCTGCTCTTCCAAAGGCGGTAAATAAAAGGATAGATTTAGAAAAAAATCAGAAGAAACGCGCGGCATTTTAGTGCCATAGACAGAGCTTACGACAATTTTAGTAAATCCGTCGGAAAGCAGTATATATTTCACATATGCGGGATTGCAATTATTTTTGCAACGAAATACAAAAAAATCGCCCACCGCATTACCTTCAAATTCTGCCTGCCATACTTTCATCAAATATGGACGGAGTTTTCCATATACAATATCATTTTTAGAAAACGCGGTGCCATTACCATCAAACTTAGAATTTGATGCAATGTATTTTCCAGTTCCCGACTCAATATTTTCTAAACCTATCTTTGTTAAAGAATCAGATGCCGTTGTATTCAAGGATAAAAAATCTTTGAATCTACATAGAATCCAATGTTCAGGTGTATCGCCGATCCAAGGGATGCCGCTGTCTTTGAGTTTTGCAGATTTCTCACTGCAATCCAACCCGTGACAATTTGTCACGGGTTCGCCGATTTGAACATGGGTACAACTTGTACCCATGTTCAAATCCAAGTCGCTACAGTTTCTAACTATTCCAACGACCTTTTTCAAATGGTTACAATTTGTTACCGGTTGATTTTCCTTCATAACTTTTTCTCCTTCCCTTCAATCCGACAGACACTGTCTGTTGAATTCATTTTTTTGAGTCTGGCGCTTATTGAGGCGTTCAGAGCGTTTTCCAAGTCGTATGAAGCTACACCAAGGGGCTTGGCAATGTCACTCAGCGACCACTCCACTGTAGTCTTGTCTTTATCCCGACATATAAGTAACCCCACAGTCGGGTTGTCATCATCCCCTTTAAGTAATTCATCAACAGCTTTCACATAAAAGTTGAGTTTGCCAGCATGTTCCGGTTGAAAGGATGTACGCTTCAATTCACACACCACAAAACTTTTAATCCTATAGTGATAAAAAATTAAATCGGGATAATATGATGTCCCATCGGGCATACGAAGTTCCATCTGACGACCGACGAATGCAAAGCCTTTGCCAAGTTCCAATAGAAACCGCGTTATATCGTTCACCAAGGCATCTTCAAGATCCTTCTCTACATACTCCTCTGGAAGCTGAACAAAGTCAAAATAGTATTGGTCTTTAAGAATGGAGGTGGCTTTTTCAGCGAATTCAGTAGGTAACTTTTCGTTGAAGTTGGTTATCGCCTTTCCTTGCGATTTGTAAAGATTGGCCAAAAGCTTGTCTTTCAATGCAGGTCGGCTCCAATTGTTTTGAATTGTCGATTCAATATAAAATAGGGCCTCGTCAATAGAGATACATTTTGAGACAATATCAATATGGTGCCCCCAGGGAACTTTCCCGAAATCTACGGGCATCTCTAATTGGTCAACGACTCGTTGACCAATTTCTATGCCTTGATTATAAAATGAATACCATCTTGCTGTATACTTGATATTGGTAACTGAAAACCCTGAGACATTAGGAAAGGAGGTTCTTAGATCAAGGCTAATTTGCTGCACCACCTTAGCTCCCCATTTTTGCTCTGCTTTCATGCACACAATGTCTCTGCCCAATTCCCAATAAAATTGGAGCATCTCCGTGTTGACTCTTATCGCTGCTTTTGTCTGACTAGCATGATAGCGCAACTTGACTTGCTCAATCCACGCATAATAGCCTGGGTCGATATTCAGTCTTGACTTGTTTACAAAACTTGGCTTTTCCATTACTTGCCTAAGATTTTGGACATCAACTCCTGTTCACGCTCACCGAGGGTGCGGAAATGCTCGAAGATCTCGGCGGCAGGGCGTGGTGCCGTGTAGCGGTAAAACTCACGGGTGAAGGGTATCTCGTAGCCGATTTTGGTTTCATCGTCGTTATACCAAAAATCGGGAGCGTATGGACGCACGTTGGCTTCGAGGAATTCATCGGGGTCGGTTTTCCACGGAATTATCTCACTGTCCTTTAGGTCGGGGTCTGGAGCAATACTGCTATCCATCTTAGTGGGCTTTACGCGGCACTCCATCTTCTGGTCGGCATCCTTGACACCGAAATAGTTGCGCACCAACGCGACCTTACCCTGCGGTATCTTGATTTTTGCTTTCTCAAACTCATAGAAGAATGAGAAGTCGGGAAATGCGGGATTTCCGTTCGGAAAGATTGATTGCCAATAGTCGGCAAGTTTTTTAAGCAAGGGGCGGTCTGCGGACTTTACGCCCATTGCCTCGCATTTCTCCTCGGAATATTCAACTTTAGAGTATGTCAACCGCAGAGGACGGTAGGTAAAGACCTTGCGGTACTTGAAGTCGTCTGTGTCCTTGATGCGACTCTCTACTCGGGTGTCACCATCGGTGTACTCCCAGTTGGCAAAATCCTTGTATGCCTTGACTATGAGGTCACGGCAACGGTCGGTAATCTCCACGCGCTTGTTGCCGAGGCTCTTGCGGCGTTTTTCAAAGCATTGACTCGCGTCAATCAGTTGAACTTTGCCACGACGGTCCTCCGGCTTCTCTTTTGAGATAACCCAGATGTATGTGGCTATTCCTGTGTTATAGAATAGATCGTTGGGAAGTTGAATGATAGCGTCGAGTCAGTCGTTTTCAAGAAGGAATCCACGGATGTTGCTTTCGCCACCTTCGGCATCGCCCTTGAATAGCGGTGAACCATTTTGGATAATAGCCATGCGACCGGAGTCTTTGAGCTTGGACACACCATTGAGTGTGAACAGCATCTGCCCGTCGCCAATGGCGGGTAGCCCAGCGGCAAAGCGGTCGCCTTCGCCGGTTTCTTTCTCAACCTGAGCTTTTGATGTCTTCCACTCGATGCCGAAGGGAGGATTGGAAATGATATAGTCAAACTCATACCCCTTGAACTGGTCGTTGCCGAGAGTGTCACCCTGACGCATATTTTCAGCATTGCCGCCCTTGATGAGGGTGTCGGCTTTTGCGATGGCAAATGTCTGATTGTTCAGTTCCTGACCGTGTGAGGTGATGTCGGCATCCTCATCAAGCTGTAGCAGACGGTCAGAAAGACAACCGAGCATCTGCGACGTGCCCATAGCCATATCGTAAATGTCAACGCTAACACCCTCTTCAGCGAGACGCTGCTCATCGCCAGCAATGAGAATGTCGGCCATGACATTGATGATGTCTCGGGCGGTAAAGTGCGCACCGGCCTGTTCATCGTAGCTTTCGGAGAATTTACGGACAAGTTCCTCAAAGATGTATCCCATATCTACGGACGATATACGGTCGGTACCGAGATATGCCCTGTCACTGTTGAATTCCTTTATTATAAGGTAAAGCAGACCATTCTCCTCCAGTTTGCTTATTTCCTTGTCAAACTCAAAACGGCGGATTATATCAATCACATTTTCTGAAAAGTGCTGTAGGTAATCATCAAAATTGTCAGAAATATTATCCGGGTCGGCGAGAAGATTCTGGAAAGTGAACTTTGATGTATTGTAGAATTGCTGTTTAGATGCTTTAGAGAGAAAAGGAGACTTCAATACCGCATCCATATCGCCAAGTTCTTCATTACGTTTCCACACGGCTTGGCGTGTTGGTGCAAGTGTATCCTCAAAACGTTTGATGACACACATAGGCAATATGACATTGCCATATTCATGCGGCTTGTAGACACCTACAAGTTTATCAGCAATAGCCCAGATGAGAGCGGCTTTTTCCTGTCGGTTTATGGTGGTGAGCCTTTCGGCAGTTTGACTGTTCATGACGATGATTTTACTACCTTGTATTGGATTGGTCACTCAAAGAAGCTGTCGGTCACTTCCTCCTCCTCGACTGTGCCGTTGCCTACGTATACCTCGCCGCCGCAAGCGGAGAAGTCGGCCGGGAATTCAAACTTGGCGTCCTGCTTGTAGGGGAGGGAGCGGTCGGCGTAGACCTTCTGCATGTATATGCCATAGATAGGCAACGCTGCACGTGCTCCCTGGCCGAGAGCCATGGTGTTGAAGTGGATGTAGCGCTCCTCGCCACCTACCCAAACGCCTGTCACCAGGTCGGGGGTGAAGCCCATGAACCAGGAGTCTGAGTTGGAGTTGGTCGTACCGGTCTTGCCACCCATCTGGGCTGTGATACCGAAACGGCTGCGGAGACTCGCCGCCGTACCGCTGTCTACCACATTGAGCAGAATCGAGAGAATCTTGTAGTAGGCATCCTCGCTTGTCACCTCACTGCGGTGGGGCGTGGCCGAGTAGATGAGGTTACCCTGGTTATCCTCGATGCGGGTCACGAATACCGGGTCAACACGCATACCCTTGTTGGCGAAAGTGGTATAGGCCGACACCATCTCCTTGACGGGGACGTCAACCGTTCCCAAAGCGAGCGGTAGAGTGGCGTCGATATGGCCCGTGACACCGAACATTCTCATCTTGTTGGCAAGGTTTTTCGCTCCAAGTTCATTTACAAGACGGGCGGAAATCCAGTTGTTGGAGTTGGTGAGAGCCCAGCGTAGGTCTACCATCTCCCCGATACGGGCTGAGCCGGAGTTACGGGGCGACCAGTTGCCGAAGGTAGGCTGCGAGTTGAGGAACTGCGAGCAGGGGGTATAATCCTGTTCCATGGCCAGTGTGTAGAGGAAAGGCTTGGCCGTAGAACCGATCTGGCGCTTTCCGCGCGACACCATGTCATACTGGAAGAAGTTGAAGTCGGGACCGCCGACATAAGCCTTCACATAACCGTTGTGGGGGTCCATACTCATAAGACCGGTGCGCAGGATTGACTTCATGTAAAGCAGAGAGTCGTAAGGGGTCATGGTGACGGTCTTTGTGCCGGGACGGTATTTCCCGTTCTCCTTGACGTATGTGAAGATATCCATCTGGTAGGAATGATGGAAAGTCTTCTCGATCTCACTCTCCGGCACTCCGGCATTCTTGAGCACGCGCCATCTTTCGGTCTGCTTCATGGCGTTCTTGATGAGGTTCATCACTCCGGAACGGCTGAGCTCCGAGGTATTGGTGGTGTATGGGCCTGTGGGCTGCCCTTTCTTCTCATTGAAGAAAGCGGGCTGGAGGGTGCCGCCGAGATGCTGGTTTACAGCCTCTTCGGCATATTCCTGCATACGCACGTCGATAGCGGTGTAGATTTTGAGACCGTCAGTATAAATGTTGTAATACGATCCGTCCGGTTTAGGGTTCTTGAGAATCCAGCCATACATCGGGTTATCCTCCCACTGGGTGGAATCAGTGTTATACTGACCCATGGAGAGTATGTAGGCCATTTCCGACTTATACTTTGAACGGTCGGGGCGAACCGGTTTCTTTGCATTCATGAGCATACGGATCTCCTCGCGCAGGTAAGGGGCACCCCCTTCGCGGTGGTCAACCTTGTGATAGTCAAGGCCGAGGGGGAGCTGTTTGAGCGAATCGGCTTCCTCACGTGAGATTTTTCCCGCCTTCACCATCTGGTCGATCACCACATTTCGGCGGTCGCGTGTACGTTCCGGGTGACGGAGGGGGTTGTAATAGCTCGGGTTCTTGAGCATGCCCACCAGCATGGCAGCCTCCTCAGCCTTAAGGTCGGCCGGCTGCTTGTTGAAATAGACATTGGCGGCAGTCTTTATGCCCACTGCGTTATTGAGGAAGTCGAAGCGGTTGAGATACATATTGATAATCTCCTGCTTGGTGTAGAAACGCTCGAGTTTGATGGCGATCATCCACTCTATAGGTTTCTGCATGGCACGTTTCAGCATATTGCTTGACGGGCGGGAATAGAGCTGTTTTGCAAGCTGCTGTGTGATGGTAGAGCCACCACCCGACGACTTGTCGCCCATAAGGAGGGTCTTGACGCCGGTGCGGCCGAGTGCAATGAAGTCAATGCCGGAATGGCTCATGAAACGTTCATCCTCGGTAGAGATGAGGGCGTCGATCACGTAAGGGGAGACAGTCTTATAGTCGGAATTGACACGATTGCCCGCTCCGGCGAAGTAACGGCCTAATTCAGTGGTGCCGTCAGAGGCGATCACCACTGATGCGAGTTTATCGTGAGGGTCTTCCAGCTCCTCGATAGGGGGCATGTATCCGATTACACCATTGTAGATAAGGAGGAGGAAAAGGGCAATTACTGCTCCCAGGCCCAGGAACGATATCCAGAGCCATTTCACTATGCTGCGGTTGCGGGCGAGTTTCTTATCGGTCATTTTCTTAATTTATTTCAGATGCAAAATTACAAAAAAATCCCGAAAAGACCTACAGGTAACGCCCGGTTACAGCGTGGCAGGTGTGAAATACTACAATTTTATGTCGGAGAGGTCAACTATCTTGTTGACAATGGCATAAATTGTGAGGCCTGTGGCAGAGTGTATCTCCAGTTTGCGGGCAATGTTGCGACGGTGGGTTATGACGGTATGTATTGAGATGAAAAGCTTGTCGGCGATTTCCTGATTTGTCATACCCTTCACAACAAGCGAGATAATCTCCTTCTCGCGCTGCGAGAGATTCTCTTTCTCATCTCCCTGTTCCTTGGAGAGGGTGCAGAGTGCCTTCACCTTGTTGCCGATAGTCTCGAGGTCGTCGATCACAGAGATGACATCCTCATAGAGTGCGGCTGCCTGCTTGTTGAGTTTACCCACCTCGATGGCAAGTATTTTCAGTTCCGCCTCGCCGACTTCGGCGCGCAGCTGCACGGGGTTGAAGAGGCCTCCGAAGGTAGGGTTTACGAGAATAAGGTCAGGGAGGCTGGCCTTCACACAGGTGATCAGGTCGTCGGGGTTCTTGACTTCCAGGATATTGGCTTGTATGCCGGGGATTCTGCGCAGGCACTGTGAAAAACCGGCGGAAAGAACGGGAGAGGTCTCGGCGATGATAATATTGACTTTTTCTTCGCGTGACATGATGTTATCGGTCGTGTTCCGTTATCAATCTTTCTTTCTCTCTTTTCTCGAGGCGCATGATCGCGGGCACGAGAAGACAGTCCTCGACGTGGCAATGGCTTTCGAGTTCCTCCTCGCATCGGTAGATGTCGTAGAGGGCGGCGTTGAGCAGGTTAATGTTGGCGTCGGTGGGGCAGTATTTTATGATGATGCTTTTCAGCTCCTTAAGCTTGGAGCCCACCTGGTCGTGGTGGTCGCTGTAGGTTGTTATTTTATAATTCTCGACCGATTCGCCTGAGAGGAGGGCCGATACGTAGGCGAATACAGTCTCATCCTCATAGTTCATATGTGTTGTGACCTCCTTGACATACTCGTCGAAGAGTTTCAGTATAAGGAACGAAACGTCGGAAGTGCGCAGCTGTATGCTGTCGAGCAGTTTGCGGCGTATGGCCGGTAGGCAGTATTCCAGGAAATAAACATGGCTCTGGCGGAGAAACTGCAGCAGGGCCTGCACGGAGATTTCGGCCGAGGAGTCGAAATTGTTATACCCGTTGACAATGAAATTCACCACGGCGAGGAAGGAGTCGCAGTCAACGCCGGAGTCTTGGCAGACCTCGGCCACGGTTTTGTCGCTGAAGCCCATGGGTATGCCGAACCGGCTCAGCACCTGTATGAGCTGGTAGTTGTCGGCAATGAGCGACACCATCTTGTCGGTAGGGTGATATTTACGTTCAATCATCTGTTTTTGGGTTTTATGTAAGGGTTAGAAATGGCTATGTGGCGCAAGTCCGCAGACTGCGCCACTAAGAATCTTCATTATGGATCCGACAGACCGAAGCCATAGCCAAACTAACTCTAATAACTCTAATAACTAATAACTAAAAAGCTGCTTGATCGTCTACTTTTACGGTTGCAAAGTTACAACGAAAAACCATCCCCCGCAATCCCTATTAGTAGGTATATTGCAGGGGAGTGTGTTTCTGTTCATGATTTGTAAGCGGGGAGTGTTCAGGATTTCTTGACTGAGAATCCGAATTTCCCGATTATCTCTCCCAAAGAGAAGTATTGTCCGTGGGAGTAGGCGAGGAGGTTTGCCTGCTCGAGATTGAAGCGGCCGGTATCGGGGTCGAGGTAGCGGCTGTCGGCTCTTACGTTCACCACTTCGGATATGAACATGTCGTGAGTGCCGAGATGAGTCACAGATTTCACGCGGCATTCAATGCTGAGTGGGGATTGTTCAATCGTTGGTGATGCCACTTTCTCACCGGGGAGTGGAGTTAGTCCGGTCTCTTTCCATTTGTCGTAGTCGCGTCCGGAGCGCACCCCTGCCCAATCGGTTGCGCGAGCCATCTCAACCGTCGTGAGATTGATGGTAAACTCCATATTATTCATGATGAGCGGGTAGGAGGCTCTTTCGGGTCGTACGGAGATGAAACACATCGCCGGGTCGGAACAGATGGTTCCGGTCCATGCAATTGTGAGCATATTCCAGTTTTCAGGAGAGTCACCGCAGGTTACGAGCACAGCGGGGAGTGGATAGATCTGCGTTCCGGGACGCCAGGATACTTTTGCCATAATCAATATTTTTGCAAAGAAAATGGTTGCCGAGTCCGGTTATAACAGTTCCGGTTCTCTAAGGCACCCATCTTTAGAGGATACAAAGGTAGCCATTCTCCGCGGATTATACAAGATGCCGGAGTGTATCAATAAGTCGCCGGAAGTGCGCGGTTGTTACCACAATATCACGCTGACACATCTGAAACGACTTCTTTCGGTGCATCGCGCATATAAAATCAGAGTAAATATCCGTTAGATATGTATTGACAACTCGTATAGACAATGAAAGGATATATTATAATACTAATAAGCTTCTTATTGCTTGTAGGTGGCTCTTGTTCCAAAACTAAGAGAACATTGGAGAGCGTTGAGAAGGAGATGATTGATAATCCGGTTAATGCCCTTCAGACATTGATTGCCATGGACACGCTTTCTATGTCTGAATCACAAAAGTCCAGGAGAGCATTGTTACAGGCTTATCTCGCAATCGTATGGATTATCACGACTGACATGACTCCTGCCGATTTGAATCGTTCAGTTACTGCTTTCGAAGGCCAATGCACAACCGACGAAGTAAAATCTCTCATTATAAAATCAGAGTTTGCCAAGGCCAACGGGAATCCTGTTGTCAGATTGGAATTATTGAAAGATGCGGAGTTTCTGGCATCACAATTAGACGATGACCAGGACTTGGCATTTGTCTATCTGTATCTGTCGCAAGTCTACCGTAACGGTTTCAATGGCTCTGTCAGTCAATACTATGCCAATAAAGCGTTGGCTCTCTTTAATAAACTGGGCTATCGGAAACAAAGTATCGATGCAAGAATGGCGATAGTGGGTGGATTGGTAGTTAGCCGGGACTATGCCACAGCACTTGATTCTTTGTTGGCAATGGAAAGCGATGTGCAGGCATACTCAACTAATAGTTATAAGGAATATTTCCGTGATACGCTCGCCCGGGCTTTATCTGAAAATAATAGAAGTGAAGAAGCTATAGAAATCTGGCGAGGTATTATAGATGTGGACAATACCACCTCAAATATTCTTGCTCATTGGGCGAATGCCTATCTTTATACCAACCAACCAGACAGTGCGGAAATACTCATAAATAAAGCAATTGTTCTACCGCACAATTCCTCAGATGAATACCTTTGCCGCAATGTCCAGTATGCGATTGTGGAACGACTGGGACGCAGAGCTGAACTCCCTCATATAGACAGCCTAAGAAGCAAGGCAGCCCATGCAGACTACTATGAACGTAAAATTGAAGAATCAAGTCTGGCTCTTAACGAGAAGTATGAATCTGTAACCAGCTCTGCGTGGAAAGAGATAGAGAGTGCGAAGAACCGAGCCCTCATAATATTTTTCGTTTTCACAATCCTTTTGCTGGTGATGATTGGTGGCATCCTCTTTTATCGAAAACGTACGCAATTGTTGAAGGTGGAAAATGAGAACAATCTTCTGAAACTTCAGAAGATTGAGCATAATATGTTTGAGAACGAACGTAAGCATAATGAAGTCTCCGAAAAAATTGCCGCCTTATTCAAGTCCAGATTCAACACCATTGATCAGCTCGCTTCTGCATATTTTGAATGCAAGGAGACCAGGCAGGAACAGAAACGTATTTTCGGAGAAGCCAAATCGGTCATAGACGCATTTGGATCCAATGAATCATTGCGTGAGCTGGAAGAAATAGTCAACACCTCGAATGACAACCTTATGTTGTCATTCGACACCGACTTCCCAAAGCTTTCCATCTCACAGCGAAAGCTCGCACTATTTATCTTCTGCGGCCTGTCACTGCAATCAATAAGTGTTTTCTTGGGGACAGACTTGCGTAACCTCTACGTATATAAATCGCGTCTAAAGAACCTCATCTCAAAAAGTGACAGTCTGAAAAAGGAGATATATCTGAGTTATTTCTCATAAATTGCCCACTGGTTGGGTGATGTAAGATTATTGATTTTTATATACTTGAATATTAGCTGTTTAAATCAATAAATGTAAGGTGTTGTAGTTTGTGGTCAGCCGTATTTCGGGTAATTTTGCAGAGTAATTCTAACCGAAAAACGTATGAGGCAAAACCTAAAACAAACTTCAACTGATATGATTAAAAAGTTTCTAACTTTGGCTCTGATGCTCATCTGCATCTGCATAGCCAACGCACAACAGCCACTGCCGCTCAATCCGGAGGTGAAGCATGGAGTGCTGCCCAATGGGTTGACTTACTACATCCTTCACAACGAACATCCTCAGAACCGTGCCAATTTCTATATTGCGCAGAAAGTCGGTTCTGCATTGGAGACGCCTGAGCAATATGGACTGGCTCACTTCTTGGAGCACATGGCGTTCAACGGTACCAAGCACTATCCCGGTGACTCGATGTTGCGTTACCTTGAATCGAATGGTATAAGGTTCGGCGCAGATGTCAATGCCTATACCGACTATGAGGAAACGGTGTATAACATCGACAATGTTCCTACGACAAATGTGGCACTTATGGACAGTGTACTGCTTTGTCTGCGCGACTGGAGTTGCGACCTTCTGCTTGAAGATAAGGAGATTGATGCCGAGCGTAAGGTGATTCAGGAGGAGTGGCGTATGCGCAACGACCCTAATCATCGCTTCCGTGTGGCAATGGCGCCAGTAATCTTTTCAGAACCACAATACCAGTTGACTCCAATCGGTACGATGGATGTTGTAATGAACTTTCCCTACAAGGCACTTCGCGACTACTATCACAAGTGGTATCGCCCCGACCAGCAGGGTATTATCGTAGTGGGGGATTTCGATGCAGCCGAGATGGAAAAGAAAGTCATCGCCACATTCTCCGACGTACCGATGCCGGAGAATGCCGCAGCACGTGAATATGTAAAAGTAAGCGATAATGAACAACCGTTATTCTTCGCATTCGAGGATCCGGAACTAAAAAGCGGGCGCGTGGATTTCCAAGTGAAATTTGACAAGATACCTCTTGAATACCAGAACACTGATATTGCCTTCATAAATTATTTAATTCAAGAGATACTGGCTGAGATGATTAACAACCGACTGTATGAACACAGTCAGGATGCTGATTGCCGCTATGCCAATGCAGGGGTATATTTCACTGATATGTATCCATCAAAGACTAAGGGTATTTTCAATGTCGCGGCTATAGCCAAAGATGATGAAATAAGTGCTTTTGAAGATGCTTTTGCCATTGTCGCAAGAGCCTGTGCCACTGGATTCACCCAATCGGAACTTGATCGTGCAATCGCAGAAATACAAGCGCAGTATGATAAACGATACAATGAAAGGAACAATACAAATACTTCTGTCGTAGCCAAAGAACTCATCAATGCATTCAAAGACCGCACACCGGCCATGGGAATTGAAGCTGAGAGAGACTTTTTCAACAATATCATAGTTCAGATTCCTCTCCAAGGCTATAATCAGGCTGTCGCGCAAGTCATTACTCCTAATAATCAGGTGCTACTCATCCAGCAACAGAAAAAGGAGGGAAAGAGATTACCTGAAAAAGGTGCAGCTCTCGCATTGGTCAATGATGTTTTGAGTCGGCAATATGAGGCATATGCCGATGAGACAATCACCGACCCTCTGATTGAAAACCTCCCGGCCAAAGGGAGTATCAAGGAAATAAAGGAAGGGAAGTTCGGCACAACTGAATTTCTGCTCTCAAATGGGGTGAAGGTCATTGTGAAGCCTACTGATTACAAAGAGGACGAGATTCTGTTCCAGGCATTCAAGGATGGAGGGGCAGCCTCATATCCGGTAAGCGAAGCGAATAACGTGCTTCTCTTGGGGAATGCTTTTCAGCTCTCCGATATGGGCAAATTCGACCAAAAGAAACTTTACCGTTATCTGACGGGGAAAACTGTCGGACTTGGATATGGTGTCGGTCAGTTCTCAAATTATTTCCAAGGGAATTCTACAGTCAAGGATCTTCCGACATTGATGGAGCTGATCTATACAGCCTTTACCAACATCAACCCTAACGAAGAGACCTACGATAGTTTTATTTCCAGAATTATACCTCAATATGAGGCAGCTGAGAAATCACCCGAATTCATTTTTGAGCAACACAAGCAGAACGCCACCTACGGCAACAATCCACTTACGCAAGTAGTCACGGCCGATGTGATGCGTGGAGCTGACTATACCAGGATACTGCAACTCTATAGAGAGTCAGTGGCAGAACCATCCGATTATACCTTCCTGTTCACCGGCAATGTGGATGTAGATGCCATTAAACCGTTGTTGGAACAGTATATCGCTACCCTTCCACTCTCTGGTGAACAACCAAAAAGCGTTTCAGTCACTCCAATTGAAAACCCCGAAGGGGAGGTGGTTGACAACTTCACCATAGAGATGTCTGCCCCGGCAGATTGGCTATATGGATTTTACAGCGATGACAATCTCAAAGCCTCAATAGAGAATGATGTGAAAGTGTCGCTTGTGGGAGATATACTTGGAATACTTTATCATGACATTCTCCGTGAGAAAGAGGGTGGGGTCTATAGTCCTCAGGTTGGTTCAACATATAATATAAGCACTGGCAGATGGAACCTTGTCTACTTTCTCCAGACCAATGAAGGACAGTCAGCGCAGATGCTGCAGCTCGCAGACGAATTGTTTGTCAATCTGTTGAAAGATGGAGCTACCCCCGAGCAATTCAACCGTATGAAAAGTGCGATGCTGTCGCAGTATGAAAATTCCATCCGTACCAATTCATATTGGCACAACAATATCCGGATATATGAAATGCTTGACCTTGACCTTATCACAAAACATCGTGAGGCTATTGAGAATCTAACTCTTGAAGAGTTCAATGATTTCATGCGTACACTTTATGACGGTAAAAACCGTATTCAGGTGAATATGCACGGAGTCGAAGGACAATCTTAGAATTTATAGCTCAGCATGAGGGAGAGGGCCGAGGAGTGGGAATGTACGTCGGCGTAGTAATGATAATGTGAGGTGCGGACGTAGTTGGTGAAGAGGGCGGTGGCGTAGAGATGGCGCCAGAGGCGGAAATCGGCGCGTACCTCCGTCATGTTGAGCGAGGCCACTGATTTGTCGCCCATGGCGTTGAGCGTGCGGAAGTCAACAAGACGCAGGTCAGTGCCAAGAGGATACCCTTTCCAGGTGAAGAGCCTGAAATAATTGTGCGAGAGGGATATGGCGATACGGCTCTTGTCGAACTCAAGATTGAACCCTCCCTTGAGAGAGAATCCCGACGCCCAGTTGTAATTGCGTTCGTCGGTCTGGTAATGGTCGGATAGAATCGAGCCGAGCAATATTCCGTTGGCATGCGCGTAGAGGTCGAACACCCATTTCCTCATCTCAACGCCGCGATATAGAAATCCCGCTCCCACACAGGCCGGTATGCCTAATTTGAACGGCACCTTCTTAAGGTCGCCGATAGTGTCACTGTCGTAGAAATCGAAATGCTGATACAGACCGATGCTCCCCTGTGAGGCGAAATTGTCAAACAACTCACGTGCCAGGAGGCGTCCTTTGATCTCAACCTGCGTAAGAAGCGGCTGGGTCTTCATGACCTGAAGCTGCGCCTTGAAGGTGAAGTAATCATAAGGCTTTGTCGATTTCACCTCGAAACGGTCGCCATACTCCGCATCAACCTGAATGGCCACCCCCTGGTGATTGTCGCGATATTTGCTGTTGTAGACCAGAAACTTATATCCGAGCGAGGCCCGCAGCGCGAAAGCGGGCGAGCCGAACTGTCGCCCCATGGTGGGACGCACGCGCCACATGTCGCCAGTGACGAGACGGTTTATACCACGCATCGGCGATATTATGAAGGCCGCCAACTCACGGCCGGCACGTTCAACGCCGCGCGAACGGTCGTCGAGCACGGCATCTGACGAGCGGTAGAAAATCTCGCCCAATGCCGCGCCTCCGATAGGGGTGGCGATGAAATCATTTGTCGAGGGGTATTCCCGCTCCATGAACACCTCCCACATGCCGCTCCCCGCGATGGCGAATAGTTCCGACTGCCAGAAATTGAAGCCGTTGGAACGTCCGGCATTGAAATACAGACTGCCGTTATAGGGATGAAGGAATGTGTTGGTGCCGAGTTTGTCATTGTCCCATTTGAAGCCTGAGGTGATGTTGCGTTTCATCGAGCTCCAAGAGATATAGGCGAAGTCCCCCTTCTGCACATAGCGGTCGAACGCCCAGAGCCCCATATTGAAACCGAACACCTCCGCGGCGGCCCTCCAGAAATGACGTTTCTCCATACGGACAACGTCAGTTGAATCCGGAGGTGCCGAGGGGAAGGAATGAAGCTTTATGGGAATCTGTCCCAGACAGCCGATAACTGCGGCAATTGTGAATATGAGGGATAATAATGCTCTACGCATGGAAAGAATATAGATATAAGTGGAATTTGTTATCTCAACAAAAAAATCCGGCGTATGGTTTGCCATACACCGGATTTTCATCAATAAAAAAAACAATTAATATGAAAAAGTTGATTATTTCACGCCGAGATCTGCGAGAACTTTCTCAATCTTCTCCTCAGCCTTAACGACTGTCTCCTCATACTTGTCGGTCGACTCGAGATTCTCGCGTACCTCGACATAGAACTTGATCTTAGGCTCTGTGCCTGAGGGGCGTACAGAAACCTTGTCGCCGGCCTCGGTGAAGAATTGGAGCACGTTGGAGGTGGTGGGGAAGTTCATCTTCTCAACCTCGCCGGTCTTGAGATTGCGGCAGTTGAGGTCGGAGTAATCCTTGATGGTCACGATAGGTGAGCCTGCAAGTTCCTTGGGAGGATTCTCGCGGAAATTCTTCATCATGGCCACGATTTCTTCGGCACCGGTCTTGCCCGGGCGAACCACGCTCACGCCACGCTCGCGAGAGAAGCCATACTCCATATAGATATCCTTGAGCAGGTCATAGAGGGTCATGCCCTTCTCGGCAGCCCATGCAGCGATCTCACACATCAGGGTGATTGATGAAACGGCATCCTTGTCGCGTACGAAAGTCTCGGGGAGGAAGCCGTAGCTCTCCTCGCCGCCGCCGAGATAACGCTCTTTCCCTTCGAGATTGCGCATTACGTCAGCAATCCACTTGAAGCCGGTGAAGCAGTCGTAGCAGGTCACATTGTTAGCCTCTGCGATGCGCTTGATGGTCTCGGTGGTGACGATGGTCTTCACGCAATACTCCTTGCCGGTGAGTTTGCCGAGCTCGCGGTTGCGTGTGATGAGATAATAGAGGAAGATCATGACAATCTGGTTGCCATTGACAAGCTGATACTCACCCTTGCCGTCGCGAACCACGAGACCGATACGGTCAGAGTCGGGGTCGGAAGCCACAACGATGCTTGCGCCTGTCTCCTTGGCCTTGGCAACCGCCATAGCCATAGCCTCGGCATTCTCAGGGTTGGGAGACGCCACTGTGGGGAAGTCGCCGCTCTGGACATCCTGCTCCGGCACATGGATCACATTCTCGAAGCCCCATTTTTTGAGAGAATCGAAAATCAGCATACCACCTGTGCCGTGGATCGGGGTGTAGACAATCTTCATGTCGGCATGCTTCTTGTCAGCCTCAGGTGAGAGGGAGAGAGTCTTGATATCGTCGAGATACTGCTCGTCGATCTCCTTGCCGATAATCTGGATAAGGTCTTTGTTAGGGGTGAACTTGATCTGGTCGACCGAAGTGATGGCGTTGACATAAGCGATAGTCTCCACATCGTGGGGGGCGATCATCTGAGCGCCGTCGCTCCAGTAAGCCTTGTAGCCGTTATACTCCTTCGGGTTGTGGCTTGCAGTCACCATTACGCCGCTCTGGGTGCCGAGTTTGCGGATGGTGTAAGATACCTCCGGCACGGGGCGGCAAGACTCGAAGAGGTAAACCTTTATGCCGTTTGCAGAGAAGATGTCGGCTGCGAGTTCGGCAAACTTGCGGGAGTTGTTGCGCACGTCATGGCCGATTACAACCGAGATCTGGGGCTCCTCCTTGAACACCTCGTTGAGGTAGTTGGCCAGACCCTGGGTAGCGGCACCCACGGTATAGATGTTCATACGGTTTGAGCCGGCACCCATGATGCCGCGCAGACCGCCTGTTCCGAATTCAAGGTCTTTATAGAAAGCGTCGATGAGAGCGGTTTTGTCGTCAGAGTCGAGCATAGCCTGGACTGCGGCGCGGGTTTCAGCGTCATACTGGGGACCGAGCCATTTTTCCGCCTTTTCCTTGACGGTTTTCAATAATTCGTCGTTGTTCATTTTTCTTGTATATAATTGGGTTATTTGGTTCAACCGGTTATTTTTAAGTAGTTAACAATTCGCATCGGGGGGCTCCCCGGTGTAAGAGGAGGGAGCTATTGTGACTGTGTGATTCACAAACTAAACGCAAAGCTAATCAAAAAAGCTGAAAAACGAAAGTTAAATATACAAAAAAAGTGCCGTATAAGATAGAAACCCCTGAATTCACGCATCTGAATTGTCCATCTGAAAAGCTGCATTCAGATGTGTGGGGGTATGAAAAATCAAAATGGAGAGGATGAAATTGGGGTTGACACTTTGGGAGATTATGGAAAAGTATTAAATTTGCAAATTAAAACCATAATCCTCCTGAATCGGGAGGTAGTCCCAATAGTAAAGGAGATAACCCAAGAGATATGATTTCATCAATGACAGGATTCGGACGCGGTTGCGCCCAGACTCCCAGCAAAAGGATAAAGGTGGAGATTAAGTCGCTCAACAGCAAACAGCTTGACCTGTCGCTGAGAGTGCCCGCTTCTTACAAGGAGATGGAAGTTGCCTTGCGCACACCCATAGCCGCCGCTCTCGAGCGTGGCAAGGTGGAGGTGTTCGCTACAGTCGAGAATATTGTGCCCGAGGCCACGGCTACGGTCAATGTGGAGCTGCTCGGCGTCTACAAAGCCCAGATCGAGGATATGGCAGCCCGTCTTTCCCTCCCTTTGCCCCAGGATTGGTATGCCGTGCTGATGCGTATGCCTGAAGCTATGAAGATGGATGTCGCCACTGTCGACGAGGAGGAGACCGAGGCTTTCCACGCCGCCTGCCGCGAGGCTCTCGATGCCCTTGTCGAATTCCGTCGCCGCGAAGGACGCAAGCTCTACGGATTCTTCGTGGAGAAAATCAACCGCATAGCCGCCCTTCTCAAAGAGGTGGAGCCGCTTGAGGCGGAGAGGGTGCCCAAGATACGCGAACGCCTTGAAGACCAGCTCAGCCGTCTGCAGTCGATCGAATACGACAAGGGTCGCCTTGAGCAGGAACTCATATTCTACATCGAGAAGCTCGATGTCAACGAGGAGAAACTCCGTCTCGCCACCCATCTCAACTACTTCCTTGAGACACTCGGCGCCGAGGATAGCTATCCCGAGAGCGGCCAGGGTAAGAAACTCGGTTTCATAGCCCAGGAGATCGGCCGTGAGATAAACACCCTCGGCTCAAAGTCAAACCATGCCGGGATGCAGAAGATTGTGGTGATGATGAAAGATGAACTCGAACAGATAAAGGAGCAGGTGCTCAACGTGCTCTGACAAAACCCGCCAACCCCGTATGAAAGGAAAGATAATAATACTCTCAGCCCCTTCGGGCACAGGGAAATCCACCATCATAAGCCGTCTGATGCAGGATGAGTCGCTCTGCCTCTCATTCTCGATCTCGGCCACCAGCCGCAAGCCACGCGGCCAGGAACAGCACGGCCGTGAATACTACTTCCTTACAGAGGAGGAGTTCCAGACCCGTGTCGACAACGGTGAGTTTGTGGAATGGGAGGAGGTATACGCCGGAACACGCTACGGCACACTCGAGAGTGAGGTGAACCGTGTGGTGGGGGCCGGACGCAACCTTATCATGGATATAGATGTTAAGGGTGCCCTCAACATCAAGAAGCGCTTCGGCGATGACGCCCTCTCCATCTTTATCATGCCTCCCGGCATAGAGGCGCTCGCAGAGCGTCTCCGTGCGCGTGCCACCGATTCGGAGGAGACAATAGCCCGGCGTCTGGCAAAGGCGGAATACGAGATGGGCTTTTCACAGAATTTTGACGAGGTTGTCGTAAATGACGACCTTGACACGGCAGTGGCCGAGGTGGGGGAGAAGATCCGCCGCTATGCCTGTGGCTGCTGACCGCGCAATAACATCCATACGATTATGAGAATAGGTATATACAGCGGAAGTTTCGATCCCATACATTGCGGACACGCGATGGTGGCCAACTACGCGTCGCAATGGGGGGGCGTAGATGAGGTGTGGCTCATGGTGAGCCGCCTCAATCCCCTGAAGAAGGATGGCTGCCCTCCGGCAGCCGATGCCCACCGCCTGCGCATGGCGCAGATGGTGGCCGAAGAATGCAATGGTGTCAAGGCCTCCGACTTTGAGTTGGAGCTGCCCGAACCCTCCTACACCTACGTCACACTCAAGAAACTTCAGGAACACTATCCCGAACATTCATTCGTGCTCATAATAGGGAGCGACAACTGGGTGAACTTAGGCCGATGGCGCGACGCCGGGAAGATAATCCGCGAGTTCGGTCTGCTGATATACCCGCGTCCCGGATTCGAGACCCCGCACACGCCTCCTCCGGGGGTGACGGTGCTCGGCGACGGCCCCACGGCCCATATCTCGTCGAGCTTCGTTCGCCAGGCCATAGGCGAAGGTGCCAACATAAACTTTTTTGTGCCTGTAAGGGTTGCAGAATATATAACCACCCATAATCTGTATGAACATGAATGAAGATAACATACGCACCCGGCTGCTATCAGTGACGCAGCTCGCCGCCGGTTACTGCGCCCTTTGCGAGAATGCCACCGAGATGGAGAAGGAGGAGTTTGTTGACCGTATGCTCGACTCCCTCCCGCGGATATACTGGGAATTTTTCGACATCACAGCCGAAGACCTTGTCACGCTTGAGGAGTCGGACTACCGTCCTGACTACGTCGACGAGGATTATTACGACAGCATCCGCCGCCATATCGAGGCTGTGCTCGGACCCGACGACATGTTTCTCGAGACTTTCGAGGAGGATATGAAATACAGCGACACGCCGATAGCCGCCTCCATCGCCGAATCATTGGCCGACATCTTCCAGCCCCTCTTCAATTTCATCTCAGTGGTGAAAGACACCGATGGCGACAGCCTCGTAGAGGCTTACCTGCAGTGCAAGGAGGATTTCGTGACCTACTGGAGCCAGACGCTCTGCAATGTGCTCCGCGCACTCAATCATATCAAATACAGTTGACCTGAAAAATTTAACCAATGGATAATGAGACAATATTGCAGTTGCTCGAATGGCTCGACGCCTCGACCTGCAACTTTCTTGCCGTGAAAACAATCACTTCCGAACTGGATAAGGCCGGATTCGCCGCGCTCAATCCCTCGGAGGGATGGGATATAAAACCGGGTGGGAAATATTATGTGGTGAAGAACGGCAGCGCCGTGTTCGCTTTCGTGGCCGGCACGGCATCCCCCGCCGAGGCCGGGTTCCGTCTGGTGGCCGCCCACAGCGACAGCCCCTGCTTCAAGATAAAGCCGAATGCCGAGATTCTCGGCGACGGGGGAGTGGTGGCTCTCAATGTCGAGAAATATGGGGGCGGTATTCTCTACACATGGTTTGACCGGCCGCTCTCGATTTCAGGACGTGTGATGGTGGATTCAGGCGATCCCTTGAATCCCGAAACAAGACTCTTCGACCTGCGCCGCCCCGTGGCCACCATACCGCACCTCGCCATACATTTCAACCGAAGTGTCAACGAAGGGAATCCGCTCAGCGTGCAGAAAGATATGAAGCCGGTGATCGGCTACTTCTCGCGCGAGGAGGTGATGGACACTGCCAAGAAAGGTGGTTTCGTGAAGGTGATGATTGCTGAATCGCTCGGTATAGAGCCCACCGATATCATCGACTACGAGGCCAATCTCTATCCCTTCGAGAAAGCCGGGGTGTGCGGTGTCAACGATGAATATATGCAATCGGCGCGTATCGACGACCTCTCCATGGCCTTCGCCGGACTACGCGCCATGCTCGACACCTGCGACAAGCCTTGTGCCGCCACAAGGGTGCTCGCCGTGTTTGACAATGAGGAGACCGGTTCAGGCACCAAGCAAGGCGCCGCCTCACCGGTGCTGCGCAATATGCTCGACCGTATTGTCACCCTCTACGGCGGCGAGGCCGACGCTTTCTACCGTAGCATAGCCCGGTCGTTCATGATCTCGGCCGACGACGCCCACGCATGGCATCCCAACTACGGCGAGAAATATGATCCCACCAACCATCCCGTCATCGGAGGTGGACCCGTGGTGAAAATCAACTCCAACTGCAAATATATGACCGATGCCGAAAGTTCGGCCATATTCCGCAATATCTGCCGCGTGGCAGATGTGCAGTGCCAGTATTTCGTCAACCATTCAGACGTGGCAGGAGGTTCCACCTTAGGGAACATACTCACCTCACAGATCGACATAAAAGGTGTCGACATGGGTAACGCGATATGGGCGATGCATTCCGCCAGGGAGACAGCCGGGACATCCGACCATGTGGAGACCGTGAAAGTCTTCACCACCTTCTTCACCCTCTGAAAAGGGCAGAAATTGCGTAGAATCGCCTTAAAATTTGCTGAAAAAAATAAAATTTAATATCTTTGCAGCCGGAATTGCCGTAAACGGCCCTGCCACAACCACAGGAACCGGCGGCCTACACTGGTAAAATACATAAAATTATACAGATACAGTCAAAATGAACGTAAATTACGACAAACTCGGTAACGTAAACGGTGAGATTACCGTGACAATCGAGGAGAAAGACTACGCCGACAAAGTACAGAAACAGCTCAAGCAGATTGGCAAGACCCACTCTGAGCCCGGTTTCCGTCCGGGTCACGTACCCGCCGGCCTCATCGCCAAGAAATATGGCACAGCTGTGAAATATGACGTCATCAACAAAGAGGTGGCCGACGCTGTGTTCAACTATATCAAAGAGAACAAACTTCAGGTTCTTGGCCAGCCCATCCCCGAGGCTGACAACCACATCGATATCGACAAGACTGAATTCACTTTCAAATTCAAGGTGGGCCTCGCTCCCGAGTTTGACAACCACGTCAACAAAGACCTCCATGTTCCTTTCTACAACATCCAGGTTACTGACGAGATGGTAAACGAACAGGTTGAGGGTCTCCGCAAGCGCTTCGGCCGTCAGGTGCCGGGTGAGGAGACTGAGCCCAACTGCGTGATCAAGGGTGAGATTGCCGAGCTCAACGAGGATGGCTCTGTAAAAGAGGGTGGCATCGTGGTTGAGAATGGAATCATCGCTCCTATCCACTTCAAGAACGACGACCAGAAGAAGCTCTTCGAGGCAAAGAAAGTTGGCGACAGCATCGTGTTCAACCCTGCCGTGGCTTGCGACAACAGCGAGATCGAGCTCTCTTCAATGCTCAATATCGACAAAGAGCAGGTTGAGGAGCACAAGGGTGACTTCCGTTTCACAATCAAGGAGATCATCGTGCTCAAACCCGCTGACTTCGACCAGGAATTCTTCGACAACTCCGTAGGCAAGGATAAAGCCCACAACGAGGAGGAGTTCCGCGCGGCCATCAAGGAGCTCATCGGCATCAACTTCGAGAACGACGCGAACTACCGCTTCTCAATCGACGCCAAAGAGGCTGTCGAGAATGCAGTAGGCCAGCTTGAGTATCCCGAGGAGATTCTCAAGGATTTCCTCATGCGCCAGAACGAGAAACTCACCAAGGAGAATATCGACGAGGAGTTTGAGAAGATGCGCGGCACACTCACCTGGGATCTTATCCGCGACAACATCGCAGCCAAGTTTGAGGTGAAGGTGACTGAGGAGGATATCCTCGACGAGGCACGTGGCGCCGTGGCACGCCAGCTGATGCAGTATGGCCCCAACGCACTCGCCGAGCAGATGATCGAGAAGTACGCAGCCGAGGTTGTGAAAGATGACAAGAACCGCGAGATGCTCTTCAACAACGCCCTTACACGCAAGGTGTTCGAGACCATCAAGGAGAACGTGACCCTCGACAACAAGGACGTTACCGTAGAGGAATTCCGCCAGCTCTTCGCTCCCAAGGCCGAGGCCTGAGCCGCAGCTGAGGTAAAGATATGACCCGACCCGGCTGAGCGTGCCACGCTCAAGCCGGGTCGATTCGCTTTTTTGGCACGCTTTTTGCTGAAATTCAATGCCGGGTCAAGATATTTTTACCCTCCCGGAGCGTTATAAACGTAAAGTACTATTATTATTATGCAGAACGATTTTAGAAATTTCGCTGTCAACCATCTTGGAATCAACTCCAACACACTTGACAGCTATACCCGCTATATCGACAGAAACGCCACTAACGTGAGCCTCACTCCGTCGGCCGATTACATGAATCCCTATATCCTTGAGGAGCGCCAGCTCAACGTCACCCAGATGGACGTTTTCTCGCGTCTGATGATGGACCGCATCATCTTCCTCGGCACACAGGTGAGCGACACCAGCGCCAACATCATCCAGGCGCAGCTGCTCTATCTTGACTCGGTTGACCCCGAGAAGGATATCTCACTCTACATTAACTCACCCGGCGGTTCGGTATATGCCGGACTCGGAATCTACGACACAATGCAGTATGTATCGAGCGACGTATCGACCATCTGCACCGGCATGGCCGCCTCAATGGCCGCTGTGCTTCTCGTGGCCGGCCAGCATGGGAAACGCTTCGCGCTTCCACATTCGAGAGTGATGATTCACCAGCCGATGGGTGGCATCCAGGGTCAGGCCTCCGATATCGAGATCACAGCCCGCGAGATTCTCAAACTCAAGGAGGAACTCTACCGTATCATCTCCGACCACTCGGGACAGCCCTTCGAGAAGGTCGAGGCCGATTCCGACCGCGACTACTGGATGATAGCACGCGAGGCCAAGGAATACGGCATGATCGACAAGATTCTCATTAACCCTAAAAAGGAGGAGAAATAAGAGAGATGGCAGGTAAAAAGAACGGACTCGTATGTTCGATGTGCGGGGCACATGATTCCTCGGCCAATCCCGTCGTGACGGTGTTCGAGGGTCTTAACCTCTGCACGGACTGCATCAAATTTATCGACGACGCACGCGACGCCCAGCTCAAGAAGGGTGCGCGTGCCGAGTCAAAGGGCACGGAGGGTGAGAACTCCATACCGAAACCCCAGGAGATAAAGAAATTTCTGGATGAATATATCATCGGCCAGGAGGAGGCTAAGAAATACCT
This sequence comes from uncultured Porphyromonadaceae bacterium, assembly GCA_947575235.1. GTDB lineage: Bacteria > Bacteroidota > Bacteroidia > Bacteroidales > Muribaculaceae > Lepagella. The sequence continues at coordinate 79,544 of CANPMT010000003.1, forward strand.
CTCTGTGGCAGTCTACAACCATTACAAGCGCATAGCCCAGGCTGCCGCTCCCGATGATGTGGATATCGAGAAATCGAATATCATCCTCGTGGGGCCTACAGGCACCGGCAAAACACTTCTCGCCAAGACCATAGCCCGTCTGCTCGACGTACCCTTCACCATAGTAGACGCCACGGTTCTCACCGAGGCAGGATATGTGGGCGAGGATATAGAGTCGCTGCTGACCCGTCTGCTCCAGGCCTGCGACTATGATGTGGAGCGTGCCGAGAAGGGTATAGTATTCATCGACGAAATCGACAAGATAGCCCGTAAGAGCGACAACCCGTCGATTACCCGTGACGTCAGCGGCGAGGGTGTTCAGCAGGGTCTGCTGAAACTTCTCGAAGGCTCGACCGTGCTCGTGCCGCCAAACGGGGGCCGCAAGCATCCCGAGCAGAAGATGATACCGGTCGACACCAAGAATATCCTCTTCATCTGCGGCGGAGCTTTTGACGGAATCGAGCGCAAGATAGCCTCGCGCCTCAACACCCACGTGGTAGGTTACGGCCACGACGAGTCAGGCCGCAAGAAACAGCGCGAGAACCTGATGCGTTATGTCATGCCGCAAGACCTCAAGTCGTTCGGTCTTATCCCCGAGATTATCGGCCGTCTGCCGGTGCTCACCAGTCTTGAGCCGCTCGACAAAGCCGCCCTGCGCCGCATTCTCACCGAGCCCAAGAATGCAATAACCCGCCAGTACAAGAAGCTTTTCCTTCTCGACGGTGTGGAGCTTGAGTTCAGCGACGATGCCCTCGACCTGATAGTGGACAAAGCCATAGAATATAAACTCGGAGCCCGCGGACTGCGTTCAATCGTGGAGACCATCATGGTTGACGCCATGTATGAGGTGCCCTCGCAGCCCGTCAAGACCTTCACGGTGGATGCCGCCTACGTGCAGCAGCAGCTTGAGAAGGCACATTTCGAGAAAACCCGCATATCCGAGAAATAACCCCTCGGCAGAGAGATGCAAAAGAGGCGGCCACAGGAGATTAAACCCTGTGGCCGCCTTTGTTGGGAGTGGGGTGAAAGGGGTAATAGAGAGGGTGAGCGGAGAGGGGAAACGATCAGGATTTGAAAAAAATGATTCGTGATTATGATATTTCAAGATTTTTTTTTAATTTTGTAATAAACTCCGTTCTCCGGGTGTGTGCCGAAAGCCGGCACTCACTGAGAGAGGGGGGAATGTTTTCCATAATCTTCGAACCTCACAACCATGGCAGACATCAAAGCGATATACGGAGCCTTGAAACATAACTTCGGCTTCGACAACTTTAAAGGGAACCAGCTTGAGATAATAAGCACACTTCTTGATGGAGAGGATGTGTTTGTGCTGATGCCCACAGGAGGGGGCAAATCCCTGTGCTATCAGCTTCCGGCGCTCATGTCGGAAGGAACGGCTATAGTGATTTCCCCGCTCATCGCCCTGATGAAGAATCAGGTCGATGCCATGCGTCATTACGGCGAGGATGACGGAATAGCCCATTTCCTCAACTCCTCGCTCAATAAGGCGATGGCCGACAAAGTGAAGAATGACGTGCTTTCGGGGCGCACCAAACTCCTGTATGTGGCTCCGGAATCATTCACGAAAGAGGAGACGATGAATTTCATGCGTCTCGTCAACATCTCGTTCTATGCTGTGGACGAGGCGCACTGCATATCGGAATGGGGGCATGATTTCCGTCCGGAATACCGTCGCATCCGCAACATCATCAACGAGGTGGGCACACGTCCGCTCATAGCGTTGACCGCCACCGCCACCCCCAAGGTGCAGCACGACATACAGAAGAACCTCGGCATGCTTGATGCCAAGGTCTTCAAATCGAGCTTCAACCGCTCCAACCTCTACTATGAGGTGCGTCCCAAGACAAAGGATATCGACCGCTACATCATCCGTTTCATAAAAGGTAACGAGGGGAAGTCGGGCATAATCTACTGTCTGAGCCGCAAGAGGGTTGAGGAGCTGGCCGAGACACTGCGCCTCAACGACATACGTGTGTTACCCTATCATGCCGGGATGGATTCCGTGACCCGCTCCGACAATCAGGACGCCTTCCTTCATGAGAAGGTCGACGTGATAGTGGCCACGATAGCCTTCGGCATGGGTATCGACAAACCCGACGTCAGGTATGTGATACACTACGACATCCCCAAGAGTCTGGAGGGTTACTACCAGGAGACCGGTCGTGCCGGACGCGACGGCGGGGAAGGGCGCTGCATAACGTATTATACAAATAAAGATCTTCAGAAACTCGACAAACTGATGCAGAGCAAGACGGCGACCGAACAGGAAATCGGACGTCATCTGCTTGCGGAGACAGCAAGCTATGCCGAGTCTTCAGTTTGCCGACGAAAAATACTCTTACATTATTTCGGTGAGCAATATGAGGCAGACAACTGCGGCAATTGCGACAATTGTTTAAATCCTAAAAAACAAGTGGAAGCTAAAGAAGAACTTTGCGCCGTCATAGAGACGGTTATTGCACTGAAAGAGAAATTTAATCCCGATTATCTGGTGAACGTCATGATCGGCAGGGCCACCGACGAGGTGCGCTCCTACCATCACAATGAAATTGATGAGTTCGGTTGCCTGACCGGCGCTGACGAGAAGATGCTCTCATCCGTGATACGTCAGGGCGCCATAGCCGGTTATCTTGAGAAAGATGTTGAGAATTACGGGATTATTCATGTCACACCCAAGGGGAAGAAATACTTGAAGAAGCCAACTTCTTTCAAGATTGTCGAAGACAATGACTTCGCCGATATGGAGGTGGAGCCCCAGATAAAGGGTGGCGCCTCATGTGCGGCCGACCCGATGCTCTACAATATGCTGAAGGACCTCCGCAAGAAGATGGCAAAGAAACTCGACCTCCCCCCGTATGTGATTTTCCAGGATCCGAGTCTTGAGGCCATGGCCACGACTTATCCCATCACAGTGGATGAACTGGCCAACATACCGGGCGTGGGAGCCGGAAAGGCCAAACGTTACGGCGAGGAGTTTGTGAAACTCATCAAACTTCATGTGGATGAGAATGAGATCGAGCGTCCCGAGGATATCCGCGTGCGCTCCGTAGCCAACAAGAGCAAGCTCAAGATTTCAATCATACACAGCATCGACCGCAAGATCGACCTCGAGGAGCTGGCCGAGAGCAAAGGTCTGGAATTCGGCGAGCTCATCGACGAACTTGAGGCTATAGTGGACGCCGGCACCAAGATCAACATCGATTACTTCCTCCAGGAGATAATGGACGAGGACCACGAGCTCGACATCATCGACTTCTTCAAAGAGAGCCAGGAGGATGACCTTGAGGCCGCCATTCAGGAACTCGGAGATGAATTCACCGAGGAGGAGATACGTCTTGTGAGGGTGAAATTCCTCTCGGAGATGGGTAATTGACCCACTCTTGACAAGGCGCGATATAATTTTATCCGATTCCTGACGTTAATGGATATATAACGATAACAAACTTCTCATAGCAGATGAAGAACAAGATCCTTCTTGGAGCGGGACTTTCAGCCTGTGCGTTGGCCTGGGCGGCAAAAGACCCTGTCATACTGACGGTAAACGGAATAGACGTTCCCAAATCAGAATTTGAATACCTGTATCACAAGAACAGCCAGCAGCAGCTTTCTCCGCAGCCATTGAAGGAGTATGTGGAGATGTTCAAGATATACAAGATGAAGGTGGCCGACGCAAAGGCCGCCGGCATCGACACGACTGCCGGATTCATCAAAGAGATGGCGCAGTACCGCAAGGAACTGGCCTCACCCTATATGAACGATTCCACGTTCTTCACCAAGCTTGTAGAGGAGGCTGTGGAGCGTGGAAAGGAGGAGGTCGAGACAAGCCACATCATGATGATGAAGACACGCTCCGGAGCCGAGAACCGCAAGCTGCGCCAGCGTCTTGACAGCATACGCACCGAGATTCTCAACGGTGCCGACTTCGGCGAGATGGCCATGCGATATTCGCAAGACCGTTCAGCGGCCACCAATAAAGGTAATCTTGGCTGGCTTGTGGCCAACCGTTATCCGTATGCCTTCGAGATGGCAGCGTATGCCACTCCCGAGGGGACAGTGTCGGAGATTGTGGAGTCGCCCGCCGGCTATCATATCATAAAGACCGGTAAGCGCCGTCCCGCACAGGGTAAGGTGCAGGCTTCGCACATCATGAAGATGGCACGCAAGGGTGCCACTCCCGAGGAGATGGCCCGTGCCAAGGAGCAGATCGACAGTATCTATGCCATCGTGAAGGCCGACCCCTCGAAGTTTGCCGAGATCGCCAAGGCAGATTCAGACGACAAGGGCAGCGCCGTGAACGGCGGGCAGCTTCCGTGGTTCGGGCCCGGCGAGATGGTGCCTGAATTCGAGGCAGCTGCCTTCGCCCTGGAGGATGGCCAGGTGTCGGAGCCGGTGCAGAGCATGGATGGCTGGCATATAATCCTCAAGACCGGAAAGCGCGGAGCGCCCGGATTCGAGGAGGTGAAGGCCGACCTTCAGCGCAGGGTTGCCTCTCCGCAGGATGGCCGCATGCCCCTTATCCGCAAGGACCAGAGCGCGCGTCTTGCTGCAAAACATAAGGCCCGCATGGAGAATGCCGCCTTGGAGGGGATGAAGAGATACGTGCGTGAGCATAACGGTCTTGACTCGACTTTTGTGGCCGCATACTCTGTGGCACCCCTCGCCAACACCACCATAGCGGTGATCGACGGCAAGAAACTCCCCGCCTCAAAATATGTGACAATGCTCGGAAAAACCTCGATAGCCGATGCTGAGGATGCAGTGGATGCAATCGAGAACTCGACCGATGTGTGGTTTTACAACCAGCTCACAGAGGCTGAGGAGGACTGGCTCTACGCCAATAATGCCGACTACCGCAATCTTCTCAACGAATACCGCGACGGCAGCCTTCTTTATGAGATAAGCGTGCAGAAGGTATGGGATAAGGCCGCAAAAGATAAGGAGGGTCTTGAAAAATATTTCAACGACCATCGTTCGGAATATGCCTGGACCTCGCCCCGTGTGAAGGGTATCCTGGTGCAGGCCGCCAATGATTCAGTGGCAGGTGTGGTGAAGAGCCGCATGGACGCTCTTCCCGCCGACTCCGTAATGCCCCAGATCCGCAAGGAATTCAAAGGTAAGGTGCAGTTGGAGAGAGTATTGGTGGAGAAAGGTGCCAATCCGATGGTCGACAATCTGATGTTTGACGGTCCGGCCGTAAAACCCAACTCACCGGCTTTCACCACCTATTTTCTGTTTGAGCCCCGTGTGCTCACAGCCCCTGAGGAGGTGGGTGATGTCCGCGGCCAGGTTACGAGCGACTATCAGAATGAACTTGAGGCCGGCTGGATTCAGGAGATGAAATCCAGATATCCGGTGAAGGTAAATGAGAAAGAACTTAAAAAAGTGAAATAATTTCAGCGAATGAAGCTCCCTCTTCACCTGAAAGAGACAATAGAGCGCGGTGACAGGCATAAAATCCGGTCATCGCGCTTCCCCACGCCTATGAAGGTGATGGCTCTGGCAGCCTTCACGCTTCTCGCGGCCGGTTGCCACAAGGCTCCGCCACCCGACGACAGAGATATACTCATAAGTGTGGGCGACTCTGTGCTGACCCTCAGCGACGTGGTGTCGAGGATACCGGTGGGGCTTGAGAGCGCCGACAGCGCCGCACTCTTCCATAAGATTGTCGACAAATGGGTGGAGGGGATGGTGTTGTCGCAACTCGCAGAGGAGAAACTTCCGCAGCTTCCCGAGATAGAACGGAAAGTGGCCGACTACCGCAACCGGCTCATAACCACAGAATATCTGAAGAGGATGCGCGAGGGGAAGGAGGTGAAGGTGAGTCCCGACAGCATACGCTCCTTCTACGAGGCGCACCGGAGTGAATTTGTGGCGGAGACCCCCCTGGTGAAGGGGATCTACATAAAGGTTCCGGCCAATTCCACCGGACTCGACGATATCCGGAGATGTGTGTTCACTGCCGATGACGCCAGCATCGACGAACTTGAACGCAACTGGATAGGAGAGGCCCTCCAGTATGAGTTTTTCGTCAACACATGGATCGACTGGGAGACGATAGCCGACCAGATACCCTACCGGTTTTACGATCCGGATGCTTTCCTGAACGCCAATAATAATTTCGAGACCACCGGCAACGGGTCGGTATATCTGCTGCCCGTGTCGGAATTTCTCCCCACCGGCAGCGAACAGCCCTACGACTTCGCGGCTCCGCGCATAGGCTCCATGATGGAGCAGGCCAAGATGGCCTCATATGAGGAATCGCTTGTGAAGTCGCTCATAAAGGAGGCCATCGGCGACCATCGGCTTGTGGCTGTAGGATACGACCCGGTTACCCACCGGATGATGGAACAGAAGAATGATAAAAAGAAATTGAACCAGAAAGATGAAAAAGAGTAAGATATTGATTCCTGTGATGGCCGCGGCCTCTCTGACAGGTATATATTCATTTGCCCAGCCCGCCCGCAATGTAGTGGATGAAGTGGCATGGGTGGTGGGCGACGAGGCCATTTTCCGCTCAGACGTCGAGGAGATGTATCAGCAACTCCGTTCGGAGGGTGAGGTGATAGCCGGCGACCCCTACTGTGTGCTCCCCGAGAGAATCGCTGTGGAGAAGCTTTACCTGCATCAGGCCAAGATTGACACAATCGAGGCCCCTGAGAGCACGGTGCATGCCAATGTCGACCAGCGAATCAACTTCTTCATCGCCAACCTCGGTTCAAAGGAGAAGGTGGAGGAGTATTTCCGTAAGTCGATTCCGCAGCTGCGCGAGCAGTTCCTCGACCTTGTGCGTAACCAGTATATCGTGCAGCAGGTGCAGCGTGAGATCACCAAGGATGTCAAGGCCACACCCAAGGAGGTGAGACGCTACTTCGACTCACTCCCCGCCGACAGCATACCCTACGTGCCGATGCAGGTTGAGACCCAGATCATCACCCTGAATCCCAACATCCCGCGTCAGGAGATCGAGGATGTAAAGGCCCGTCTGCGCGACTATGCCGACCGTATCAACCGGGGCGACGCATCATTCTCGACACTGGCAATCGCCTACAGCGAGGATGGAAGCAACATGCAGGGTGGCGAGCTCGGATTCCACGGACGTGCCGACTTTGTGCCGGAATTCTCGAATGTGGCGTTCAACCTCAGCGACCCCAAGAAGGTGTCGCGTATTGTGGAGACAGAATACGGCTACCACATCATCCAGCTTATCGAGAAACGTGGCGACCAGGTGAACGTGCGTCACATCCTGTTGCGTCCGAAAGTGAGCACACAGGATCTCATAGATGCCACCACACGTCTTGACTCAATCCGCAAGGAGATTGTGGGTGGAGCCTTCCCCTTCGACGAGGCCGCCCGCTACATCTCGCAGGATAAGGACACCCGCAACAACAAGGGTATTATGATGAACCAGAACACCGGAAGCAGCCGTTTCGAGATGCAGGAGCTCCCCCCCGAGATAGCGCAGCGTGTCGAGAAGATGAACCCCGGTGATATCAGCGAGGCCTTCATAATGAAAGATGCGGCGAAGAACAAGGATGTAGTGGCCATAGTGCGACTCACCAACCGTGTGCCCGGCCACCGCGCCAATCTCTCTGACGACTTCAACATGATCAAAGAGATGTATGAGACCCACCAGCGCCAGGAGATACTCAAGGAGTGGCTGGAGAAGAAGATAAAAGATACGTATGTCAGGATCGAGGATGGCTGGAGCGGCTGCGACTTCCGCTACAACGGCTGGATAAAGGAGAACTGATCATACTTGAAAGAATTAACAGAGGAGAAGCTGACTGATGAGGATAAGTCTTCTTGACCGGAAAACAAGAGTGGCCGCCGCCGTGGGAATGGTGGCGGCAGGTTTTGTCGTGAACATAGGGATGCAGGCTTATGCCCGCCAGGCGGCTGCCCGGGAGGTCGACAAGGATGAGACGTACACACGTCCCAAGCCGACGCGCCCGATACAGCCCGAGATACCTTCGGCCAACCGCTACCGCGACGACAAGGTATTCCTGGAGTATGCCGACAGTCTGTTCCGCGTGGAGACTCGCGACACTGTGGAGCGCCAGATAGTGAAGGGTAACGTCAAGTTCCGCCAGGCGGGTATGTGGATGTTCTGCGACTCGGCCTATTATTACCCCAACCTTAACTCGCTCGATGCCTTCGGCAACGTAAGGATGGAGCAGGGTGACACACTCTTCGTGTATGCCGACAAACTCTATTACGAGGGTAATGAGCGCATGGCCCGGCTCAAGAACGGACCCTCATGCCAGAAGGTGCGTCTTGTGAACAAGGATGTGACTCTCACCACCGACAGCCTTGACTACAGCATAGCCATGGAGTTGGGTTGGTATGAGCAATGGGGCATCATCGACGACAAGGTGAATAATCTCACCTCGCTCTACGGCGAATATTCACCCGGCACGAAGAACGCCGAGTTCTATCATGATGTGGTGCTTGTAAACAACAAGGATGGTTTCACACTCCTCACCGACACCCTCCATTACAACACCGCCACCCATATAGCGCGTATCGAGAGCCAGACCGAGATACAGGGAGCGAATGACACAATCCTCACAACCCGGGGAATCTACAACACGGAGGCCGGCAATGCCGAGTTGCTGAGCCGCTCGATGATAATTCACCGCGACTCCAACAACAATGTCACGACTCTCGAGGGGGATTCGATTATCTACGATAACGCCACCCGTATCAGCCGTGCATATATGTTCCGCGACCCTAACCGTCACCCGATGCCGATGGTGCTTACCGACACCACCCACAAGACGACGCTTATCGGCGGATTCGGCATATACAACGACTCCACACGCGAGGCAATGGCCTGCGAGTATCCCCTCCTTATGGAATATTCGCAGAGCGACACCCTCTTCCTGCGTGCCGACACAATACGCACCTATATCATAACGGAGATGGTGGCCGCACGGCATAAATGGACCCTCTCCGGATTTCCGGAATTCAACGGCGATATCACTGTGAAGGATGATGACGGACTCCTTTGGATTTCAGAGAGATTCTTCAAGGTGATAGCACCCCTTGTGGAGGCACCCGTGAGATGGCTCGCGGCTGCCATGCCGAAAACCACACCGCCTCCCTCGCCCGCTCCCGCAGTGCCACAGCCCCTCAATCCGCAGCTTGAGCTGAAAGCCGGAATAGCAGAGGAGAGAGGAGACTCACTTGCAGACGCCGCCATGGATGAGGTGATACATGGCTTGCCTGCTGACACAGTGGCCTCCGAACCGGCGGATTCGGTGCCCGGGATGCCTGTGGATTCAGTGCCGATGGTGCCGAAAGAATTCCATGTGGCTCTGGCCTACCATAGAGGCCGGTTCTTCAAGCAGGATATACAGGGTGTCGCCGACTCGTTGGTGTTTGTTGAGCGCGACTCCATGATGTATATGTTCCGCAAGCCAATAGTCTGGACCGGGGAACGTCAGGTGACAGGTAACCGTATAGACGTGCATTT